>NC_009767.1:970000-1293333 GCF_000017805.1 Roseiflexus castenholzii DSM 13941 | reverse complement strand
CAGGTATCGCGCAGACCGGCGAGGAACGCAACCGGCGCCGCAACGAGAAACACTCCTGCAAGCGCCATGTTGGTCGCCGGTCCCGCCAGGGCGATCAACCCGCTCTGGCGCGGCGTCAGGTAGCCGCGATGCCAGACGGCGCCGGGAGCAGCGAAGAAGAGACCAAGGGGGAGGAACGCGACGACAATCGAGATCGCCAGCATCTGCACATTTGCAACAAAGTGCGCCTGTGCGCCGAATCGCCGCGCAACGATACGGTGCGCCAGTTCGTGGAGCACGAACCCCAAACCACACACCACGGCTGCAATGAAGAGATTCGTCAAAAACCGGCTGCTTGCCAGGTTTGTCGCGCCGGTTTGAAAGACGGCGTAGGCGATGGTAGTGCCAGCCCAGGCTTTGAATAACTCAACGGTGTCGTTGCTTCGCCCCGCAAAAATGCCCTCATCAGGCGTCGAAAACATAACAACTCCATCCAGTTCAGCGTTCCGGGTAGTGTTCAGTCGTCCAGGCATGCCCGCCGATCAACGGAACGAAGCGCACATCACACAGCCGCTCGGTGCGCAGGGTATCGCCTGTGCGACGCAACCGCAACAGAATCTGCGCCTGCCTTCCGCCGACCGGAATCACCAACCGCCCGGAGGATGCCAGCTGCTCACGCAGTGGCGCCGGCACCCAGGGTGATGCCGCCGACACCAGAATGGCATCGAAGGGCGCGTAGTCCGGCAACCCCTGCGTGCCATCACCGACATGGACGGTGACATTGTCGTAGCCAAGGGTGCGGAGCAGCGCAGCGGCACTGGCAGCCAGCGCTTCACGGCATTCAATGGTATGAACCTTCGCTACGATCCGGCTGAGCACCGCGGCAGCGTATCCAGAACCGGCGCCGATTTCGAGGACGCGATCAGTTGGCGCCAGTTGGAGTGCTTCGATCATCAGCGCAACCATATACGGTTGCGAAATGGTCTGCCCTTCGCCAATCGGCAATGCCTGATCGCTGTAGGCGTGCGACCGTTCGTGCGCCGGAACAAACACATGACGCGGCGTCTGCGCCATTGCGTCCAGCACGCGCTGATCGCTGATGCCACGTCGAATCAGGAGATCGATCATGGCGCGGCGCTCGTTTGTGAAATCCATGGCTGCCGCTCCTTTCGATCCTTATTATACCCGCTTTCACCGGCTTAAGGTTACGCTGGTTACGCATTGGTAGCGCCCTCCTGCTACACTCAAACCGATGACGAGGAGACGCGCAGCGACGCGCAATAGGCAGGAAACACTCGTATGGATGCTTCTCCCGCAGATTCCGACTTCCCGCTCTCCGACAGCGACCTGATCAAACGGGCGCAAGACGGCGACCATGCGGCGTTTGCCCAGATTTATGATCGCTATGCTCAACCGCTCTACCGGTACATCTATTTTCGGATCGGCGATCCCGATCTTGCCGAGGATCTTCGGGCAGAAGTCTTTCTGCGCGCATTCGAAGGTCTCGACCGCTACGAGGATCGTGGCTGGCCCCTCTCCGCCTGGCTCTACCGCATTGCGCGCGATCGCACCGTCGATGTGATCCGCCGCCGTCGTCTGCGGCAAACCGTTCCATTGGAGAGTTGGGGCGGCGCCTGTGAGGGACCCGATCACGAAGTTGTGATGCGCCTCGACCACGAAGAACTGCGGCGTCACCTGTGCGATCTCACCGACGATCAGCGGCAGGTGCTCTACCTGCGCTTCATGGTCGATCTCCCGATCCAGGAAGTGGCGCAGCGTCTCGGTCGTTCCGAGGGTGCGGTGAAGGCGTTGCAACATCGCGGGTTGCAATCGCTCGCGCGGCGCCTCGCGCTGTAATCGTTGCCTCCACCGGCAACC
This sequence comes from Roseiflexus castenholzii DSM 13941, assembly GCF_000017805.1. Lineage (GTDB taxonomy): Bacteria > Chloroflexota > Chloroflexia > Chloroflexales > Roseiflexaceae > Roseiflexus > Roseiflexus castenholzii. Next base: position 1,291,476 of record NC_009767.1, on the reverse strand, counting down.
ACGTCGCCTGAGATTTTACCATGAGCGCTGATCACCTCCTGATCGCTCCCTAAAGCGCGGTATTTGACAGCCTGCATCATATGTGCTACGACCGAATCATCGCCGACGTGGTTTTGGTCGGTGTCGTACTCCGGTCACGAATGATTAACGCCGATAAACCCCATCTCTGGAAGCAGGATATTGCCGCTTCGGTGGATTATCTTAATCGGTGGTTTATCTATCGATTTTGCTCCCGAAACCTTCCGAAACGCGCGCGCAGCGACGGTCGAACAGGTTGAGAAGACATTTCGGGCAATCAATGACTTGTGCAACTTGATCTGTTGAAGCAAAACCCTGAAGCACTTTCGACTCTGCGGATGTGCACTGCACCGCCGCTTGCGGCAGACCGATTGATCGGTCTGGCAGGCGTTAGTAAAAATCTCATCAACACTATGGTAAAGAGGGAAACCTCCGGCTAGAATGGCGCCTGCGCTTCTCGATGGAGATTTGACAAAGCTATGCAATATACTCATCAAGTCGCTTGATCGAGATATTTTTCCCTGGCTGAAAAGCGGTGCAAATCCAACGAATTAGGAACGCGATCGTGCTGCGGCGATCGTTTGACGATTGACGATGCCGCATGCGTGTCATTCCGAGCCCTTCGCTTCGCTCAGGGTAAACGCAGCGCGGAATCGGCGCGGGTCGCGCACGACCCCTCGCGCGGCTCGGGGTGACCATGCCGGATGGTCACCGGTCATTGGTATTAACCTGGTGCGCAAACACACACCGTGGTACCGGCAAGAGCAGCGCGATCCGGCAACGTTTCTCTGCACCTATATGGGACGGGGGTCTCGTGAGCAGGGGCCGTTTCGCTTCGTCTGGAATCGCTCGCAAGCCGTTGGAACGAACCTCTACCTGCTCATGTACCCAAAAGGGCGTCTGGCAGGGCTGTTGAAGAATTGTCCTGACGCCGCCGCAGACGTCTTCGCTTTGCTGCAACAGGTCACCGCCGACGAGTTGCGTGGCGAGGGACGGACCTATGGTAGCGGTTTACATAAAATCGAACCTGGCGAACTTGCGCGGGTGTCTGCGGCAGCCTTCCTCAAGCGGTGTCCCGATCTTGTGATGGAACGCCAGGAGTTGCTGCTGTAATGAACGGCTGAGACTAGTGCGCGTTTCAGTCGTGGCGCAGCAGCGCTGCCACGCCTTCCTGCATGGTCGCAAAGTGACGCGCGTCGTTCAAGTGCATGCGTTCGTGAACGATGCTTTCGGCGATCTCGGGACGCACGCCACACAGCACGATTTCCGCCCTGAGCACGATCATGAAACCAGACAAGCCGAGGGAGGGGCGGGTTCGAGCCTGTCCCCCCCCTGCACCTGAAGACCTGCGTCCAGGATTGCCGCAGTCACATCTGCATGATAGGGCGGAACTTGTAGCCGTACACGATCAGCCCGGTCGGTCCCAGATCGCGCAGGCGGCGGGTGACCATTTCGACCGGCATATCGATGGCTGCCTGATCGAGGTCGCAGTCAGTCAGTTGCGCGGTCACCATGGGTCCTTCTTCGAGGCGCACGAGCGCCACCAGGTAGGGGGTCCGATCCTCGAACCCTTCCGGCGGTTGCCGCACCACGCTGAATGAGTAAACGCGCCCCCGTCCGCTCAGGAGATACGGCTCCCATGTATCTTCCGCTTCGCCGGGACGCGGCGGCGCTGGCGGGAAACGCACCTCGCCGGTCAGTCGGTTGCGCTGCCCTTCCAGGCGATACCGCGCATGGCGCAGACGCCAGTGTTTCGCCAGATCCATCGTTGAACCTCCACCTCAGTCGAGTGTCAGAATGTGAGTCGCCACGGTCGCGCCGATGCCTCCCATGCACTGCGCCAGCGCCACCCGCGCACCATTGACCTGCGCTGCACCTGCGTGCCCGCGCAATTGCGCAACGAGTTCGACAATCTGATAGACGCCATTGGCGCCGACCGTATCACCGCGCGCCTTGCACCCGCCGCCAGTCGCCAGCGGCAAACGTCCCTTCGGAGTAATGGCGCCTTCGCGCGCCAACGCCACCGCTGTTCCACGTTCGGCAAAGCCGCTCGACTCGAGTGCCAGCGCCGCAGCAATCCCGTGCGGATCGGTAATGTCGAACACCTGGACATCATCGTGCGTCAAGTGCGCCGACCGCAGCGCGGCGGTCGTCGTCTGCGCCGCTGCCGCCAGCCATAGCGGGTTGGAACGGCAGTGCAACGCCAGGGTGTCGGTTGCGACGGCGGAACCAGCGATGCGCACCGGGTTTGCGCAGAGTTCGCGCGCCAGCCCTTCGTCGGCGATCACCACGGCGGCTGCGCCGTCGGCTGCTGTCGAGCAGTCGAGCAGGCCGAGCGGTTCGGAGACCATCGGCGCGCTGCGCACCTTGTCGGCAGTGATGGGAAAGCGATACATGGCGTGCGGGTTAGCGATCCCGTTGGCGTGCGCGTTGATCGGGAATGGCGCAAAATCGTCGGCAGCGTACCCGTACTCATGCATGTATCGGCGCATAAGCAATGCCCAGAGCGCAGTCAGAGTCACACCATGGATCGCCTCCCAATCGGCATCGGTTGCCAGCGCGAGCGCCGCTTCGCGGCGCGCATCGAGGACATCGGTCACTTTTTCGACGCCAACGACCGCTGCCAGATCAACGGCGCCCGATGCGACTGCCATGCACGCCTGACGCAATGCCACACCGCCTGACGCTCCGCCAGCCTCGACCGTGATAGCTTCGACGCCGGGGATACCGGCAGTTGTGGCGATCAGCGCACCAATCTGGCTCTGCGCGTGCAATGTTCCACTGAGCGCGCTGGCAACGTAGAGCGCGCCGAGCCGTGATGCAGGAATGGTCCCAAGAGCGCCGGTCAGCGCCTCGACAGCAAGCGACGCAGCGTTGCGGTCCCAGTGCTCGCCAACCGCCGTCGCTCCGGTCCCAATGATATAGACATGTCGCATAGCACTACTCCATCACCAGTTTGCCGCGCCACCTGGCGTACACGGCATAATCGACGAATGTTTCGCGCGCCAGGTACGCCGCCGTCAGCGGCGCCCGCTCACGGCGTTGAGGCAGCGCATCGGTTACCCGCAGCGCATAAGCGTCGGACCCTGCGCCAGAACCGTAGGTTGTTACAAAGATCGTATCACCCGGCTTTGCCACATCGAGAATGGCGCACAATCCAAGCAGCGCCGCCGCCGAGTAGGCGTTGCCGATCTTTGGCGACAGCAGCCCTGGCGCGATTTGCTGCGGCGTGAACCCGAGTTGGCGGGCGACCGTCTGCGGGAAGCGCGTGTTCGGTTGGTGGAACACAGCATAGGTGAAATCCGATGGCTTCGCTCCCAGATCGCGCAGCAACTGTTCGGCGGCGTGGCGCGATGTGCCAAAGTAAGCCGGCTCGCCGGTGAAACGGTGCCCGTGCACCGGATACGCCGTATCGGCGCGGCGAAAAAAGTCGGGGGTGTCGGTTACATACGAGGTCGTCCCTTCAATAATTGCAACCGCATCCGCCGCCGGACCGATCAGCAGCGCCGCTGCTCCGGCAGCGGCGGTGTATTCCAGCGCATCGCCAGGGCGACCCTGCGCGGTATCGGCGCCGATTGCCAGCACATACTGCGCCATGCCGCTGCCGACCATGCCCATCGCAGCAGTCAGCGCCTCAGAACCGGCTTTGCAGGCGAACTCCCAGTCTGCCGTGCTGACCCACGGCGTCGCGCCGAGCGCCTCGGCAACCAGCGTTCCAGACGGTTTAACCGAGTAGGGATGGCTCTCGCTGCCAACCCACACCGCCGAGAGGCGGTCGGGTGCGATGCGCGCTCGCGCCAGCGCGTTGCGCGCGGCTTCAATCGACATGGTGATAGTATCTTCGTCGGGACCGGGTACGCTCTTCGAGTCGACCGGCGTCCCGCCCGCGCCATCCCAAATGCGGGCGATTTCACGCGCCGCGATGCGAAAGCGCGGGATGTAGGCGCCATACCCGACAACGCCCACAGGTCGTTCAGGCTTCATCATTGTGCATACTCCTCTTCCGAAGGCAACAGAAAAGAGAACGCGGAACGTGCGCCGCGCGCCTGCACAGACAGGGTTGCATCACAACGGCGGGATGCAGCGTTCCGGGTTCTCTTCCCGGTGGTTGTTGCCCTTATTTCGTCCGGGTTCTACATTGTTGTCGCCAGAGCGTGAGCGGCGGCAGTGCCGGCATTCTGCGCGCGCAGTTCCGCCAGCAATGCTTCGGCATGCGCCAGCTTAATGCGCCGCTCCTGAACCATACGCGCCGCAATGGTGTCCACCTCGGCGCCCTGTGCGCCGGCGGCCATAGCAATCTGGCGCGCGTGCAGGCTCATATGCCCGCGTTGAATGCCCTCTGTTGCCAGAGCGCGCATCGCCGCCAGGTTCGATGCCAGACCGGCGCAGACGCAGATTTCCGCCAGTTCGTGCGCGTGGGTCACGCCGAGCAATTTGAGCGCTGCCTGCGCCGCCGGATGCACCTTCGTCGCGCCGCCGACAACACCGACCGCGAGCGGCATTTCGAGCGTGCCGACCAGGTTCCCCTGCGCGTCGCGCTCCCAGTGCGTCAGCGAGGTGTATTGTCCGTTACGCGCAGCATAGGCGTGCGCGCCAGCCTCGACGGCGCGCCAGTCGTTGCCGGTGGCGATCAGCACCGGATCGATACCGTTCAGAACACCCTTGTTGTGTGTCGTTGCGCGATAAGGGTCGACTGCGGCAAAGGCATACGCCCACAGAATGCCCTCAACGACCTCTTCGCCGCTCAGACCGTCGCGCGCCAGCGACTTCGCCGGCACAATCGCCCGCGCCCGCGCCAGCCGCCGGTCGCTCAGGTTCGAGAGAATGCGCAGGTACGCCTTGCCGCCGCTGATCTCTTCGAGCAGCGGCGCGACCGCTTCCGCCATCGTATTGATGGCATTGGCGCCCATCGCGTCGCGGCAGTCGATAATCAGATGCACGACCAGCATCGGACCCATCGGGCTGGTCTCGAAAAAGCGCACCTCGACATCTCTGGCGCCGCCGCCAAGCGCCACCAGGCTGCTGCTCTGACGGTTGGCGAGCGCCAGGATCGCCTCGCGCTGCGCCAGAATATCATGGCGGGCGCGGTGCGGATCGGCGACGTGCACCAGTTGCACCTGACCGATCATAAGCGGCGGGGTGGAACTTGCCTGGAACCCGCCCCCGTCGCGTACCAGTTTTGCCGCATAACTGGCGCCTGCGACGATCGATGGCTCTTCGACGACCATTGGAATGAGCACATCGCGCCCATTGATCAGAAAGTTGGTTGCAATGCCGAGTGGCAGGTTGAACGTGCCGATCACATTCTCGATCATCTTGTCGGCGCGCTCGACGGTCAGGGCGCCATTGCCGCCGTGGAGCTGGCGCAGGTCTTCGTCGTTCAGCCCGTCGAACGACCGCACGACTTCGAGACGCTCGTTTGGGCTGAGTTGGTAGAACCCGCTGATCCGTGAGTTGCGCGTTCCCATAATGGATGTGACTCTCCTGTGATAACAGTTTTGCTTTCTGTTACGGGCGAGTATAGCAGGCGGATCCGTTCAAACACGCCATGAAAACTATCAAAACCTATCATTCCCCTGCCTGAGACTTTCATGGTACGATGGGTTCTATGCAGCGATTGTTCATAATCTGCACATTTCTTGCAATCCTGGCCGCGTGCAGCAGCGATGCGCCTGTGACGACGCCTCTCCCGGCACCGGCGTTTCTTCCCCTCGATGTGGCGCTAGATGCGCCCCGTCCATCATCGCCTATCGCCGCCTACTTGTTGGTCGATGCCAGCGGCGCGCGCCTGGTTGCCGGGTTAAGTTTCAGTAACGATGCAACCCCTGTGCCTACCGACCAGCCGGTGCGCCAGGTGTGGCTCGATCCCGGTGGAGAAATCGACAACTTCGTTGCCCGCGCTCAACCAGCCGGCAAGGTGCGGTACCTGGCAGTCGCCGTGACCGGCGCCCTCGAAGGACCTGGCGCATTTGGACCAGATGGCATCTTCGGGTATCGGTTGCATCCCCAGACGATCATGCCGCTCCCCTGGCAGGAGACGACGGTAGCATTCCTGGCGATGACCCCGGCGACCGGTCAGGCAGTGCGGCTAACCGGCGCGTTGATCGCCAGCCAGCATGAAGCTGTCCTTGTTGAGGCGCTTGGTCCTGGCGGCGCGCCGACGCCACAGGCGCGCCAGGTGAAACTGCGCGCGCCGTTGCGCGACGCAGCCCTCCTCTCCGATCTGACCACAACACCGGGGGGCGCCGTGCGCTATGGCATGGTGCAGGTCGAAGGAATCTGGCGCGATGGGATGCTGACGCCCATGGGGATGCGGAACGTTGAACGTTGAACGTGGGAAGGTAAAGCAAGGCGCGAGGCAAGAGGCAAGAGGCAAGAGGCAAGAGGCAAGAGGCAAAAGGCAAGAGGCAAGAGGCAAGAGGCAAGAGGCAAGAGGCAAGAGGCAAGAGGCAAGAGGCAAGAGGCAAGAGGCAAGAGGCAAGAGGCAAGAGGCAAGAGGCAAGAGGCAAAAGGCAAAAGGCAAGAGGCAAGAGGCAAGAGGCAAGAGGCAAGAGGCAAGAGGCAAGAGGCAAGAGGCAAGAGGCAAGAGGTGAGAAGGTTGCAGGTGGGCGTTGCACGTCGAACGAGCGAAGGTGGAGAGTTGAAGGTTGAAGGCTGACATGGTGATCTGGTCGAGGAATGCATCCCAGCGCCGTCGAACGAGCGAAGGTGGAGAGTTGAAGGTTGAAGGTTACAGGTTGAAGGGTTTCCCGACCCCTAATACCAATGACGATTGAAGATGCCGCATGCGTGTCATTCCGAGCGCAGCGACGTGTCATTCCGAGCGCAGCGACGTGTCATTCCGAGCGCAGCGACTTGTCATTCCGAGCGCAGCGACTTGTCATTCCGAGCGCAGCGAGGAATCTGCGCAGGTCGCGCAAGACCCCTCGCTCTGCTCAGGGTGACAATGCCAGATGTTTACAGGTCATTGGTATAACCCCTGAACATGCCCTATAATGGCGAGTGGCAAAGTTTACGCACAGGATCGAAAACCGTGTTTGCCAGGCTTCTAATCGCCAATCGCGGTGAGATCGCCGTTCGGATCATTCGCGCCTGTCATGCCCTGGGAATTGCCGCTATCGCCGTGTACAGCGAAGCAGATCGTCGGGCGCTCCATGTGCGCCTGGCGGATGAAGCGCTGCCAATCGGTCCGGCGCCGGCATCGGAGAGTTATCTGCGCATCGAGGCAATCATCGAGGCAGCGTTGCGCTCTGGCGCGCAGGCGATCCATCCCGGTTACGGCTTCCTCGCCGAACGCGCCACCTTTGCTCGCGCCTGCCGCGATGCCGGACTGACGTTCGTCGGTCCGCCGCCGGAAGCCATCGAGGCGTTGGGAGACAAGATTGCCGCCCGGCGTCTGGCGCTTGCCGCCGGGGTCCCTATTGCGCCCGGCTACCACGGCGCCGATCAGAGTGATGAGACGCTCGCGCGCGAAGCGGAGCGCATTGGCTTCCCACTCCTGATCAAAGCCAGCGCCGGTGGCGGTGGGCGCGGCATGCGCATCGTGCAACGCGCCGATGACCTTCCCGCAGCCGTGGAAAGCGCCCGCCGCGAAGCGCGCGCTGCGTTCGGCGATGATACGATCTTTCTGGAAAAACTGCTCGCGCGTCCACGCCACATCGAAGTGCAGATCCTCGCGGACTCGCATGGCAACTATGTGTATCTGTTCGAGCGCGAATGCTCGATCCAGCGTCGCCACCAGAAAATTGTCGAAGAATCGCCGTCACCGGTGTTGACCGCCAGACAGCGCGAGATGATCGGCGAGGCAGCAGTGCGTCTCGCGCGCGCCGCTGGCTATGTCAACGCGGGCACGGCAGAGTTCCTGTATGACGAGACCGATGGCAGTTTTGCGTTCCTTGAAGTCAATACCCGCTTGCAGGTCGAACATCCCGTCACCGAAGCCGTGACCGGCATCGATCTGGTGCAGTTGCAGATTGCCATCGCTGGCGGCGCGCGCCTGCCATTTCGGCAGGACGACGTACAACAGCGCGGTCATGCCATCGAGGTGCGTCTCTGCGCCGAAGACCCCGTTACCTTTCTACCGACCGGCGGGCGATTGACACGCTTCGATCTACCGGGCGACATTCGCTGCGATACCGGTGTCGAAACCGGCGATGAGGTCACCCTCTACTACGACTCGCTTCTGGCAAAACTCATCGTTCACGCGGATGACCGGGCTGCTGCGATCGCTCGGTTGCGCGCCGCACTCGACGCCTGTGCCGTCGAGGGGGTGACGACCAACCTGCCGCTGCTGCGCGCGATTGTCGCACACCCGGCATTCATCGCTGGCGAGACGACGACCGATTTTCTGACCACACACACGATTCCACAGCACCTGCCGGTTCCCGCTCCCATCCCGGATGAGGCGCTGCTGGCGGCATCCGTGGCTGATGTGCAACTGCTGGCACACGGCAGAGCCGCTACGCGCGATCCCTGGAGCGCGCTGGGACCATGGCGAATGCTGCGCGCCGATATGCCACTGCACTACCGTGACGGCGAAAACGAACGGTCTGTGCGCATAACCGAGGATACCGGCGAATGGCGGGTCGAGATTGATGGGAGGGTCTACGTCACTGGCGTGCTCGAAGCGCATCCTGATCGCCTGACGCTACGAATGGCGGATGGACGAATCGAGCGGTTCGCAATGGCGCGCGATGGCGAAGCACAGGTTGTCGAGTGGCGCGGGCAGCGTTTCCATCTGGTTCGCGCTACTTTAGAGATTGGACGCCTGGGATCCGCCGGGCACAGCCATAGCCGCGCCGGACTGGAAGCCCCAATGCCGGGCACGATTGCGCGTATTCTGGTGCGTGAGGGAGATCGTGTTGCAGCCCACCAACCGCTGGTGGTATTGGAAGCGATGAAGATGGAACACATCGTCGCTGCACCACACGACGGGATTGTGCTCCGCCTGCCCTATGCCATCGGCGCGCTGGTCGCCAAAGGCGCAACGCTGGTGGAACTGGAGGAGGGGTAAGGTGTTGAACGTTTCACAATGCATGCGCAGAGCGAGCATGCATGGCGTAGGGAAGCACCGTTTTACCCTCACCCCCTGCCCCTCTCCCGCGTGCGCGAGAGGGGAGACCGGCGCCGCGCGCGCGTCCGTCCCCCGGTGGGCGTGCCGGGGTGCGCTCGACGGTTCGGTCCGCCCGGAAACGGGCGCAGGGCAAACGAGGGCACAGCGAAGGTGGATAAGATGAGAACGATCCGCGATCGCGCGACTGAGGCGCTGATCCAGGCGCAGGTCGAGCGTTATGTTGCAGATGTGCGCGCTATCCTCGGCGCTGAACTGGTTGGCGTGTATCTGCACGGCTCTCTGGCAATGGGGGGCTTCAATCCGACGCAAAGTGACCTCGATCTGCTGGTGGTCACGCGCGCGCCGATGTCTGTAGTGACGAAACGGGAGATTGCCGATCACCTGCTGCGCGTGTCGTGCCAACCGGCGCCGATTGAGGTAAGTTTTCTCGCGTTGACGATGCTGACGCCGTGGCGCCATCCGCTGCTGTTCGATTTCCACTATAGCGAAATGTGGCGCGCGGCATACATGCGCGACCTGGAAGATGGTATGTGGCGCGCCTGGAACAGACGTGTGCAGCGTGACCCCGACCTCGCTGCGCACATCACGGTTGTGCGTCTGCGCGGCATGGCACTCTACGGTCCACCTGCCGCATCCGTGTTTCCTGAAGTTCCGGAGACAGACTATATCGCCGCGATCATGAGTGATGTCACCGAGGCGCTCGACCGCATCTACGCCGATCCGGTCTATGCCATCCTGAATGCCTGCCGCACGCTGGCGTTCCTGCAAACACACCGGGTGCTCTCAAAAGAGGAAGGCGGTTGGTGGGCGCTCAGTCGGTTGCCTGTCGAGTTGCGTCCACTGGTGGAGATGGCGCTGGTGCATTACCATAGTGCGGAAAATACGGGAGCGTTTCCTGACGCACTCCTTGAAACGTTTCGCAATTATGCACGGCAGGAACTCAGACAGGGCAATTACGGGGAGTATCCCTACGGCAACGATGCCGGGGTTCGTGCCTTCCCCCGAAGACATTGATCCCCCCCACATCGCGCGCCCAGAGGGGGGCGCCCCTCTACCATCCCCGTAGAGCGCCCACAGGGGGGCGCCCATACAACAAACATTCCGCCATCGTCGGGGACCGGACCCCGTGCCTGCACCCTGCGGCTCACGCCCAAGGCGGGCGCCGCCGCGCTTTGAAGGCAGCAATCCCCTCACGCGCTTCGTCGCTCGTGCGCACGCGCGCCAGCATTTCGATCACAAAACGCCGCGCCGCATCCCGCTCACTTTCCCACACCACATCCACCACGCGCTTCGATGCCACAATCGCCTCTGGGGCGCTCGTCAGACAGCGCTGCGCAATCTCCCTGACGGTGGCGTCGAGTTCGTCTGGTGGCACAACACCATGGATCAGTCCAATCTCAAAGGCGCGCTCGGCGCTAAACCGTTCGCCAGAGACGAACAGCGCCCGCGCCTGGCTGACACCGATCTTCGGAACGACATACTGCGCAATGACCGCCGGGATCAACCCGATCTTGACCTCGCCAAAGCCAAAGCGCGCGGTATCGGCGGCAATCGCCAGATCGCAGCACGCAACCAGCCCTGCGCCACCACCGATGGCAGCGCCGTTGATCCGACCGAGCACCACTTTCGGGCACATCCAGATCGCCTCGAACATTGCTGCCAGCGCGCTGGCATCCGCCATGTTCTCCTCGAAGGATAACTCCATGGCGCTCTGCATCCAGCGCATATCGCCGCCAGCGCAGAACGACTCGCCTGCGCCGGTCAGCACAATCACCCGTACCCCTGGATCGCCGGAGAGCGACTCGAACGCGATGCGCATTTCTTCAATGGTAGCGGCGTCAAAAGCATTGTGTACATTGGGACGGTCGAGCGTGACCATTGCAATCGATCCGTCGCGTGTGACAGACACAGTCATCAGGCATGCTCCTCGCCGCGCAGGTAGCGCAGCAATACGCGGCGCCGTTCCAGTCGCTGCTGACTTTCCGGGTCACCGCCCTGGATTACCTCATCGAGCGTCCGCTGTGCTTCTGGATGATCGAGCAGATCACGGCGAGCATGGAAAACGCTTAGCGCCGCTGCATCATCGTCGGCGTTCAAGAACGCAAAGATCGCCTTTCCCTGCGGCGTCTCGGTCCATGTTTCACGATAAAAGCGCAATTGCGCCAGTGCAACCAGACGCTGCCGCAACCCATCGGCAACCTCCTGCTGCCCGGCATCAGCAAACTGTTGCGCCAGATGCTCCACCACTTCTGCAAAAGCGTCATTCAACGTCAGGGGCCAGCGGTCAGCCACCTGCCGCAATTCTTCCAGGGTCGTTGCCGCCAGCACCGCCTGGAACGCGGCGGGAACATCCTGGTCCGCCTGCTGACGAAGGGCGATCAGCCAATCCAAACGTTCGCGCAGCGCCGCTGCCGCCGGGTCCTGCGCAACCTGTTGCGCTGCCGCCAGAAACTCGTCGCTCAACACGAGTGGCGCATCCTCAACCAGCGCCGCCAGGCCGGCGCGGTCCGGCAATGCCAGCAGGCGCATGAGCGCGGATTGGAATGCGTCGGAAGGCAACATCAGTTCAGTGCTCATTGTGTCTCCATTACATACGAAACACGCCAAACCGCGTTGTTTCGACCGGTGCATGAGCGGCGGCAGCCAGACCGAGCGCCAGCACCGTGCGCGTGTCTGCCGGATCGATCACCCCATCATCCCACAAACGCGCCGTTGCATAGTAGGGACTTCCCTCACGTTCGTAGGTTGCCAGGATCGGCGCGGTAAACGCCTCACGTTCGGCGCTGCTCATATCGAGGCCACGCGCCCGCAGCGCATCGAGGCGCACGGTCAGCAGAACGCTTGCCGCCTGCTGACCGCCCATCACTGAAATACGCGCATTGGGCCACATCCAGAGCTGGCGTGGCTCATAGGCACGCCCACACATCGCATAGTTGCCGGCGCCGAACGAACCACCGATGACGACAGTAAATTTGGGAACCTGCGCATTTGCAACCGCCATCACCATCTTGGCGCCGTCCTTGGCGATGCCACGCTGTTCATACTCCTTCCCAACCATGAATCCGGTAATGTTTTGCAGAAAGACGAGCGGAATGCCGCGCGCGCAGCACAACTCGATAAAGTGCGTCCCTTTGAGCGCACTTTCCGAGAAGAGCACCCCATTGTTGGCGATGATACCAACCGGCGCGCCGGCAATATGCGCAAAGCCACACACCAGCGTCTCGCCGTAGGTCGGTTTAAACTCGTGCATGCGGCTACCATCGACAATCCGGGCAATCACCTCGCGCACATCATAACTGGATCGCGGATCGCGCGGAATGATGCCGTACAATTCACGCGGATCATACAGCGGCGCCTCCGGTTCGCGCCACTCCCACAGCGCAGGACGGCGCGGACCCAGATGTTCCACAATGGAGCGCACAATTGCCAGGGCATGGAGATCATTTTCCGCCAGGTGATCGGCGACGCCAGAAATGTGGGTATGCACCACCGCGCCACCGAGATCCTCGGCGCTGACCTCTTCGCCGGTCGCCGCCTTGACCAGCGGCGGACCGCCGAGGAAGATCGTCCCGGCGCCGCGCACAATCACCACCTCATCGCTCATTGCCGGCACATACGCGCCGCCAGCGGTACACGACCCCATCACTGCCGCGATCTGCGCGATGCCTTTGGCGGACATACGCGCCTGATTGTAGAAAATGCGCCCGAAATGATCGCGGTCGGGGAACACCTCCGCCTGAAGCGGCAGGAAGGCGCCGCCGCTATCGACCAGGTAAATGCAGGGCAGATAGTTCTGTTCGGCAATTTCCTGGGCGCGCAGATGCTTTTTCACCGTCAGCGGATAGTACGTCCCCCCCTTGACCGTCGCATCGTTGGCAACAATCATCACCTCACGCCCGGCGACGCGCCCAATGCCGGTGACAATGCCGGCGGCGGGAACCGGCTCATCATACACCTCGTGCGCTGCCAGTGCGCCGATTTCGAGGAAGGGGGTCGCCGGGTCGAGCAGGCGTTCGATCCGTTCACGCACGAGCAACTTGCCGCGCGCCCTATGACGTTCGCGCGCCTCCGGGGGACCGCCGGCGCGCGCCTCCGCCAACCGGCGGCGCAGATCGTCGAGCAGCGTGGCATACGCCTCTGCATTGGCGCGAAAGGTCGCCGAGTGGGGATCAACGAACGACTTAATCGTAGTCATTGTCGGTCGAATCGTCAGGCAGAACGACGTTTCGCAAAAAACGGGCGCTCTCTTCGGGCAGCGCCGTATTGATGAACATCCCGGTGCCCATCTCGAACCCGGCAGTCTGCGTCACCCGTGGGATGACCGTCACATACCAGTGAAGATGGCGCGCCAGGCGTTCACTTTCCGGTGCCGAGCGAATAACATAATTATAGTCGGGATCGTTCAAGCCGTAGTAAATCCGGCGCAGCACATCACGCAGCACATGCGCCAGGTCTTCGATCTCATCAGCAGTGGCATTCAGAAAATGGGCTGTATGGCGACGCGGAACGATCCACAGATGGAACGGCGAATACGCAGCATAGGGAATAAACGCCGTAAAATGGCGACTGCTCACAACGATGCGGTCCTGTTGACGTTCTTCGTCCTCACGCATGCGGCAAAGCACACACTCGCCATAGTCGTCGAAGTAGCGTCGCGCCTCTTCATTGCGCACGCGAATGTCGTGGGGAACGACCGGCAGCGCCACTGCCTGCGCGTGTGGATGGAGCAGCGATGTTCCAGCCGTCGCGCCATGGTTTTTGAAGAACACGATATGCTCGATGCGCGGATCGCGGCGATAAATGGCAGCGCACGTCTGAAACGCCTGCAACGTCGTGATCAATCCCTCGACCGGCTCCAGCGCTGCGCATGTGTTATGACGCCGGGACTCGACCACAATATCGTGGTAACCAAACCCTGCCAGCGAGCGATTGATGCCTTGCAAGCGCCGCTGATACTCATCGTGTTCCAGCAGCGCCGGATAGCGGTTGCGCACCACGCGCACCTGCCAATCGCCGCTAGCAGGAATCCGAAAGCGTTCCAGATCGAGTTCCTCGTTGCCGGGGCAGAACGGACAGTTCGGATCGTATTCGGGACGGTCGAGAACGCTGCCGCGCGACGGCAAGATGAACTGTTCGGGCCGCCGCGCCCGCTCAGTGGCAATAATGACCCACTCGCGCGTCGCCAGATTCTGTCGGATCTCCGGCATAACGCTCCCAGTGACCGGACAGCGGTTCCTTGTGTCAACGACGGATAATGCGAGACAGAGATGTCGCAACTCTTCTCAATTATACTCGTGAACCGCATGTTCGAGATCGGCAATTGCGCGGGCAAGTTCCGCGACGATCGGATGATCGCCCAACGCGCCGCGAACCGCCGCCAGGATTTCGCGGTAGTACCAGAGCATCTGATCAGGACCACGCTTGAAACGTTGCCACACCGCAGCCCCAACCAGCGCCAGGTCTGCCATGATCGCATGGATATTATGCAGGGCATCAGCCGCTTTCAGCGCGGCGATCGCCGGATCGCCGCGTTGCAGGCGGGCAATCGCCCCGGTCTTGCGCTCCTCCCACGAACGCTCGCTGCCATCGCTCCGCTTCTGCTCGGACACCGCTTCGACCAGGCGCGCAACGTCTGCGCCAAACAACGCTTCCAATTCCTGTGGCGCAACACCGCAATCTTCGACCACATCGTGCAGCTCCCCGGCGACGACCACGTTCTCATCGAAGCCATAGCGCAGCAGAATGACCGAAACATGCACCACATGCGCAATGTAGGGAATGTCGGTTCCCTTGCGCACCTGTTGCCGGTGCGCGCGCGCGGCGAACTGAAGCGCCTGTTCGTACTGTTGGGAAAATGCCGACGTGACCATAACCTTCACCGGTGCATCACCGTATCGAACCGACGCGCCAGCACTCCGATGCCGATTGATTGATAGAGCAGGGCGACCAGCGCGTAGAGCCACACGCCAGGTTGCCCGCCTTCCAGCATCCAGTAGACCTTGACCATCCAGTAGGTGGGGATGACGCCAAACGCCAGTTCCCATGGCGATTGCACAAAAAAGGCAACCACCGGCAGCATCAGCATAATGCCGGAAAGTTTCATCAACGCAAATCCCTGAACCTTATTCTGCGCGAACGCCGCCAGATAGAGCGCGAACAGGGGCGCAAGCGGCGCCGCCACGATGCCGATGACCGCTATGTGCGGCAGGGAGAGCGCGCTCAACCCCGAGAGCGGGAAGATCACGAACAACATGGCGAACACCAGAAGAACGGGAATGGCAATGCGGTAGGCGAGGTAGCGCGTCAGAGAAAGGGGCGTCACCTGAAGGGCGATCAACGTCTGATCATCTTTCTCGTCGAGCAGGAGAAACCCGATCACTGCACCGAAGATGACCGGTGTCATGGTGACAAAAAAATACCCCAGCAGCGCCGGGTAGTACGGCGTCAGGTCGAGCGCGTAGCGTTCAATCAGGCGTGCAGTAAGGAGCGGCAAACCCCAGCGCAACAGAAGTGCGCCGAATACAGGGATGAAGATCATCCACGACAGGAGGCTATCGCGGCGCACACCGCGCACATCGATAGGACCAAGGGCGCGCACGGTTTGCATGACGTTCATTGTCGCCCGACTCCTTCCTTCGTAATCACAAAACGGTAGAACGCGCGCTGACCGATCACGTAACCGATGCCGACCCACACACCAGTATACACCACCGCATACGCCAGTTGCCAGGCAGGAAGCGGCGCATACGCGGCGTGAATCAGCAAGAGCGGCGCCTGTAACGGATGCAGGAAGAGACTCCAGTGCTGCCAGAGATCGAAGTAGGCGAGAAGCGGAAGCGAGAATCCCAGCGTCCAAAGCGCGGAAGGCAGCAGAAACTCGGTGATCGAGTCATAGCGCGAGACGACGAAAAAGCCATAGAACGCATACATTGCCACGAACCCCGCAATGCCCAGCAGCATCCACAGCCAGTTGAACGCCGGTCCGCTGACGATCAGGATCAGCGCCAGCGACTCCAGCGCCGAAAGCGCGAACAGACTGATGACTTTGGCGAGCAGATATTCATAGTCGCGTAATGGCGTGACAATTTGAGCCTCGAGCGTCCCCTCACCTTTTTCGAGCAGAACGATGCCCGCCATAAAGTAGAAGGCGTTGATCACCAGATTTTCGAGCAGGATTGGGGGCCACCAGATCGACCAGTCCACCGCGTCGAATTGCCGCAATACGAGCGCCGTCAGCGCCGCCACGAAGACCGATACGAAGTAAAAGCCATTGCGATACTGGCGCACAATGTCCCAGTACAGAGTAATGAGGAAGCGTTTCATATGAGGCTCCGACCGGTGACCTGAATAAAGATGTGTTCCAGCGTCGCTTCCTGGGTATGAATCGTTTGCACCGGATGACGCAGGCTTGCCAGGAAGTCGGAATTATCCGCCAATCCCTCGAGCGGGAAATCGCAGACGACGGGATGACCATTCGACAGATATTCGACGCGCACCGCTTTGCGCCCATAGCGCAACTTGAGCGCACGCGGCGAATCGATCACGGTAATGCGCCCATCGACAATAAAAGCCACCCGATCACACAGTTCATCGGCAATCGTCATGTCGTGGGTGGTCAGAAAAATGGTTCGTCCTGCCTCCTTCTGCGCGTTGATCAGGTCTTTGATCCGGCGCGCATTGACCGGATCGAGTCCGGCGGTCGGTTCGTCGAGAAAGAGGATCTGTGGATTGTGAATCAGCGCCCGCGCCAGATTCAGACGGATCTTCATGCCTTTGGAATACTGTGATACCAGCAGGTTGCCATCTTCTTCCAGTCCCACCATCGCCAGCAGCGTTTCGGGCGGCACGGTCGGGTTGGAGTAGAGACGACCAAAGTAGCGCAGATTCTCGAGTGCTGTCAGTTTCCCGTAATGATTCGGCAGTTCGAAACAAACGCCAATATGCTCGTAGTAGTCGTTCTTCCAGGCGCGCAGGTCGCGCCCCAACACCCGCACCACACCCGAAAAGTCGCGCAGGAGTCGGATGAGGATCTTCTGCGTGGTGGATTTGCCCGCTCCGCTGGGACCGAGAAAGCCAAAGATCTCTCCGGCTCGCGCCTCGAAACTCAAGTCGCGGACGGCAGGCGCATCGGCGCCCGCGTAGGTGAAACTCAGATGCTCGACAGTGATCATAGGATTACTTCTTTCGGAGTCCTGTTTCCAGAATGGTGATGACCTGATGAATTGCCCGGCGAACGTCGTCGTGATCGAAGGCATCCGCGCCGCTGACGAGTAACTGGTCCGGCAACACGCCGAAACGTTGCATGAGATGTTGACCCAGTTCGGTAAAGACGGCATTAAGCACAAATGCGGCAATATCGCTGTCGATCCGGGGATCGAGCGAGCCATTGGCGATGCCGGATTCGACCAGACTGCGAAAGTAGGCATAACCGCCACGCCGGATGACATTCAGCGTCTCTTCCGGCAGCGGCGCATCATCGAACAGGGCTTTGTAGGCGATGTGCGCCAATCGCGGATTGCGAAACTGAAACTGCATCCCTGCCTCGATCAACCGGCGCAGGTGCGCAAACAGATCGGTTGACGGTTCGGACGGTTGACGGCGCAGAAACGTGGTCTTCTCCTCGATGGCCAACTGAATGAGGTACAGGTAGCAGTCCTTCTTGTCGGCAAAATACTGGTAAAAACTGCCTTTGGCGATTCCAGCGCGCTCCGTGATGCGCCCGATGGAAACATTGTCGTAGTCGTTCTGCGAGAATTCGTCGAGCAAAACATCGAGTAATCTGGCGCGCTTCTCCTCGGGCAGATTGAAGAATGTCTCGGTCGGCATAGACTGCTCCGGCGACAACCGTCTCCTATCAAAGTGACCAATCGGTCATATGACCGATTGGTCATATTATACGCCGATTGTGGGAAATGTCAATTCGATGGTGTAACGGAGCAGCGCAGGGACTCAGAGATAGGGGCAGGCGCGCGACCAGCCCCTGAGGAGGCGCCATCATGAACAGGCGGCGCCGCGTGCGTCCGAGAGCAGGCAGCGGTTGTTCCATCGCGCGCAATATGGCATAGATCGTATCGCGCAGGCGAACGAACGCTTCCTCGGCGGCGAAGAAGACGTGGTCGCGGGCGGCGATGTTGGCGAGATCGGACGCGCCGCGCACAAGGATAGGATAGACTGCTCTGCTCGCGCTGAGCGCACGAACCCCTGCACCGGCGAGGCTGGTGCGGGATGTCCTCGCGCGCCAAGGCGATGGCGCTCACTCAGGAAAAAACGCATCCACAATGGTTCGGGTCGCATCCAGGTTGCGGCTCTGCGCCCCGGAAGCCGCGAGTTGCGCGGGGAGCGGGGGCCAGGTGTGCCCGCCTCCCCGCACAATATACCCAACGACGGTTGCGCCGTCGGCGCAGTTGAGGAACGTCCAACGTTCGACCAACGTGCCGTCGTCAATCTGTTGAGGAAGCGTTTCGACCTGTGGAACCGGATCACAGGCATTGGCGATGGCAAACGTCTTCACCGACTCAGTGTGCGACGCCACCTGTCCGCCTTCACAGCCGAAGCGCACATCCTGACAGACGTTGCCGCCAGCAAGCGGAACCAGTGGATCGGCATCGCCGTTGATGGCAAGAAGCGTCAGAGGCGCGTGAGGCGCGCATGTGGCAAACACCGGCGCCGGCATGTTCGCAATGACCGGAGCGATTCCGGCGAACACGCCACCGGTTTCGCACCCGAGGCGGTAGGTCATCATACCGCCATTGGAAGCGCCGGTGACATACACGCGGCTGGCGTCGAGCGGAACCCGACGACCAATGTCGAGGATCATGTCTTTGATGAAAGCCACGTCGTCGCTCCCGCGCTGAACCATCCCCGCCGTCCCGCGTCCATCGTTCCAGTGCGCGCCTCCACGAATGCCGGATGGCTGAAAGGCATCCGGGTACGCCACATAGAAACCGCGCGCATCAGCATATGCGTCGAAACCCAACAACTGCTGCATTTTTCGTCCCGTGCCACCCCCACCATGCAGCACGACCAACAAAGGCAGGGGATCACCTCGCGAGGCAGCAGGTGGAACGTGCAGAATCCAGGTGCGCACCACATCGTTCACATCCATCGACATAGTGTAATCACCAGGGTCCAACCTGGCGGGTGATGTGGCGTCCGGCGCGCTGCGGAAACGTCGTTCGAACGGTACGCAGGTTGCCAGCAGGAAGAGCGCAATACAGAACCAGATAGCATACGCTGCTTTCGTCATCGTCCCTGTCTTTCCGAGGCAATTCGATAGTTGCCTGTACGCTAAAGCATCCAGATGAAGCGCATGTCAAGATTGTGCGAGGAAGTTATGAAGCGTGATCACACACGACAGAGCGCTGCTTTGATGAACACACCCTGACACGGCGTTCGAGGTTTATGGCACGGGATGGCGGTCACGATTGCCACGATTCCATCACCGGCGTTTCCCCGCGCTGTAGCCGCTCTTCGATCTCATCGATAGCGTGAGGCAGATCCCAGATGCCTTCGATAATGTGATGCGCTCCTGCGGCGCGGAGTTGCTCACCGATACGTGTGTGCGCTTCCACCCGCTCCAACGGCGTGAGCGCATCAACGTCGGTTTGTGTCAATCCCAACAGGCTGCCGGTCAGTGTCACGCCTACTGTCCACATGCCTGCGTTCAATCCTTCCTCGATATCCACCGGCGTATCACCGACTTTGACCAGCGCTGCCATCGGGTAAACACCCAACTGCATGGCATTCCGAAAACACATCCAGGGCGCAGGGCGGCCGGCGGGCACATCATCGGGGCAGACGATGCTATCAGGACGATAGCCATGGGCAGCGGCAGCCGGCGCGAGCATGTCCATCATCGCGCGCAGATACCCGGTCGTCGAACCAATCCTTATCCCACGTTTGCGTATTTCTTTCACAACATCGATCAGTCCGGGAACGGGTATGGCATAGTCCTGCACAACGGACAGTTGCAGCGGGATGAACTGCGCAAACAGTTCATCGATGTCATGCTCAGTCGGAGACGCGCCAGAAACGGATCGCCAGGCGGCGGCGACGGTCGGGCGCGCGAGAATGGCGCGCAGGTGATCCTTCTTCATCAATCCCATGCCTGCGCGCGCGTCTTCTGGCGTGATGGTCACGCCATGCTGCTCGAACAGGCGGAGAAAGACGGCAACCGGCGCCCACGAGCCATAATCAACCGCTGTGCCAGCCCAGTCGAGGATCACCGCCTGAACCGGTCCGCAATAGGCGCGTCGTCTCATTGGGGGCATGATCCACCTCGCGTATCGACAACCGATCCCCTCTTGACAGACCCATCCAACACGATTAGTATAGTTCATACAATCAGATGCACCGCTGTATGGTTATTCTGTACAAAAAACAGATCGTCGCAGCACAATCATGTGTCGCTCAACGAGGAGGGCAGGACATGAGCTACCAGGAACGCCAACCCTGCGGACCAGTCGTCGTCTGTGACTGTTGCGGCAGCATTGGCGCCATTGGTGATCGCGACTGGCGACAGGTGCGCGGCAACGGGATTAACGACGCCAGGCATTTGTGCCGGGCGTGCCGCCGACGCGCCGTATGGTGCGAGGTGCATCAGACGTATCATCTGCCAGAGACATTTCACCGCCGACCATGCATTGCCTGCGGCGGACTGTTCACCGCTCAGGTGGCGTTGAACCTTGAATACTGCCCATCGTGTCGTCGTGAACGCGGCATTCTTGTCTCGATACCGGCGCAGGCGCGTAACGAACGAAAGGAATGGCGCATGTGGTCGTGGCTTTTTCCCTGGCGCGCACTGCGGCGTCATCGCTCCATCCGTTCCAACCCCCATCACTAAGGAGTTCGCTCCAAACTTTGTGGTATAATGCACAATCATGGAGCGTACACTGGCGAATATCAATGATCGGCGACCGGCGCGCCGGGCGTCGATCCTGCGACAGCGATTCGTGTCGGCACTGGCAGCTTTGCTGCTGGGAATCCTCAACCCACTCTTTTGTGTGCTCCATTGTTCCCTGATCGATGCCGAAGCGCACCGGTATGCGCCGGTTGGAAGCATGCGATTCGTGTGTCATCTGAGTAACGCATCACATGCATCTGCCGCAGATCAGGGACATGCCCCCGTCCAGCATTCTACCGCACCACGCGCCGTTTACGACGTCGTCCTGATGCTGCTTGCCATGGGCGTCATGTTCGTGCCCCTTACCGCGCGCCTGACGCCGCCTGCGCGACAACGCCGAAACAGGGAGTCGCCGGCGCCTCCGCTCCCTCCTCCCAAACTGTGGCACCTCCTGCCAGTACACGCATAATGTTCGGCGTTTCCGGGCGATGATCGGCGCCTGCGGCGCTTTCGCGCGACTTCGCCCACGACCTTATGCGACCTGGACCGTAGTGCTCCCACGCGGGTCGTCATTCCGAGCGAAGCGCGGAATCCCGGCGGTCATGCCATGCCGCGACCCTTCGCTCCGGCAACGCCTTCGCTTAGGGTGACCGGCGCGCGGCGTCGTGATGGGACACAGGGCAACGCCCCGTTGGCGTATTCGGAAGAGTGAGGATCACTTCTCACCTCCCGCCCAGCACCGACATCCCGGCACAAAAACATTCGTATCATGACTATGTATCATCAGGAAAGGAGTATGTCCCAATGAACCTCTCTCGGTTGCTTTTCGTTCTGGCAGGCGCGCTCGGGCTTGCAGCATGCACCACATCACCGACACCGTCTGCGGCGCCGGCAAACACCGGCGCAACCGGAGGCGCGACGATTCAGATCAGCGATCCCTGGGCGCGGGCGATGAAGATGGAAGGCGGTACGATGAGCGGCATGGAACAACCCACCATGGCGCCGGCATCCGGCGGCGGGTATGGCGGTATGGAGCCGACCAAAGCGCCTGAGCAGGGCATGGAGCATGGCGGGCATGGTGGTATGGATATGGAGATGGGTGGCGCAAACAGCGCCGCATACATGGTTATCCGCAATACCGGCAGTGAACCGGACAAACTGATCGCTGCGAGCACCGATGTCGCCAAAACGGTCGAACTGCACACCGTCATCGAGGAAGGCGGCATGATGCGCATGCGCCAGGTCGAAGGCGGCATCGATGTTCCTGCAAACGGTGAGGTTGTGCTGAAACCGGGCGGCTTCCATGTGATGCTCATCGGTCTGACCCGCGACCTGAATGCGGGCGATAAGGTGGAACTGACGCTCACCTTCGAGAAAGCAGGACAGATCCCGGTCACGGCGGAAGTGCGCCAACCGTAAACCTGGTGTATTCCAGCGGCGACGTTGCGTTGCAACGTCGCCACGCTGCTGCTTGTGATAGCGCATGTCCGCGACCCCAACAATTCCTCCATCGCTTCTTAACAATGCCTGAAAAAGGACTTGCTACGATGTGAGCGTCATACCAATGACGATTGACGATGCCGCATGCGTGTCATGCCGAGCCCTTCGCTTCGCTCAGGGTAAACTCAGCGCGGAATCGGAGCGGGTCGCGCACGATCCCTCGCGCTGCTCGGGGTGACCATGCCGGATGGTCACAGGTAACTGGTATCAGACAATCACATCGTAGCGAGGAGTTCATGAACACGCTTCCATCCGAGACCCGGCGGCGCACACTCACCAACCTGGCGCTCGACGGCGCCATGTTTGTTACTTTCCTCATCGCCACTGCGCCGCGCTTCACCGGCATCGCCATTCACGAATGGCTTGGAATCGCGCTCGGCGCCGCCGTCCTGACTCATCTGGTCATTCACTGGTCGTGGATTGTTGGCGTTACTCGGCGCCTCTTTGATCGAACAACCGGCAGCGCGCGTCTTAATTATGCGCTGAATACCCTGCTCTTTATCGTCTTCACGACAATTATCTTCACCGGCTTGATGATCTCGGAAACAACGCTTCCCTGGATCGGTATTCGCCCTGAGCGCGATCGCTTCTGGACGCAACTCCACCACCTGGCATCCGACGCGGCGGTGTTCCTGATCGGGGTGCATGTGGCGCTCCACTGGCGCTGGATCGTTAATGCCACCCGGCGGTTGCGCGCGCGGTTTTCCCGCACAGCACCATCCCTCAGCGCTGCTCCGGTTTTGACCAAGGAGGCGCAGCAATGAAGACCGTCTGGCGTATTGTCGCCATTCTGTCAGCGGCGCTGGTCGTTGCCGGCGCTCTCATCATGCTCCGGCAGACAGGAGTTCTGGCGAGGGCGCTGCCAGAGTTGGATCGCGCACACCTCGAAGCAAGGGGAGATCGTGACCGATTCGCACCCGGCGGCTTCGAGCGGAGTGAGCGCGGCGGGTTTGCGCCCGGCGGCTTCGAGCGCGACCATCATGCAGAGCGCGAACCGGATGTGCGTGGTATCATTGAGGTCATCAAAAATCTGCTGATCATTGGCATCATAACTGCGCTGGTTGTGGGAGCATCGCCGATTGCACGTCGTTTCCTGCGGCGACAACCTCCGCCGCGCGCACCGGCAGAACCTTCCGTATGAGCACGATTCTGGTTGTTGATGACGAGCCAGCGCTACGCGATATGCTCCGGCTCTATCTCGAACAAGAAGGCTTCCACGTCGTCGAAGCGGGCGACGGGAGGCGCGCGCTGTACGTGGCGCGCGTCGAAAAACCGGACCTGGTGATCCTTGACCTGATGATGCCGGAAATGGGCGGGTATGAATTCCTGCGCGCTTTCGCAAAAGAATCGCGCACGCCGGTGATTGTGCTGACGGCAAAGATCGAGGACACCGACAAAATCCTGGGGCTGGAACTCGGCGCTGACGATTATGTCACCAAACCGTTCAA
This sequence comes from Roseiflexus castenholzii DSM 13941, assembly GCF_000017805.1. Taxonomy (GTDB): domain Bacteria; phylum Chloroflexota; class Chloroflexia; order Chloroflexales; family Roseiflexaceae; genus Roseiflexus; species Roseiflexus castenholzii. The sequence goes on along the minus strand of NC_009767.1, from coordinate 1,267,595 downwards.
TGTGCGCGAGTTGATCGCCCGCATTCGCGCAGTTCTGCGTCGCACCCAGCAGGCGCCGCTCGAACCGGACGTGCTGCGCGCGGCTGATATTGTGCTCGACCGCACCGGGCGGACGGTGCGCGTCGGTGGACGATACATCGATCTCACACCATCGGAGTTTGCCATTCTGGCAACCCTCATGGCGGCGCCGGGGCAGGTCTTCTCGCGGCTCGACCTGCTCGACCGCGTCTCTGGCGATGCCTTTGAAGGCTCAGAGCGCACGATTGATGTGCATATCCGCAACCTGCGCGCCAAAATCGAAGACGATCCGCGCAATCCGCGCTATATTGAGACTGTATATGGCATGGGGTACCGCTTTGCGCTGCCGCGCACGCCGGACCCGTCGAAGACAGGCGCGTGACCATGCGATCCCTGACGCTCAAACTGACCCTGGCATTTCTGCTGGTCGGGCTGATCGGCTCGCTCCTGGTTGCGCTGATTGTCGGGTTGCGCACCCGCTCCGAAGTCGATCTGTTCCTCTCGGTCCGTGATCGAACGATACTGCTGAATGCGCTGCGCTCCTACCATCAGGCGAATGGCGGATGGGAAGGAGTCGAGCAACTCCTCGAACGGACGGCGCCGCTCGACTTTTACAGCCGGAACCTGATCCTGGCAGACACGAATGGCGTGGTGGTCTACGGGCGCCGCCCCTACCTTCCCGGTCGCCGGTTGAGCCGTGGCGTCCTCGCGCGCGCCGAGCCACTGCGATCCGATGGCAATATCATCGGCTATTTCTTCTTCGTTGGTCCGCCACCTCTCCCTATCCTCAACGATCCGCGCTGGGCAGCCGAAGCCGCGCTGCTGCAACGGCTCACGGCGGCAACGGTGCTGAGCGCAATGGGCGCAACCGTTGTCGCGCTGATCGTCGGTATCGTGCTGGCACGCACACTGACCCGTCCCATCCGCGAGTTGACGGCGGCAACACGCGCGATGGCACAGGGGCGGCTCGATCAGCGGGTGACGGTGCGTTCACGCGATGAGATCGGCGAACTGGCGCAGGCATTCAACCAGATGAGCGCCGACCTTGGGCGAGCCATCCAGGCGCGCCGCCAGATGACCGCCGACCTGGCGCACGATCTGCGCACGCCGCTGAGCATCATGCGCGGCTACACCGAGGGATTACGGGATGGACGGATCAACGGATCACCCCGGATTTATCAAATTATGCACGGTGAAGTCGAGCACCTGCAACGCCTGATCGACGACCTGCGCCTGCTATCACTGGCGGACGCCGGCGCACTATCGCTCAACCGGCGCGCCGTCGATCCGCGCGCGCTCCTCGAACGCGCCGCTCTGGCGCACATGGTGCAGGTCGAATCGCGTGGACCAACCATTCGTGTGGAAGCGTCCGACTCACTCCCGGCAGTGTGGGTCGATACCGACCGCATGGCGCAGGTGCTGAACAATCTCCTGGCGAATGCGTTGCGCCACACACAGGAGGGCGAAATTGTGCTGGCGGCGCGTGAGGCGGAGAATCGGCGCATCATTATTGACGTGCGCGACACAGGCAGCGGCATTGCGCCGGAAGACCTGCCGCACATCTTCGAGCGTTTCTATCGCGCCGATCCTGCGCGCACCCGCGAGAGCGGGCAGAGCGCCGGTCTTGGACTGGCAATCGCCAAAGCCATCGTCGAAGCGCATGGCGGTTCGATCAGCGTTACATCGACCGTCGGTATTGGCACCACCTTCACCATCACCCTGCCGGTGGCGCCCGCATCGGAAACCTGCACCGAACCGCAGACAACATCGCATACCGGTGTCCACCTGAGCCATCCATAGCGCGTGTGACCCTATCAGGGCAGTCATCCCTCGCTTACGGGACGAACAACGTTTGGAAACATTTTTGACGAAAAACCGGGCTTAAGGTTTTCGCGCGCATATAAGATATTCATACAGATCCTTCTTCGATGTTCTCTTCCGAATTGGACGAACGTCTACATCGACGAAACCACGTTCACTGAACATACTGGCAAAAATCGCTTCAACCGGCACAATGACATCGTAAAACTTTGAATTTCCGACAATGTAGTAAATCGATCCACCAGACTTGACCACCAAGAACAGGTCATTAATGTGATCTGCCATATCATAAAAGTATTTATGCACGTATCGGGCGAGCAGATCGCTTTTTACCGATATTTTTGCAAGAATGCCCGAAAATTCAGGATACGGAATAGCGCGCGTTTCCGGCGGCGACCACCTGCCGACGTTGCTCGTCGCAACGCCCCAGGTTCCACCAATTGCTTGCCAGTCCAGTTCACCCGCTTCGCGTCCATCACACAGGTAGCCCAACCAGTACATATACGGACGCAACTCACGAATATAACTCATTCTGTTCGGATATGGCGGAGAGGTGATGACACATGTATAAAAATCATGGGGAAGGACAGTTGATAATTTCCGCGCATCGCACAAAAAAATTCCTGGCTTTGTCTGCACCTTACTCTGAGCAGAAATGTACAGGTCTTCTACTACCGCCTGCCAGGTCATCAACATATCATCAGCCGCTCGATGAAACAGCGGTAGATTGTTCTGTGTCTTGAAGGACATCGATTGATGGTTAAAACTCGCACTCGAATGAGCGATCATTGTCCTACAGAAAGCAACTTTGAGCAAGTCCACAACCTTCTCAGAGCAAAAATCCGATATTCGGCGAATAAAACCCATCATTCCTCCCAGGATACGAAGGACATCAACACTCCACCATTTTTCGATCTGGTGGATGGGAGGAGTCCATATATCGTTTCCACCAGAGTTTTCTATTAATTGAGCAACATATTGAGCATTTGATCGAAATGCAGTCAGATGAGCCGAATCATACGCACCAACCTTGGTTTTGGTGAGCCAAAGCAGAAAAGGATTGATATCAGTCGTATCGACAGGAATACCTCGTTCGGCGCATGCAAGGGCTGTTGTTCCAGTTCCGCAAAAAGGATCGAGAACAACCGTGTCATGAGGTGTTATTTGGGAGAGCACATCCTGAACCAGGTGAACCGAATATGCAGGGGTCAACCTGAGCCATCCATAGCGCGTGTGCCTGAGATTGGCTTTGTGGGTGAGGTGAGCGAATAATCCGAGTTGCTGCATTGTTATACCGGTTCTTCTGGAGAAAGTAGCGTTTCGAGTAAATCTTTAACCAATTTTTTGATGTCTTCGGAATGACACTCAAAGAAGTTAGCCAGATCGTATCCTATCGCGTTTCGACAAAACGCATACGTGCTTTCGATAGACGAACCATTCTTCGTACCCGTCAGGATAATCCAGTGGCGCTCCTTGTATCGCTTCGCCACATCACTATCGATCTGGGTTGAAAACAATATAATCGCCGGCATATATTTATGCACATATGCGTTCGCAGCGTTGGCGATGTCGGCGTTTTGACGTTTTGAGTCCTTGCTCTTGTACCCCTGACGCACCTCGAAGACACATCCTTTGATGCCTTGCAAGGTATCTTCCGGTAAACCAGCCAAACGCCCGGCGTCACATATCCACTGCTGTACCCTGCGCTGGGCTGCCGCATTCCTCACTTTATCAATTTCAATACGCCCATCCAGTGAAAGTCTCCGAGACTCGATAACGTAACTCCAGGCGGCTTCTTCTGAGGATAGTCCAAGATGATCATGCACCATCTGATTGAAAATCCGCTGACAGGCAATGCCTATCTGTCGATAGACAGATGTAATGCCGCCAGCCGCCTTGTGTGCAGCATACATAAGCGGGGAGTCAAGCCCGATCCAATGGTAGAACGGATCATTTTCATAAAGAGTTTGGAACTCTTTCAATGTAAGTCCTGAACCAGATCCCCCGCCAAACCTGGGCTTGTAGTCCCGGCACTGATCTAATGCCGACTCAAAGATTTTGAAGTAGTGATCATCATACTGCTTCTGTTCTGGATGCAGTTGCGCACCTTCATCAGGAGCATTATCGGTCTGAATGTCATCTGTCATAATTTACACGATACCAGTACAATGATCTGCAAATGATTGTACCAGTCTCCGTCCTACAAGACAATGCCGACTGTTACCGGTTTCGTACTGACGCGGTGTGCAAAGATCGAGGACACCTGGATCACCCCAGAATCCCGCTCACCAGCGCCAGCAGCGCGCCGCCGGCGAGCTGAGCACAGCGAGGCGAAGCCTGTCGGGTGCATGCACTGGTTAGCCAGCCCGTGAATGTGAATCTACGCCACCTGAAAAGTCTGACCAAGTGGCTGAAACTCGGCAGTATCTTGCCGTTCCAGTTTCTGCCGAATCTGTTCAAAGCGTCTGACCGTTTCAACGGAATACAAGCGTTCACCACATCGCAGGCATACATCCGCATGCACCTTGAGCACTGCGGTATGAATACCGCCTTTGAGTAGTTTCTCTACTTCCTTCTCAACTAGTTCACCCCCACAAACAGGGCACTTATCAAAAGGGTTCATCGCTTTCTCCTAATACGCCAGTTGATCCACCGTTCAGGATCAGGTCGGTACACAGTGATCAACACAGCCCATTGGGTTCCTGGATTGTAAGCCCAAACACTGTGAATCGGCTCTCCGATAAAACTATCTCCATATATCAAGCAACTTGGATAGGGCTTGTCGGTTGGATAGTCTTCAATAATCTCTCCATGCAGGATGCTGAAGAAAATCTCATCAAAGGACAGATGATCTGCCTGTGCTTCTTCGTCAGCGTGTTCAGTGATGCGAATACGATTGTGACGGATAGCGTCAATAATGTTTTGGATGTCCACGAGATAGCCCTGCCAGGAGGATCGTGATTTCTATTGTATACCACCGTAGCAGAATAGCAAAGGGCTGGCTAACGCCAGCATCAGCGGCGCGCGGAGCAAAGCGAAGCGTGTCAGGTGTGTTGGGCTGCTTGTTGTGTTGTGCGACACTGTGCTTGGCGTTGTGCGGATTATCGGGTCACGATTTTGTTGCAGGGGCATTTTTGTCAATCATTGTTGTCCGAAACGCGGTGGTGGTCAAGTAACAAGTGATAGATGGTGACGGATGATAAAGAGCCGTGTCACGATTTCGTGCATGCTGTCCGACTTCGAAAACGACCATGTTCTTCTGACGAATCGTGCGCAAGATTGTCTCAAGGCGCCGGACCGACGTTCCATGTGATTGGTTTGCCCGCTGCCTTTGCCGACACATTCGTGTGTCTCGGCCGGAGAGGCCAGTTGGCAAGCTTGCCAGAAGTCGCTGCACCTCCGGCAACCTTTGTACGCCGCCGGAATGTGCTCCCACAGGTTGCGACAGGTCGCGTCGCTCCGATCTCCAATCACAACGACCGTGATTTGGCGCGTTCGACGGCGCCATCACCGTCCACAACCAACGTTTGTTCCATCTTTCCTGGACAAATGACCACAATCGGCTTCCAGAACATCTTCGAGCTCGGCAGGGAGGTGCGTCTTTTCACGCGGCGCCGATTTAATGCCGACATAAGGATCTTGAAGTAGCGCTCATCCAGCGACGAAGCCTGTACCGGCGGCGGAGGCAGCGCTCTGGCATCAGCATTATTATCGGTCTGATCCCAGACGTCGTCTGGCATAGTGTACCCGATGCCGGATGCAACGATCTATGAACAATTGTACCACGTTCCGTTTTACAGGACAATGCCAACTACCAGGGGGCCAGGCATGAATTGTCAGGCGGCAAGAAAACGCATCCATGCTGCACCCTGGCTGGCGCCTGCCCATTACACTCCCCGCTTGCGGGAGGTGTGATAGGCAGGCGTTCCGCCGGGCGTCCACCTGCGCGGTTCGGCACGCTCAACGCGCGTGGACGCCGCTGTTCCCGTCCGCGTAGGCGGACGGTCGGTCACAGGTCCGTCAAAGGCGATTTTAATCGCTGGCAACCGGAGCGCCGTTCCCTGACAAATCATGCCCGCATCCTGCTGGATTGTACAGGCGCGGTGTGCTGGTATCGAGCACGCTGCATGCTCTTACCCCAGAATCCCGCTCACCAGCGCCAGCAGCGCGCCGCCGGCGACGACGCTGCCCAATTGCCCGGCGGTGTTGGCGCCCATGGCATGCATCAGGATGAAATTGTCGGGGTCTTCGGCGAGCGCCACTTTTGCCGCCAACCGCCCTGCCATCGGGAAGGCGGAAATGCCGGCCGCCCCGATTAACGGATTGACCGTCCCGCCGCTGACCAGCGCCAGAACCTTGCCGAACAGCAGACCGGCGACGGTATCGAGCACGAACGCCAGCAGCCCCAACCCCAGCACCTGGAGCGTCACCAGGCTCAGAAACGACTCGGCGCCCATCGTCGAGCCGATGGTCAATCCCAGGAACAGGGTAGCGACATTGATCACTTCATTCTGCGCCGCGTTGCTCAATCGCTCGACCACGCCGCTTTCGCGCAGCAGGTTCCCCAGCATGAGCATACTGATCAGCGGCGTCGCCGCCGGAACCAGCAGCCCTATGATCAGTGTGACGACAAGCGGAAAGAGGATCAGCGCCTGCCGCGAGACCGGCCGCGGCGCGTATGCCATGCGGATGCGTCGCTCGCGGCGTGATGTCAGCAGCCGCATCAGCGGCGGTTGGATGATCGGCACCAGGCTCATATACGAGTAGGCTGCGACGGCGATTGGGGCAAGCAGTTCCGGCGCCAGTTGCGAGGCAACATAGATCGACGTGGGACCGTCAATCGCACCGATGACGCCAATCGATGCCGCCTGATTGAGCGGAAAACCGAGAAGCGTCGCCAGGATCAGCGTGCCAAAAATGCCAAATTGACCGGCAGCGCCAAGAAGCGCCATACGTGGCATTGCCAGCAACGGGCCGAAATCGATCATCGCGCCAACGCCGATGAAAATGAGGAGTGGGAAGAGTTCGGTGCTAATCCCGGCGCGGTAGAGAATGCCAAACAACCCTTCGCCGTCGGTCATGCCGGTGAGCGGAATGTTCGCCACCAGACAACCAAACCCAATCGGCAGCAACAGCACCGGCTCATACTGCTTCACCACCGCCAGCGCAATCAACGTCGCCGCAACCGCGATCATCACCAGGTTGCCAGGCGTCAAGTTCGCCAGACCTTGGATCAATTCCGGGATGAGTGTCGAGAAATCCATTATGCGCGCCGATGTCTCCCGCCAGTCCCGCGTCAAAGGAGCTGCGTGCAATCACCGCGCACGTGATGGTCATAATACTCATGCGCGGTCATTCGTACCATACTGCCAGGGCGCACAACAGGACGCCGGGGCGCTGTGGGCGAAAGCCCTCGCTGAGGACGCAGTTCGACCATGCTCGCCACAAGCGGAAGCCCCGTCGGGCGGAGCGATGCCGCTGCGCCGTCGGGCGTCCGCGCCACGCCTGCCGGTGCGCGTTGACCGTTGCGCCTTGCCCAACGAACCCTCGAACATCGTGTCGGACTGACCGCACGTTAGTATAAGAAATAACCCGCATTGCCCGGTCCAGCCCGCGAAGGCAAGTTGCGCTTCCCGTAGCCTGCGAATTCAGTCGCCGGGCGGGGAGACGGATCGCAGAGTATTTACTCACATTCCCTCCGCGCGTGTGCCGCCGGTCAGGATTGGCGGCGCAGAGCGGCGGGAGCGACGGAGTGTTTCCTGTTCATGAGACTGCACCCCTGCACTTTCTTATAGAGTGATCAACCGGATGTTCACAATCATTGCCCGTGTTGACCGTCTTGCGGCTGACGTCGGCTTCGACAGGCTCAGCCAACGTCAGCCGCTCCACGTCCTTGAGCGTCCAGGTTTCTGGGTGATCGCTCTAGCAGGTGTTCAACAAAGGCGTTTATCCAACAGTGAACAGTTACTCCGACTTAATGACCATCAACGGTTGGTGGTGCTTCACATGCTGCCCATCGCTCACATAGACGGCTGAAACGACGCCGGACTGTTTTGCACGGATGCTGTTCTGCATCTTCATGGCTTCGAGCACGCACACTTCCTGCCCTGCCGTCACCTGATCGCCGGGTTTGACCCGAACGGCAAGGATGACGCCGGGGATCGGAGCGCGCACCGTCCCGCTCTCGATTGGAGGCGCCGCAGAAGGCGCAGATACGGCGGAGGGCGACAGAGAAGGCGCCGGGGATGCGGGTGGCGCCTGCGCCTGCCGACCATCGAGCGATCCGACGGGCAGAGCGGAAGCGGACTCGGGCCAGACCTCGAAGCGTTCACCATCAACGATTGCAACGACCGGACGCGAATGGAGATCGACAATCTCAACCTCGTATGCTGTTCCCTCGATAAGCACGCGCACCTTCATAAGCGCTCTCGCCCCTCCTGCCCCACTCGAGCCATACGTCCAGCTGCTTGCCAGGGGCTGACCGTCGATGTAGTGGCGACCACGCTACGCGCCGCCTGTTCGCGCGCAAGCACAATTGCCACCGCCGCTGCCGCTGCGCGTCGCCGCCGTTTGGAAAGGTCTGGTTGCACCGGCAACGAAGGGCGTTCATCCGCCTCGGCTGCGGCTGGCGTCTCCCCAACGCTTCTGGAAGTCAGCGCCGTCAGCAGCGCCATCAACCCCCACAGCAGCAAGAGCGCACCAAAGGTGATGCTCATCCCGATCACCAGCAGGGACAACGCGATCCTCAGATTGTCGGGCATGGGTCGCTCCTCACACCGGCATATTCCCGTGGCGACGCGGCGGCGGCGCCACCGACTTATCGCGCAACGCATCGAGCGCAGCAATCACCCGCGCGCGCGTCTCGCGCGGTTCGATCACATCATCGAAGAAGCCGGCCGCTGCGGCATGGTAGGGATTATTGAATTTTCGTTCATATTCACGCGCGAGACGCGCGCGCTCGGCGGCCGGATCGGGCGCGCTGGCGATCTGATCGCGGTACAACAGATTCACCGCGCCATCCGCCCCCATAACTGCCACTTCGGCGCTGGGCCAGGCGAAACTTATGTCGCCTCCCAACGATTTGCTGCTCATCACGATATATGCCCCGCCATACGCCTTACGCGTCACGATGCTAATCTTGGGCACGGTCGCTTCGGCATAGGCATAGAGCACTTTCGCGCCATGTCGAATGATACCGCGATGCTCCTGGTCGATACCGGGCAGAAAGCCAGGCGAGTCGACGAACGTCACCAACGGGATGTTGAAGCAGTCGCAGGTGCGCACAAAACGGGCAATTTTGTCAGAGGCGTCAATATCGATCACGCCTGCCATCACGCTCGGCTCCTGCGCCACGATACCGACGCTCCGCCCACCCATCCGCGCCCAACCGGTGATGGCATTCATTGCCCACATCGGTTGCAACTCCAGCCAGCTGCCGTGATCCACCACACGCTCGACGACATCGTGCATACGGTATGCCTTCCCCGGATCGAGCGGAACAATCCGGTTTAATTCCTCATCGGCGCGCAGCGGATCATCATCAGTCGGAACGAACGGCGGGTTTTCGGTGTTGTTCGAGGGCAGGTACGACAGCGCCAGACGGCAGAGCGCCAACGCCGTCTGATCATCCGGCGCCGTCAGGTGACAGGCGCCGCTGATCGCCATGTGAACATATGCGCCCCCAAGCCCTTCCAGATCGATCGTTTCGCCGGTGACCTCCTTGATGACATCGGGACCGGTGATGAACATGAAGGATCGGCGTTCGACCATAATGATCAGATCGGTGACGGCAGGCGAATATGCTGCGCCACCAGCGCACGGACCGAGCATAACACTGATTTGCGGCACAACGCCGGAGCATTTCGTGTTACGGCGGAAGATCTCACCGTAGCCGCCAAGACTGTGGACACCCTCCTGGATTCGCGCGCCGCCCGAGTCGATCAATCCGATAATCGGCGCCCCATCGCTCAATGCCAGGTCCATCACCCGGCAGATTTTGCGCGCCTGCGCTTCGCCGAGCGACCCGCCGAGCACCGTGAAATCCTGCGAATAGACAAATACGGTGCGTCCATCGATCTTGCCGTAGCCGGTCACGACACCATCGCCATAGAATGTTTCGCCATCAACGAGCCTGCCGGTGGCGAACGGCTCGAATTCGTAGAAACTGCCGGGGTCGAGGAGCAGATCAAGCCGCTCACGCGCTGTCAGTTTGCCGCGCGCATGGTGACGGGCGATCCGTTCCGGTCCGCCACCCTGGCGCGCGCGCTCACGCAACGCGCGCAGTTCGAGAATCCGCGGATCATCAGCAGTCATCATCTGTTGCTTTCCGGTCTTACCCGCTATCGTGGTAGAATAGCCTCACAAGGAGTATCTGCCTATGCCTGATGTCGTCACCCTTGGCGAGTGCATGGCTGTCCTGTACCCGCCCGATCCCGTCTCCCTGGACGAAGCGCGGACCCTGCTGATCGACATTGGCGGCGCAGAGGCGAACCTCGCCATCGCCCTCTGCCGTCTTGGTCACAGCGCGCGCTTTATCAGTCGCGTTGGCGACGATCCATTCGGCAAACGAATACGCACCGTGCTGTCCAATGAAGGGGTCGATACCTCATCGCTGCGGACCGACCCCGACGCGCAAACCGGTGTGTTCTTTCGGGAATGGCTTGCCGACGGCGCACGACGTGTCTACTATTATCGCCGCAATTCGGCTGCCAGTCGAATCGGACCGGACGACCTGACGCCGGCGCAGTTCAGCGGTGCGCAGATCGTGCATCTGACCGGCATCACCCCGGCGCTGAGCGCATCGTGCGCTGCCGCGTGTATGCGCGCCATCGATCTGGCGCGCGCCGCCGGCGCGCTGGTTTCGTTCGATCCCAATTTTCGCCCGCGATTGTGGAGGGCAGCACAGGCGCGTGACACGCTCATCCCCCTGATGCGCGCTGCCGATATCCTGCTCATGGGGCACGAAGATGCTCAGGCGCTCTTCGAGGTCAGCAACGATGATGATGCGCTGGCAACGGCGGCAGCGCTTGGCGCGCGCATTGTCGTGTTGAAGTGCGCCGAACGTGGCGCGCGCGCACTGGTTGCCGGGCAACGCCTGGCTGTCCCGGCAGCGCCGGTTGCGCATGTCATCGACCCGGTCGGAGCGGGCGACGGCTTCAACGCCGGATTTCTGGCGGGATGGTTGCGTGGATGGAGTATTTCCGAGTCGCTGACGCTCGGCGCCCGCATTGGAGCGGCAGCGGTTGCGACCCTCGGCGACTACGCCGGGTATCCGCGCCTCTGAGTCACATCTGTTCCCGGAACGACACACCGTACCGTTTACGCGCATCGAGCCAGGCGCGTCGGATGAGTTCGCGCACCTCTTCAGGTTGGTGAACGTTGCGCAGCGTGGCTTCTGGGGTTGAAACATCAGCGCCGCGAAGATGAATATCACCAATTCCCAGGATGCGCTCGCCAGCATTTTGCGAGAAATCGACGTCCTGCAACCGCACGAGTTCAATATCATCGACCGCGCGCCCGATCAATCCCCGGTAAATACGCACGCGCTCGGTCGTCAGCACATACCGTTCGGTCAGTGACAGAAACGGGCGACCTTCCCACAATATGCGTTCATCGCCGGAGACCTCGGCGGAAACCGGCGGCGCAACCTCATCGAGCATCTGATTGACCGTCGGCAACAGCGTATCGGCGATTGCCGCCACCAGGCGATCCTGCTGATCACGCGGAACTGACGAGAGATCAACACCACTCTGCGCAATCGCCTGCCAGATAGCAGCAACCACACGGGCGCGATTTTGTTCAAAGGTCACAGCATACTCCTTGCCATTTCAGCGGGTGATCGTCGCCCCGCTAGAAACGAGCGTCTGCCCGCCAAACGCCGCCGCAGTGACGCGGGGACGGATAACGACATTCCTGCCGATCCGCACATTCGGCGGTATCTGCGCGCTTCGACCCACCAGGGTCAGTCCGGTGTTCAGCAGGTCGGGCGAGCGCTGGTTGGGCGTGTTATCTTCGCCATCGCCAACCACCGCGCCGCTGCCGATCACGACGTCTTTATCGACGATGCAGCGATCCACCACGGCGCCAGGCTCAACGACCGTCGCACTCAGCAGGATCGAGTCGCGCACAACAGCGCCTTCACCAACCACCACCCCCGGCGCAATAATCGAGCGAGCGACTGTTCCATAAATGCGGCAGCCATCGCACAGGAGGTTGCCATCGACACGGGCGTGCTCGCCGATTTCGGCAGCCGGACGCTCCTCGCTCCTGGTGTGAATCACCCACTCCGGGTCGTAGAGGTCAAGCGCTGGCGTTTCGACCAGCAGCGCCATATTGGCTTCATAGTACGCCTGCACCGTTCCGACATCCGCCCAGTATCCCTGGAAATGGTACGACACCACGCTTGTCTGATGCACCAGTTTCGGCATCAGGTCGCGCCCGATATTCTGCTCATCGCCATTGGCAAGCACTTCCATCAAGAAATGCTTGCGGAAGACATAAATACCCATCGATGCCAGGCTCGAACGCGGACGGCGCGGCTTCTCCTCGAACTGTGTCACAATCCCGTCGGCATCAACCGACACAATACCGTAGCGATGCGCCTCATGCGGGCTGACGCTATGCACCGCGAGAGTCAGATCGGCGTCGAGGTCCTCATGCAACTGAAGCATCGGACGATAGTCCATTTTGTATACATGATCGCCGGCGAGCACCAGGACGGCATCGACCTTCTGTTCGGCAATGATATCAAGATTGGCGCGCAAGGCGTCAGCATTGCCGCGCTGCCATGCGCCTCCCTCACTCGTCAGGTACGGGTGGAGCACCCGCACCCCGCCGATGCGTCGGTCGAGGTCCCATGGTTTACCGACGCCGATGTGCTCGTGAAGCGACCGCGGGCGGTACTGCGTCAACACGCCAACATTGTAGATGCCCGAGTTGACGCAATTCGACAGCGTAAAGTCGATGATGCGATACTTGCCGGCAAAGGGCACCGCCGCCTCCGAACGCTCGGCAGTCAGGACACTCAACGCCGGACTTTCGCCTCCCGCCAGGATCATGGCAAATGTGCGGAGCATATGCGCCTCTATATCGTCTCGCCCGACTTCACATCGCCGGTCGGGAAATCTTCTTCGTCACGGTCGGCGTTGATAATCACATTGCGCCCGATGCGGATATTCGGCGGAATATGGGCGCCCTTGCCGACGATTGTAATACCGGTCATCAATTTATCGGGCTGTTCACGGTTGGGCGTCAGATCGTCGCCGCACCCCAAACGCACCCCTGCGCCAACCACCACGTTCTTATCGACAATCACCCGGTCGAGCACTGCGCCGGGACCAATCCAGGTATCGTTCATCACCACGCTATCACGCACCACGGCGCCAGGCGAGACATACACCCCCGGCGAGAGCACCGAATGCTCGACCGTGCCCCGAATGATGCAGCCGTTGCAGATCAGGCTGCGGCTGACGCGCGCCTGCGGTCCCATCTTGGCAGGCGGGCGCTCCTCGCTACGCGTGTGAATAACCCAATCGGTGTCGTACAGGTTGAGCGTATTATCGGGGTTGAGCAGATCCATGCTCGTTTCCCAGTACGACTGGATCGTTCCGACATCGACCCAGTACCCCTCGAAAGGAAACGCATACACCGCGTCACGCCCGATCATCGCCGGAATGACATGCTTACCGAAATCGATCCGGGGCGAACCTTCACCATTTTCGCTCAGGCGCTTAATCAGCGTATCGACATTGAACAGGTAGATGCCCATACTGGCGAGGGTGCCTTTATCACGATTCTTCGGCTTTTCGGTAAACTCAATGACGCGCTGGTTCTCATCAACGGTCATAATGCCGAAGCGATCCGTTTCTTCGAGCGGCACATGCATCACGGCGACGGTCATATCTGCCCGCTTCTGCTGGTGAAACTCGATCATCTCGGCATAGTTCATCTTGTAGATGTGATCGCCGCTCAGAACGAGCACCAGATCGGCGCGCCGTTCCCGAATATAGTTCAGATTCTGATACACTGCATCAGCCGTCCCCTTGTACCAACTCTCATCGCGGCGACCCTGATAGGGCTGGAGCAGTTGAACGCCACCGTTGGCGCGGTCGAGATCCCACGGCTTACCGTTGCCGATATGAGCGTTCAGCGAGTGCGGACGGTACTGCGTCAACACAGCGACATCGAAGATGCCGGAGTTGACGCAGTTGGAAAGGGTAAAATCAATAATGCGGAACTTGCCGGCAAATGGCACCGAGGGCTTGGCGCGTTTCTCTGAAAGAACACTCAGCCGCGTCCCCTCGCCGCCAGCCATGATCATGGCGACGACTCGCACAGTCGGCCTCCAGCCACTGACGGCAGGCGCAAACGAGCGCTGCCGAAGGCTTCTTGCAGAACGTCCAGACGGGCTACCTGACGAGTTGCTATCCACTTCAAACTATACCATACACCTGCGTATGCTGTAAAGCGTTTTTAGCGCATTTTTGACAGGAGGCGCGAGGCGAGAGAGATACCAATTCCCTGTGCACATCCGGCATGGTCACCCCGAGCAGCGCGAGGGGTCGGGCGCGACCGGCGCCGATTCCGCGCTGCGTTTACCCTGAGCGAAGCGAAGGGCTCGGAATGACCCGTCGCGGCGCGCGGCATGACCCGTCGCGGCGCGCGGCATGACCCGCATGCGGCATCTTCAATCGTCATTGGTAGAAGAGGCGAACGGTGAGAGCGGTTGCAGGTGGAAGGCGGCAGTGCATAGATGAACGTAGCGCGTTCCACGACGAACGCGGACTCCTGAGCCTGTCGAACGACTGAACCGTCGCGCTGATTACGAAGAGCGCGGGGGGGACGGCAGCCCAGCGCAACCATGTCCGCCAAACGTCGGAGGAGCGCACCACGGTCGCCCCCGTGGACGTGCGGCGCATGGCAGGGGACGACGTGCGCCCTGGGCATTGGTAAAAGAAATGTGAGCAAAATTGGCGGAGTGGTACCTGGTTTATAGGCTCTATGCGCAGGCGACGGTCATCCTGGCGTCACCCGCGGATGATGTTCAGCACCTGCTCCAGCAGCAATCCATTCGTACCAATCGCTTCTCCGGCATGGATCGTCGGCGCGCCGTGCCAGTCGGTGAACGTACCCCCCGCTTCGGTGACGATCGGGAACAGCGCGGCACAGTCCCAGACGCTCATCACCGGGTCGAGCATAATCTCGGCGCGACCGGTCGCCACCAGGCTATAGCCGTAGGCGTCGCCCCAGGTGCGCACCAGGCGCACGGACGCTGCCAGCCGCCGGTACGCCGCCTCGCGTCCGCGCGGCGCCATGCTTTCGGCGTCGCTCGACAGGAGTGTCGCCTGACGCACCTCGCGCACCTGTGAGACACGTGCCTGCCGTCCGTTCCACTGGCATCCCTGACCTTTCGCCGCCGTCAGGAAGTCGCCGAGCGCGGGAAAGGAAACCGCGCCGACCACTGCTTCGCCGTCGCGCTCCAACCCGACAAGTACCCCGTACAACGGCACCCCCTGCACAAATGACTTCGTGCCATCAATCGGATCGAGAATCCAGCGATGTGATGCGCCGGGACGTGTTTCGCCCTCTTCCTCGCCAAGAATACTATGGTGCGGATAGCGCGCTTCGATCATACGACGCATCACCTGTTCCGCTTCGCGATCCGCAATCGTGACCGGCGTCCGGTCTTCCTTAATGTCCGGCGTGATGCCGGTCTGAAAATAGCGCAGCGTCAGGCGCCCGGCGTGCCATGCCAGGTCGGCAGCGAACTCGCGCAGCGCCTCGAGCGTCTCGGATGCCATCGTGTCTCCCTCTCACGTTGTGTAAAGCAAGCGTCCGTGGTATGCTGATAACAGAACGCGACGTCGCTGTGTATGAGCGATTGTGTTGAGTATACCAGAAGGGACGAAGGAGCAGCGCGCGGGCGGGTCTCAGATTTGCCTGCGCGCTGTTCTGCCGCTGGATGACAGGGTGGACGGCACTGGACTCCGGCGCTCGCTGAGTAACACAGATGCGCCCACGACCCTGCAAGTGACGCAAAACCGGGTTTCGATAGCGTGATGTTCCCCGGCATATCTCGAAAATCTATGGTACAATGTGTAGGTATTAGTATGCCACTGAGCTGAGTGAACCGACTTGGCTCAAGCGTAGCCAGGGAGGACACTCAGTGTCGTTCGAGATTTTTCGTTTTCATCCGCAAATTAACGCCGGTATCCGCGACCTCGGATACCACACGCCGACCCCAATCCAGGAACAGGTCATTCCCCACGCGCTGGCAGGTCGCGATGTGATCGGTATAGCGCAGACCGGCACCGGCAAAACGGCAGCGTTCGTGTTGCCGATTCTGCACCATCTGATGCGCGGCCCGCGTGGGCGTGTACGCGCCATGATCGTAACGCCGACGCGCGAACTGGCGGAACAGATTCAGGGAGTCATTGAAGCGCTCGGCAAACACACCGGCATTCGCAGCGTCACGCTCTACGGCGGCGTCGGGTATCAGGGGCAGATCCAGCGCCTGCGGCGCGGCGTCGAGATTGCCGTCGTCTGTCCGGGGCGATTGCTCGACCATCTGGAACGGGGAACCCTGACGCTCGACCACCTTGAGGTGCTGACGCTCGACGAAGCCGATCAGATGTTCGACATGGGCTTTCTGCCTGATGTCCGAAGGATTCTGCGTCTCGCGCCTGTGGAACGCCAGACGATGCTCTTTTCGGCGACGATGCCCGACGCAGTGCGTTCGCTGGCGCGTGAGGCGCTACGTGATCCGCTGACGGTGCAGATCGGGCGCAGTGCGCCGGTTGCGACCGTCACCCACGCGATCTATCCGGTTCCTGAGCATCTGAAGACATCGCTGCTGATCGAGTTACTGGAACGCACCGATGCCGAATCGGTGTTGATCTTCACCCGCACGAAGCATCGCGCGCAGCGCCTGGGCGATACCCTGGCGCGGCTGGGGTATCGCGCAACATCGTTGCACGGCAATCTGTCGCAGAACCGTCGCCAGGCGGCTCTCGACGGGTTCCGCAGCGGTCGGTACCAGATACTGACGGCGACCGACATCGCGGCGCGCGGAATCGATGTGGCGCGCATTTCGCACGTGATCAACTACGATATGCCGCAAACCGCCGAGGCGTACACGCATCGCATCGGGCGCACCGGGCGCGCCGCGCGCACCGGCGATGCCTTCACCCTGGTGACGCGCGGTGATACTGCGATGGTGCGCGCAATCGAACGATTGATCGGCGAGCCGTTGAAGCGAGAGATCGTTCCGGGGTTCGATTACAACGCCGCTGCGCCGGTTCACGAAACCCGATCTGATGCGGTCCATTCCAATCGTCACACTGCCCCCCGCCATCACGAAGCGCATCCTCACGCTGCGCCCCATGGCGCTGCACCCAGCCGCCGTCGCGCGTCCCGCGACCACGATACGGGCGCGCGCCCGGCTCATACACCCCGTATAACGGGGATGATGCGCACCGAACGTCTTGATCGCAGAGAGGCGCGACGCAGGCGAGATTGACGCATGGAGGTCAGGGAGGAGGAAATAACCCTCATGAACGGGGTTTTGTATGGGAGAAGAGTGTTCGCCCCATCCCAAAGCCCTGATTTCCTCGCCCTATCCCCCTCCGATACCACTGGCTGTTCATGATCCACCATATCAAGATCCCACTGAATCATCTTGCTGAGCGCACGAAGGGTGCTACCACATCCTCCTCCGTCGCGGGCAGATGCCCTGGCCAGTCCGCTGTCGCGGAATGAGCAAGAGACATTGAAGCATTGCACCTGGCAGCGTCGCGGGCAGATGCCCTGGCCAGTCCGCTGTCGCGGAGGCTTTGTGCGCTCAACGCGCGCGTCAACCATTCGCGCGGGCATCGCTGAATTGACGGCAAGCGCGGCGTTTCTTCCAGAGTCATTGACGCCACGCCATGCGTGGGGTATACTCGCCGCAGTGTCTCGTTTTAAGTCGTATTTGCCAGTATACGGAGCCGTGGATCATGCACACACCCGAAGCCGCAACTCGTCCATTTTCGGCGCTTCGTCTCTTTTTCACGGGGATAGCCATGGGCATCGCCGACCTGATACCCGGCGTATCGGGTGGGACGATGGCTTTTATCCTGGGGATCTACGAGCATCTGCTGTCTGCCATCAAGTCGTTCAACGTGCAACTGCTCCGTTTGCTCGGTCAGGGGCGCTGGCGTGCGGCGCTGACCAGCATCCCCTGGGGTTTTCTCATCCCCCTGGGGTTGGGTGTCGGTACGGCGGTGCTCGCTATGGCGCGGGTCATGCGCTATCTGCTGGAGAACCAACCGGTGTACCTCTTCGCCTTCTTTTTCGGTCTCATCGTTGCTTCAATCATCGCTGTCGGCGCAACCGTTCGCTGGAATCCCGGCGCTGCGGCAGCCCTGGCGGGGGGCACTGCGGCTGGCTACGTGATCGTGGGGCTGGTACCCTTGACGATGCCGCACGATCCGGTCACGCTCTTCTTCAGCGGCGCCCTGGCGATTATGGCAATGATCCTGCCCGGCATTTCAGGATCATTCATTCTGCTGATCCTGGGGCAGTATGCGTATGTGCTCGATGCCGTGGCGGATCTGAACCTGCTGGCGATTGTGCCGGTTGCTCTGGGAGCAGTGGTGGGGCTTCTGGGTTTCGTGCGCCTGTTGAGCTGGTTGCTCCGGCATTACCACAATGTCACTGTAGCGGTGCTGATGGGTTTCATGGTCGGCTCGCTGCGCAAAATCTGGCCCTGGAAGGAAGTGGTCGAGACCATGCTGGATCGCCATGGAGAGCCTGTGCCAATCCGTGAGCGCAACATCCTGCCCGATATGGCGGCGCAGGAGTTCTGGATTGCGCTGGCTATCGCTGTGATCGGGTTTGTTCTCTTGAACGTCATCGATCACGCGCAGACCGGCGCGAACCCGATGCTGCGCCGCCTTGGGCGGAACCGGCAGGCGCGCCAGGAACAGGACTCGCGGGTGCCGGGGTAGGGACGCACACCACCCTGAGCCAGGTCAAATCCGGACAGTAATCATTACCGGGCGCGGCGAGGTTATGATTGCAAGAAGTTCAAGGCAATGAGCAGACCGCCCAACCCGATGAGCAGGCAGAACCCAGACACCACTTTCGCCAGGCAACCGGTATATGTGTGCAGCCTGTAGGTGATCGTTCCTCGTCGAAAGCCCTGAATCCCCAAATGCAGAAAGTACGCTCCAAAGAGCACAGAGAGCAGCGCCCATATGATGTTCATGCTTACCTCACAACGTATGTCAGCGTGCGACAGGTGGCAACAGCAGTTGATATAAGATAGCACCTTCTACGATTGCTCCGTCATCGGCGAGAGCGTTTTGGTTGGCTGCACCCGACGCGATTTCGACCAACATGGTCATCGTCGCAATGCCAGGGTTGGGTTGCGCCTGCAACACGAACTGCGCCTCACCTGTGTCGCCGAGCGCAAGCGGATCGGTGACACTCAGATGGCAACCGCTGTCACACTGGCGTTGCCTGCGGCGTTGGTCGTTGCAATCGAGGCGAGAGGCAAGAGGCAAGGGGCGCGAGGCAAGAGGGGGGAGGGGGGTGGCGAGAGGGGAGGTGGCAAGTGCAGGGAGAAATGAAAGGTGGGGAACGTCGCGCCTGCTCAAGACGATAGCGCACTATCGGCATCCGCCTGCTACAACCCAAACGTAACCAAAAGCACGAGTGCTTATCGTCTTCGCTTCTCGAAGACCATCAGGTGATATGCGACGATACCGCGCGCCAGGCACTCCTGGAGCGCCAGGCTGCCGGAGACGCTGTGAAAGAAGAGAGATGCCCGCCCCGCCAGGCGCATCAGATCGCGCGCCGCGCCTGCCAGGAACGGCGGCAGGCGATGCAACCGCAGGGCGCCGGTCAGATCGCGGGCGCTCCGAAGAACGAACCCGGCGCGGCGCGCCGCAGCAATCGTCTCATCGAGCAGTTGTACGCCGGGAACACACCATCCCGCGCGAAACGTTGTCAGCCAGCGTTCTTCGGCTGCGTTCGACGGCGCGCGCACCACGACATCATCGCAGACGATCAGGCGTCCGCCTGGAAGCAAGGCTGCCGATGCCTGCTCAAAGGCGCGATTGAGATCGTGAGAATGAGCAAGAGATTCGATTGCCAGCGCAACATGGAAGTTGGCAGTGAACGGAAGATGGTGGAAATCTCCGGTGATCACCACTGCGCGCGCGCGCGGCAGAGTCCGTTGTGCAATCTGCGCCTGCGTCATACTCAGGGTCACACCAGCCAGCCGCGCCTCCGGCAGCGCGCGCGCGCAGTATGCCAGCGTACCTCCCAGACCGCACCCCAGATCGAGCAGGCGCAACACTGAAACGCTCTGTTCTGCGAGGAGCGTCCGAACCTCCGCCAGCGCCAGCGCGTTGACCCGCTGCAACGCGGCATCGAACGTCGCCGTCGCTTCATCCCAGACGGCGCGATGCACGGCATGCGCCCGATTCCCCAACCCCAACGCGCGAAACAGGCGGGTGTTCTGTTCGTAGTAGCGCCGAACGGCATGGATTGACGCACTACGAGCAGTGTGCGACGCCATAGATATCTGCCTTATACCAATGACCTGTGACCATCCGGCATGGTCACCCCGAGCCGCGCGAGGGGTCGTGCGCGACCCGCGCAGATTCCGCGCTGCGTTTACCCTGAGCGAAGCGAAGGGCTCGGAATGACACGCATGCGGCATCGTCAATCGTCATTGGTATTATACCCCCTCACCTCTCCTTCCACGGTCGTGATTGTCATTCACCGATCCATCCATTGCATCTACCTGCCGGACGAGCATCTCGACTATCTCAATGTGGCAAGATAGATCGGCTTCGATGGAACGCAGGAGACGCATCGCCTGGTGCTGTCGATGACGAATCACAAAGAGGGTTGGGCGCCTGGGAGGGCACTGGCGCGTCGCCCATTGCCACCATCCACCCGCCGCGCTGAGCAGCGCCCCGCTTCCGCCAATCAGAACGGCAACCCAGGGCGCTCCGATCTGCCAGATGAGCAGCGCCAGTACAATGCCGGCAAGCGTTAGAGTCCAGCCGGTCATCCACAACATCGGGAAACGTAATCGCCGCTGGCGCAGACTATTACGGAGCGGTATCATTAAGCTGTGTGCAAGACGCTGCATTGGTACAATACCGCCATCGTCCAACATGGAGCATAGCGATGATACCAGAGACACATCCTGTCGACAACCTGTTGCGCCCGTTCGATGGTCATGTTCCGGGCATCAGCGCACTCCTGCTCGTCGATGGCAGTGCGCAGTATGCCAGGGCGCTCGGCAAGGCGAACCTGGAACAGAACACGGCGATCAGTATTGCCACAAACTTTCGCCTGGCATCGGTGAGCAAGCAATTCACCGCTGCTGCCGTGTTGCGACTGGCAGAGCGCGGCGCGCTTTCTCTCGATGAACCGATTGTCCGCTTTTTTGAGTCGGCGCCTGCCTTCTGGCGACAGATAACGGTTCATCACCTGCTGACCCACACGTCGGGACTGGTGGACTACGAAGAATTGATTGATCCCAATACCGCCACGCAACTTCACGATTGCGACGTGTTTGCCCTGGTGCGGCGCGTCGATACGGGATACGCTGCGCCAGGGGCGGCTTTTCGCTATAGCAATACCGGCTACTGCCTGCTGGCGCTGATCGTCGAGCGTGTCGCCGCTCAACCGTTCGCTGCGTTTCTGCGTGAGCAGGTGTTTCTGCCAGCCGGCATGCGCTTCACGGTCGCGTATGAGGGCGAGAGCAGCGCCATTCCGCGCCGCGCGTTCGGGTATTCATTCCGTGGCGGAACTTTTGTTCGCACCGACCAGAACCTGACAAGCGCTACGCTGGGGGATGGAGGCATCTACAGTTCAACGATCGACCTCGAACGCTGGGATGCAGCGCTCTCGAACGATACGCTGCTCCCTGAGCCATGGCGCGCTGCGATGTTTACCCCGCACATCGCCATGCCATCTGGCGAGTCGTATGGCTACGGATGGTTTCTGACCAGCATTGCCGGGCGCCGCGCCGCATACCATACCGGCGAAACCATCGGTTTCCGCACCGCCATCGTGCGCCTGCTGGATCGCCGGTGTACGGCGGTCGTCCTGGCGAACCGCAGCGAAGCAGCGCCGTTGCCGCTTGCGCGAACGCTAATAGAGACGGCTCTGGAGAAAGATATGGTATCATGGGAATGAGTGACTGAGAAGAGAAAATGGGTATGACAGACGCGCCCTCAGCAACCGATATCGGTCATCTGCTCGACATGCTGGTGCGTGAACAGCGCATCAAGCTCGAAATCACCGGCGGTGTACCGACCTGGCGCCTGCTGCCGAGTGTGCGCCATCAAAAGGTCATTGATCGCATCCGTGCAAGTATTACGCCGGTTTCGGAGGTATCCGGCGGATGTGGCTGTTACCACCTGTCGGACGTGTCGCTCGTTTTTCCCGATGGATCGTACCGGCGTCCCGACATTGCCATCTTCTGTATCGAACCGCCCGACATCGACGAGTCGTGGGAATGCGTTCCAGAAGCAGTCATTGAGATTGTCAGTCCAGGCTATTCTGAGAAGGACCTGAGCATCAACCCGACCTGGTACATAGATCAGGGCGTCAGAGATGTGCTGGTTGTCGAACCACGCGAACGCTGGGTGCAACATTTCAGCGCCGGTCGCCCGCCTGCCACGCACCCATGGCACTATACCGCCGAATTGCACTGCGGTTGCCGGGTAACGATCTGACGACGCCTCAGCGCACCGGTTCGGCAATCGTGATCAGGCGGTGACTCATATCCACCACTTCTCGTCCGACGATCACCTTATCGCCGATGCAGGAGATAAGGGTCAGGCGCTCACGACCCTGCGGCAGCATCCACTCCACATCGGTCGGGCGCACCCACACCTGGCGCGTCACCACATAGTCAAAGGCGGTTCCGTTTGAGTCATACACTGTCAGACGCGCACCGGGACGCAACTCTTTCAGACGCGCAAATGGCGCAGGAATGCGCGGTGCATGGCTGAAACGCAGCACATGACCCCATAGCACCACATTCTCGCCCTGCCCCGGCAATGCGCTGCGGTTGTACCAGCCAACGTCGTGGTCGGGCACGATTGGCATTCCCTGTGCATCCAGTCCAACAGCGACAATGCGGGCATCCATGCCGACATCGCCGGCGACAATACGCGCCGGAACGTCGCCTGCGGTTCGCCCCGCGCGCGCCACCGGTCCATACTCGCGCCCCAGCAGACCGAGCAAGACATTCGCTGGAGGCATGTTTTCGGGATGCACCTCGAAACGCCCTCGCTCGAACCACTGCACCACATACGCTTTGCCATCGGCAAGGGTCTCCAGGCGCGCGTCGGTCAACGGAACGCCGAAGAGCGCCAGACTTTCCGCCTCGCTCACGCCAGGTTTCCCATCGAGTTGCAAACCGACGGAGCGCCATGCCGCCAGGATCGGACCACAGGCGCTGACGCCGGTCTGAGGGAACAGGCGACACTCACCCGACGCGGCGACATTCACCGGCGTTCCGCCACGATCACTGCGCGCGAGCAGTTCGGCGCCGAGACGACCCAGTTGCACGTCGTAGGGGCGCCGGTTTGCCGGATGCAATTCCAGGCGCGCGCGTTCGAACCATTGCACCTGCAATGTTCGCCCTTCGATCGTCTCTGTTTGCAATGGCGTGATAGGGTAACCAAACACGCGCAAGCCGCCGTTTTGCTCCCAGAACTCGCGAATGCGCCCGCCAATACAGTAACCTGTTTCGGTGAAGCAGCGCTCCCCGCGCTGCGCATGCGCGCTTGACGGAAGCAATGCCCCGGCGCAGACGATGATGATCATCAGGAGACGCGCGATCATACTATGCTGCTTCGAGAACCAGGAACGACCGCAACTTCCATCCACCTCAATCCGTCCCATCCGTGGCAATCCGTGTCCCATCGAGAAAGAGAACGCACACGGACACCCACGGGTCTGAACGGATGACCACGGATCATCATCCGCCTCAATCCGTCCCATCTGTGGCAATCCGTGTCCCCACTCCCACCATCCGCGGCAATCCGTCCCATCCGTGGCAATCCGTGTCCCCACTCCCCCCATCCGCGGCAATCCGTCCCATCCGTGGCAATCCGTGTCCCCACTCCCACCATCCGCGGCAATCCGTCCCATCCGTGGCAATCCGTGTCCCCACTCCCCCCATCTGCGGCAATCCGTCCCGAGCGGATGCGACCGTCCCACCTTCCCGCCTGCCACCTCACCGTAATTAATCTGCAACGCCTAATTCCCCCCCCGCCCACGCGATATCGACGAGGCGCGCCGGTCCGGCGACGCGCCCACGGATCGCTTCGAGGCTGAGACCCAACCCCTCGATGGCAGAAACCACAGCATCCTCATAGTCCCGGTGCGTAATGAACACCGCCGTCGGACCGGTGTCGGTGGAGCAATAGACAGGCACACCCGACGAGCGCAGGTCGTTGCACATGCGAAACAGGACGATATTTTCGGGTTCCCAGCCGATCAGTTTGTTTTCCAGGCTCCCCGACATGGTAATGCCGTGGAGCCGCATGCTATCGAGTTCCGCCCACTGCCCGAGGGTGCGCCAGTCGCCGGTGCGCGCGGCGGCAATGCACGCCAGCGCTTCGTCGCGTCGACTCAGCATCCAGCACCGAAACAGTGCGCTTCCGGGGGCATCCAGGTGCGCCTGTTCGGTCTTCAGCCCAATGCGCGAGTCGAGCGGCACAGTGATCAGGCGAACATCATCAAGTTGCCCGGCATCATCGAGGCGAACGGCAAAACTGTCTTCGTGAGGCATGCCAGGGGACGAAAACCAGATAGAGCACCCGCCAGCGGCGCTGCGGCACCCGGAACCTGCCAGCAACCGCGCCATGCAACTGACCAGACGCCGATTCGCTGCCGCTTCGTCACCATACAGGGCAGCAATCGCCGCCAGCGCCAGCGCCGCCGATGCCGCAGCGCTCGATCCAAGCCCCTTCCCCATGCGCGTCCCGCGAGTGACATTCCGCGACATGACGCGAGCGCGCACCGTGGCGCCGGAAGCCGCGCGGATCGCGTCGAGACTCTGGCGCACCCGTTCGAGCTCGCGTCCGCGCGCCACATGCCCGTTGATGGTTGCGCAATCGGTTGCAAGGTCGGGGTCGAACTCGACCAGCGTCAGCGTATGCCCGGCATCGTTGCACAGCGATACACTCGGCAGAAAGGCGATGCGATAGTCCCAATCGCTCAAACCGTGGTACTTCAACACCCCCTGCATCGGATAGGCGAGTGCCGCTGCTGCGCCACGTTCGCGGGCAGCGCCTGTCAGGTCAGGATATTCTTCCCACGTCAGACCATGCGCCCGCAACGCCGCGCGCAGGTCAGCATCGGCAGTCGCCATTCGCTCGACCAGATCGGCATACGGTGCAGGGATCGCAGTCGCCAATCCAGGCATCCTTTCCAAAGGGCGATGATACATGGATACTATACCATACCTGTCAGGTACGATGCGCTGTGTCACGTCGGGAACACGGATTCACGCAGAGGCAACGGCTGCGTCAGTTATGGAAGGCTACCGATCCGTGTGCGCCCGTCTCAATCCGTGCAAATCCGCGCGCGCCCATCATCACGATCACGCCGGGCACACCGCCGATTCTTGCCACGTCGCCTGCTGTCGCGTATGATGGACGGGCTTTCGATAGATTCTACGTATTCTGGGGAGACTGGCATGGACATTGGCATCACTGGTCTTGGACGAATGGGCGCAAATATGGCGCGCCGGTGGCTGCGCGGCGGGCACCGCGTTGTCGTTCACAACCGCAGCCGTGGACCGGTTGACGAACTCGCAACTGCCGGGGCTGTTCCGGCATACACGCTGGACGAATTGGTCGCCGCACTGAAGCCGCCACGTGCAGTGTGGGTGATGCTGCCGGCCGGCGAGGTGACCGAACGCGCTATCGTCGCACTCGCAAATCTCATGGCGCCAGGCGACACGATTGTGGATGCTGGCAATACCATGTACAAAGACGATCTGCGACGCGCAGAAGAACTCAAAGCGCGCGGCATTTATTATGTCGATCAGGGAACGTCGGGCGGCATCTGGGGATTAGAACTCGGCTACTGCCTGATGGTCGGCGGCGACGCTGATGTGGTCGCGCGGCTCGAACCGGCATTTCGCACGCTCGCGCCGCAAGACGGTTATCTTCACTGTGGACCGGTCGGCAGCGGTCATTTCGTCAAAATGGTGCACAACGGCGTCGAGTATGGCATGATGCAGGCATACGCCGAGGGATTTGAGATTATGCGCTCCAAGACCGAGTTCAATCTTGATCTGCACAAAATTGCCGCTGTCTGGAATCATGGGAGCGTTGTGCGGTCGTGGTTGCTGGAACTTGCGGAAGACGCCTTTCGGCAGGACCCGCACCTCGAAAGCATTCAGGGGTATGTGGAAGACAGCGGTGAAGGGCGCTGGACGATTCAGACCGCGATCGAACTCGATGTTCCCGCACCGGTGATCACGCTATCGCTCTTTGAGCGTTTCCACTCCCGGAAACCGGAGTCGTTCGCCGCAAAAGTGCTGGCTGCACTCCGCAAAGGCTTTGGCGGTCACCCCGTCAAGCCAGCGTGACGACCAGGGCGCCCCCTGTGGACGCCCCCGCAGGACGCACCGTGGCGAGGCGCCCCTCTGTGGGCGCCCAAATGTGGGGGAAGGGCGCGCGGAAGTGAACGCCCGCACGGAACACACACAGCCCCGCTGGCGCGGGGCTGCATAAGCAAGGCGTGGGATAGTACCAATTCCCTGTGACCATCCGGCATGGTCACCCCGCGCAGCGCGCGGGGTCGTGCGCGACCCGCGCAGATTCCTCGCTGCGTTTACCCTGAGCGAAGCGAAGGGCTCGGAATGACCAGTCGCTGCGCGCGGAATGACCCGTCGCTGCGCGCGGAATGACACGCATGCGGTATCTTCAATCGTCATTGGTATAAGAGGCGACGATTACATATCGGTGGACGGCGCCTCAACCGGCGTCTCCTCCGGCGGCGGTTCATCGGCGCTGTTGCGGCGCAGGCTAAGCCCCATACGCTGGCGCTGCTTATCGAGGCTGATAATTCGGGCCGTGATGATCTGACCGGGCTGCAACAGATCGCGCGGCTGCGCCTGCGGATCGGCGTCGAGTTCGCTGGCGTGGATCAGACCTTCGACCGCCTCTTCTATCTGCACAAATGCGCCAAACGGTGCAACGTTCGTCACCGGACCGCTCACGAGTTGTCCAAGCGAGTAGCGCTGATCGATTGTATCCCATGGATTGGGTTGAAGGCGGCGCAGGCTGAGACCAATGCGTTCACGTTCGGCATCGATCTCCACGACCATGACCCTCACTTCCTGCCCTGGCGACAGCACCTCGCGGGGATGGTTGACGCGCTGCCACGACAATTCGGAGATATGCGCCAGACCATCGGCGCCGCCGAGATCGATGAATGCGCCGAAGTTCGTCAGTTGATTGACGCGCCCGGTCAAAATATCGCCCGGCTGAAGTTCCGTAAGCAGACGCTGCTTCTGCGCCTTGCGCCACTCCTGCGTTGCGCTGCGCTCCGATAGCACCAACCGATTGCGATCACGATCCACCTCGATCACCTTCAGCGGGATGGTCTGACCAACCATGCGTTGCAACGCCTGCTGCCGTTCCTCGGCAGCAGTGCGTCCATGGAGTTGCGCCACCTGAGATGCCGGCACAAACCCACGAATGCGATTGAACTGTACCAGCAAGCCACCTTTGTTGTAGCCAATAACCTGGCCCTGCACAATGCCGCCCTCAGCGCTCAGGCGAGCCGCTTCTTCCCAATCGCGCGCAACTTGTACCATCGTCAGCGACAAGACCAGATCGCCCTGGCGATTCTCCGGGTCCTGAACGTACACCTGAATCCGATCGCCCACCTTCAGGTTGTTCAACACCTCATCGCCGATAGCGCGCACGTCGGCAATCGGAATGATCCCTTCGCGCTTGGTGCCAATCGAGACCAGAATACCGCCGTCTTCAATCTTCATGACCACGCCCTCGCGCACCTCGCCGCGTTGCGGACGCGCATAGTCGTAGTCGTCGAGCATCTGCGTCCAATCGAAATCTTCTGTTTCCTGGACGGCATTGTCGGGTACTGCCTTCATGCAGTGACCTCCAGACCATAGTAGATCAGCCATTGCCCGCCTGTGCGCAATGGCGCCAATAACGCTGCCTTCGTCAGGGCGGAAGGCGCTTCCGGGCACATACAGGCATCCTCGCACCTTATGCGCGACCTGTCATGCCATACGCTGGCGTTATCCTGGACGGCGCCTACGAAGGCTCCGCTCTGGCTTGCTCCTGAATGCCCGGTTGCTCCGGTCGAGGTATGGGAGGTGAGCCTGTGCGGATCGTTCATTTACGAGAGGGGAAGTATACACGGCAGCAGCGTGGCTGTCAAGTTTGCGCACTGCATCAGGTTGCTCTATACTGCCTGCACTGATATTCTCTTGACTTAACGTTGTGGTGTGAGCATTCTCTTTGTATTTATCGATGGCGTTGGGCTGGCGTCAGCCGGGCGTGACAATCCGCTTTCGGATGCACCGACCCCCACGATGAATGCCCTGCTCAACGGTGCATTAACGATCGAGCGCGCCGGCGCTTCTTCCCATGCGCTCTTGCGCCCACTCGACGCAACCATGGGGGTGACAGGATTGCCGCAGAGCGGCACCGGTCAGACGGCGTTGCTGGCAGGTGTGAATGCTGCCGCGCTTCATGGGCGTCATCAACCGCATTTCCCGCCCGTGGCGCTGCGCTCGATCCTGGCGGAGCGCAGCATTTTCCGCCGCCTTACCGAAGCGGGAAGGCGTGTGGCGTTCGCTAATGCGTTTGGTGTGCGGTATTGGGAAGCGCTGGCGGCGCGAAGGCTTCGTCGTTCGGCGAGCGTCATCGCTGCCGAAGGCGCGGGTGTGCGTTTTCGCAGCGATCACGACCTGCGCACCGGCAGCGCACTGACGTGGGACATTACCGGCGAAACGATCCGCGCCGGTGGCGGCGATGCACCCGTGATTGCAGCGCATGTCGCCGGAGAGCGTCTGGCGCGACTGGCTGCCCGATACGATCTGGTGTTCTTCGAGACATTCCTGACCGATCTCGCCGGTCATGGGCGTCTGGCGCATCTTGCTGCGCCCGATCGATCACCCCCATCGATTGCGGAACAGGTTCATATGGCGATGGAACGGGTCGATAGCATGATCAGAGGTGCATTGGATGTACTGCGTCCTGGCGATACACTCGTGCTCACCAGCGACCACGGCAATGTCGAAAGCCTGTCATCATCGACCCATACACGCAATCCTGTACCACTGCTCGTTGTTGGTCCCGCTGCTCCCCAATTTGGGCATCTTGTCAGTATTGTTCAAGTCGCCGATGCTGTTGTTGCTGCGGCACAGGAGTATGCTGCGTGAAACCGATCAAGCGAGTGGCTATTATCTTCAATCCTTATTCCGATGAATCGCTGCACATGTCCGGCGAAGTCGCCGGTTGGCTGACCGAGCGTTCGATCCAGGTCTGGCGTGGTGTATCGCACGAGGGGCGCGCACAGCACGCCGTCGATCATACCGATCTAGTGCTCGCCCTTGGAGGGGATGGCACGGTGCTGCGCGCAGCGCGCCTCGCCATTCCCAGCGGTGTTCCGGTACTGCCCGTCGCACTGGGGCGGCTCAATTTCATGGCGGAACTCGAACCATCCACCCTCTACCAGGGGCTTGAAGATATGCTTGCGGGCCGCTTCTGGCTCGACTCGCGCACGCTGGTTGAGGCGACGGTGCTGCGCGCTGATGGTATTACGGTCTCACCGATCCTGGCGCTCAATGAAATTATTGTTGCCCGCGGCGATATTAATCGCACGGTGCTTGTCGACGTCGAAATCTATGATGCGCGCCTGACGACCTATCACGCCGACGGGGTGATCGTTGCGAGCGCCACCGGATCGACAGCATATGCGCTGGCAGCCGGCGGTCCCATTATCGATCCGCGCTCGACGGCGCTGGTGCTGGTGCCGGTGGCTGCTCACCTGACGAATGTTCCATCGCTGGTGCTGCACGAGGATGCAGTGGTAACCCTGACGCTCCAGAGTCGTCACCCGGCAGGCTTCTCTGCCGACGGGCACGACCATATCGCGCTGCACGAAGGTGATCGCGTCATTGTTCGGCGTTCCCAACGCTGTTGCACTTTTGCGCGTGTTTATCCGCAGAGCACCTTCTACGCGCGTATGATGCAGCGCCTGCGGCGGGAGTGAGTCCCTTGCGCGTTGGCACGTGTCACGGCGAAACCAAGGGATACGCCGCCAGCGCCTGTGGCGTGTCTAACCCCTGACCCCCATTCCACGTATGTGATGAATGGTCTCGATTGGCGCCAGCAGGGTCGCCTGGTCGCCAGCCTGGAGACGCACGTCAAGATCAGGAAGCAGGATGGTGCGACCGTCGCGCTGTAATTCGAGCACAAGCGCTGTCGAGTACTCGCGCAGATCGTCGATCCGCATGCCAACAAACGGGTGTTTTGCGGAAAGATGTGTCTGATCGACGGCGAAAAGCCGTCCGCCGACCACCAATGCCTGGCTGACATCGCCTGCCAGCGCCGCCGCTGCCATCGTCGGCGCCGCCAGCGCCGACGTGCTGTACGTTGTGTGAATGCCGAACATCTCCGCCAACCGTTCCGCCAGCGCGTCGCTGAAGGTGCGCAACACAATGTGCACATCAGGTCGTTGGCGGCGCGCAGTCAGAGCGATCTGCACATTTTGCAGGTCATCGGAGGTAAGCGCGGCAATGGAATAGGCTTCATCAAGACCAGCCCGACACAACACCTCGAGGTTACGCGCGTCGCCGATCACGTCGGCAACGTCTTCGAGTTGCCTGATCTGCCGGACAAACTCCGGACGATCATTGGTTCCCAGGCGCACCACGACGATTCGTGGACGTGGGTTCAAGGCGTGCAACTGTTTGACCACCCGAAACCCGATCTTCCCCAGGCCGCACACGATGACCGTGTGGTACCGTTCGGTCGGTCGCACCGGTCGTTCGGCAGTAAGAAATGCGAGTTTACTGAACGGAGTATTGCGCTGGCGCATCGCTTCAATGCGTTCGAGCGTCCCGATCACGGTGATCCGATCACCGGCGCTCAACTGGCTGAGCGACTGGTAGCGGATGACGCGCCCTTCCTGACTGACGTGGTGCAGGATGCGCACATATGTCTCGTCTTCGATTGCGCGAACAAAGCCGGATAGATTGCTCTCGCGCTGGACGACGATCTGTGCGACGCCTAACTGTGCCCTCCCAACTGTCAGCGCATAGTCGATCTCACGGCTGACTGCGGCTGCGGCGCAGGTTGGCGCCGCGATCGCCGAGGCGCTGAAAGCGCTGTTGGGTCCGAGCGCCCGCTCGAGGTTGCGATCCAGTTCCTCATTGAATACCCGCAACACCACACGAACATCAGAACGCACGCCGCGCGCTCCCAGCGCAATTTCGACATTCAGCAGGTCATCGTTGATGGCAGCGATCACCGCGCGCGCCCGCATGACTCCCGCCTGCTGCAGAATGGTCGCCTCACGCGCATCTCCCAGAACGACGGGGACGCCAAGACTGAGGACTCGCGGCACAAATTCGCTGTTCCAGTCGCGTTCAACGACAACCGTTTCGTAACCAGCGGCGTGCAATTGGGTCACAATACGCAGCCCAACACGCCCCAACCCACAGACGATGATATGGTCACGGTACGTTGAAGCCAGCGCCACCTGCCAGGCTTCCCGGCGGCCCCCTTTGTCGAGCAACAAGCGCCCAAAGTTCAGAACGCTCTGGAAGATCAGCGCCAGACCAAGCAGCGGCGTGAGGAAGAAGATCAGTTCACCGATCAGATCGCCGCGCGGAAAATCCAGATCGCTCTGGAGTGTCATCAATGTAAGCGTCTCATAGAGCGCTTCGGGCAGTCCTTGCGGACGGGAGGAACCGCCCCTTTCGGGGTAGAAAAAGGCAAGGTAGGTTGAGGTGATACCTGCGAGAATTGCGAAGGCGATCAGCACCAACCACGACTCGCGGAGGAGTAATTGAAAATCGTACAGGTTGGCGCGCGCCAGACGACTGATCTGGCGCAATCGCCCGGCGCGCGTTGCCTGCGAGGATGGATTCATTCCTGTGATTCAAGCAGTTCCCTGAGCAATGCGTCGTCCTTCGTTGAACGGGACGGACGTTCGGACAACAATTTCTGGAGCAACGCCTGATTGCTCAGATGCGCGATTCCTGCTGCACTTGTCGCCAGGGCGCGTCTACCGGCCGGAAGCATACCCAGACCGATTCCTGCGCCTATGAGAAGTATACCAAATGACACCCATACCCAGGTAACATCTGATGGATCATTGGTGCGCGGCAGGCGGCGCGGCGCTTCGACCGGCGCCTCGACCGGCGCCTCGACCGGCGGTTCAACTGCTTTGACATCGGGGACGGGCAATGCCACGCGCAGGTGCTGAATGACCGACGTTTCTGGTTCGACGACCACCGCTGCCGGTCCATCAACAACCGTACCCTGCTCTGGCGCCGGCGCCACATTGACCAGATAGGTTCCCGGCGAAACCCAGATACCGTAGTTGCCGTCCTGATCGGTGAAGACGACATTATCGCCAATACGGACGGGCATGCCGGGAACCGGGGCGCTACTGACGACATCGATGACGGTGCCGCCAATGTGACCGGGGATCGCTGAGCGATCCGGCGCTGATGATCCACCGCCGCTGCTCTGTTCAGTGAACTGTATTGCCGGTCGTGGTGAAGGAGCGGGCACGGGATCTTGCTGCGCGCGCGCTGCACCCGGCAGCATGGCGCTAAGCCCGACCATCAGCAGCAGCACGCCGCAGATCAGGAATGATGGTGACAGATGTTGACGACGCATAGCTTTGTCCTTCTCATTTGACATCTTTCTGGTTCGTCCCGCCCGTTTCGTGCTCGGGCGCCCACCACGTCCCTCCATGCTTGCCTTTGGGCGGGCGCCTCCCTGTGGACGTCCGCGCAAGGGGCGTAGGGGCGCCCACAGGGAAGCGCCCCTACATGCCGCTTACCTCTCAACCGGTCCGGGCAATTGGCGCGGCGGCAACGCAACCGGCGCATCCGGCGTGCTTGACGGTGTGCCTGGTCCTGCGCCATTGCTCAACGACGCGCCGGTGACGACGAAGCCGGTAATCTGAGCGCGGTTGTTGGTTTCATTGCTTTCCACAACCGCGCCTGTCGGCACCGGCGGGTTGTAACTATCGACGTAGACATACAGGGTGTTCGTGCCGCCAGCGAAAGAGCCGGGCCAGACCGACTGCGGTCCCGCGAACTGACCAGGCGCAGATGTCAGCGTGATGCTCTGCCCTGGCGCCAGCGACTGATTGACGTACCAGGCGATACCGTAGCACGGCGAGATGCCACAGACATCATTCCAGCGCACGTTGGGCGTCGTTGGCGCGACGGATGGGTTGATGTACAGGTCCACCCAGAACCCGATAGTCGTTGGTGAACCGCCGACGTTCTTCACTTTTACCGTGATCAGCACCGGCTCACCTGCTGCGTAACTGGTCTTGGCAGGTGTCACCGTGAACTCCTCGACCACCAGGTCCGGCGGGGTGACCGGCACGGCGATCAGCGGCAGGAAGACGCGGGTTTGCATCCGATACCCGGCGTCCAGCGTTGTGATCGACTGACCGGCGCCCAGCGTGCCGGTTGCCACCGGCGCGTCGCTGTCAATTGTCGGGTCGCTGCCAACGCGCGTGGCGATGTCGAAGTAGCCGGCAGGTTTGGTGAACGTCAGCACGAACGTTCCCGGCGGCAGGTTGCCAAAGGCGTAACTGCCATTTGTTGCGGTGACCGCGTTGAATGTCAGCGGCGCTCCCAAACCGGTCGGCGTGATGGTCAGAGTGACTGCCACCCCCGCGATGCGCTGCGTCTCACCGGGATCGCGCACATCGTTGAAGTTCTCGTCCACCCAGGCAATGCCGGAGATCGACCCGCTGCCGATCAACCCCGCATCGACGGTCGTTGAAATCTGGCTGCTCGCCAGGGTAAACGACGCAGTGCGCCCGTTGTTCTGCGCATCGTTGTCGTTATCGACGCTCAACGACCCCGTGCCGTTGTTGACTGTCTGGAAGCCGGTCGGCACGACGAACTCGACCACATATGATCCTGGCGTGACGTTCTCGAAGCCGTAGAAGCCGACATCACCACTCGCCAGTGTCGTGGTCGTGGAGATGACCGTATCAGTCGCTGCGTCGCGCAGCCGAACGGCAATTCCCGGCACTCCGGCATCGACACCGGCTTCGTATGCGCCGTTGCCGTTCACATCGAGCCAGACCCGATCGCCGACTGAGGCGGTGCGGTACAGACCGAAATTCTGCCCGGTCGCCGGTAGGGTTCCGCTCAATGTTCCCGTCGTCGAGAGCAGATACCCAAGCGGCCTGCCGGTGACGCTGAGCTGGTAGTTGCCGGCGGGCAACTGGTTGAACGTAAAGTTTGGCGAACCCGCACCACTCGTCACCGTGTACGTCACCACGGGGTTAGTCGAGTTGATTGAGCTCGTGACAGTTAACGTTAGCGTGACCCCTGACAACGGCGACTCGCCAGCATCGAACACACCATCAGCATCGATGTCTTCCCACGTCGTACCGCTTAACGACAGGTTGCCGACTGCGCCAGCATCGACGTAGGTCACGGTTTCGTTCGATCCAACCGTGAATCGGTCGGTGTACCCATTGACTGTGCTCGCATCGCTGTTGTTGTCTGTCGTCACAGGTGCGCCCTGCGCGGTGAAGGCATACCCGGCAGGCAGCGCAAACTGGACGCGATACAGCGTTCCCGATGTCAGCGCACCGGTCGGCGTGATGGCAGTGAACTGGTAGATGCCATTGTCACCGGTTGTGAACGTGCCTATCGACGTTTCATTGCCGTTGACGGTTGTATCAGGATCGAGGGTGAGCGTTACTGTAACGCCTGCCATGGTCGGCTCGCCGCTGTCGAACAGACCGTTGCTGTTGGTGTCGAACCAGACCGTGCCGCTGATGACGCCGTTGCGGTAGTAGCCGAACGGCAGCGGCATGATGGACTGCCCGCTGGTCAGCGGCGCCGGCGCTGTCGCCGTGCCGGTGTTCCCCGGTGAGGCGACGTATCCGGTCGGCGGCGTCACCCCGACCGTG
The DNA here is from genome assembly GCF_000017805.1 of Roseiflexus castenholzii DSM 13941. Lineage (GTDB taxonomy): Bacteria > Chloroflexota > Chloroflexia > Chloroflexales > Roseiflexaceae > Roseiflexus > Roseiflexus castenholzii. The sequence goes on along the minus strand of NC_009767.1, from coordinate 1,232,558 downwards.
TATGCCGTGGTCGTTGGCGCGACGGTGTAACTGATGATGCCGGTCGCGTCGGGTCCGAATGGACCGCCAAGGGTTACATTCGGCGTCAGCGCCACCGTTGCGCCCGGCACAGGAGCATCGCCCGCAGCGTAGGCGTTGTCAATCGGCGATGTTGTCTCCTCGAACACCCGCACCTGAATGACCACCGGACGGTAGTACCCCCGGTCGCGGGTTGCGGTCGTGTTGCGTTGCAATCCCTGGTCGTCGAGTTGATCCGCGCCTGCGCCGATCCCGTCACTATCGTTGTTCGCCGGTTGCGGCCCCACATCCGCCAGCGTCTCGTACCACCCCGTCGGCGTCGCAAAGCGCAGCGTGAACGAGACCTCGCTGCTGACGCTTGCCCACCCCGGCAGGTTTGTGACCGTGTACGCGCCGCTGGCGTCCGTCGTGGTCGTCGTCACAATCTGCGTGCTCAGCAACCCCGGCAGGTTGACCGTCACCGTCAGGTTCACCGTCACCCCCGGCAGCGCGCCGACCCCCTCGCCGCCGTCGCGCACGCCGTTGCCGTTCAGGTCTTCCCACACCGCGCCGTTCACGGTAGACCGTCCGCGCACCGCCGCGTCGCTCGACCCGCTCACCACTGCGCCCGATGTGACGGTGAACGGATTGGTTTCGGCGTAGGTGTTACCGCCGTCGGTGCTCTGCATGTCGTTATCGCCGCCTGTCGGCGTCACCAGCAGGAAGTTCGCCGTATCGGGGTTGATGACCCGCACCGAGTAACCGTTGGCTGGCGCCACGTTCGTGAAGGTGTACGCGCCGGTCGCGTCGGTCGTGGTCGTCAGCACATCGCTGCCGCCCAACCGTAGCGTCACCGTCACCCCCTGCATCCCCGGCTCGCTGTCGCCGAACAGGTTGTTGTCCGCGTCGCGGTCGAACCGCACCGCGCCGGTCACGGCGCCAGGGCGGTAGTAGCCGAACTCCAGATTGGTCGGTCCGACTGTCCCCCCTGGTCCAGGGTTCGGCGTCACCTGCGCCGCGCCGGTGTTCCCCGGCGATGGCGTAAATCCGGCAGGGGTGGTGACGTTCACCCAGTACGGCGTCGCGCTGTCGGTCGGCACCAGCGTGAAGGTGATCAACCCGCTCGCGTCAATCGGCGTCACGCTCAGCGGCGTGACCGTCCCGTTCGTCGTCGTAATCGCCACCGTCGCCGTCGTGATGCCGGTGTCGCCGGTTGCAAAGACGTTATCCACCGGCGGGTTCTCCTCAAAGACCCGCGCCACCACCGTGACCGGGCGGTAGTGCCCGAACTCCAGCCCGGACGGTCCGACCGTCTGCCCTGATGTCGGGTTGGGAATCACCTGCGCCGCGCCGGTGTTCCCCGGCGAGCGCGTGAACCCGCTGATCGGCGCGACATTCACCCAGTACGGCGTCGCGCTATCGGTCGGCACCAGCGTGAAGGTGATCAGCCCGCTCGCGTCAATCGGCGTCACGCTCAGCGGCGTGACCGTCCCGTTCGTCGTCGTAATCGTCACCGTCGCCGTCGTGATGCCGGTGTCGCCGGTTGCAAAGGCGTTATCCACCGGCAGGTTCACCTCTTCAAAGACCCGCGCCACCACCGTGACCGGGCGGTAGTGCCCGAACTCCAGATTGGTCGGTCCGACCGTCTGCCCTGATGTCGGGTTGGGAATCACCTGCGCCGCGCCGGTGTTCCCCGGCGAGCGCGTGAACCCGCTGATCGGCGCGACATTCACCCAGTACGGCGTCGCGCTGTCGGTCGGCACCAGCGTGAAGGTGATCAACCCGCTCGCGTCAATCGGCGTCACGCTCAGCGGCGTGACCGTCCCGTTCGTCGTCGTAATCGTCACCGTCGCCGTCGTGATGCCGGTGTCGCCGGTTGCAAAGGCGTTATCCACCGGCAGGTTCACCTCTTCAAAGACCCGCGCCACCACCGTGACCGGGCGGTAGTGCCCGAACTCCAGATTGGTCGGTCCGACCGTCTGCCCTGATGTCGGGTTGGGAATCACCTGCGCCGCGCCGGTGTTCCCCGGCGAGCGCGTGAACCCGCTGATCGGCGCGACATTCACCCAGTACGGCGTCGCGCTGTCGGTCGGCACCAGCGTGAAGGTGATCAACCCGCTCGCGTCAATCGGCGTCACGCTCAGCGGCGTGACCGTCCCGTTCGTCGTCGTAATCGTCACCGTCGCCGTCGTGATGCCGGTGTCGCCGGTTGCAAAGGCGTTATCCACCGGCGGGTTCACCTCTTCAAAGACCCGCACCACCACCGTGACCGGGCGATAGTGCCCGAACTCCAGATTGGTCGGTCCGACCGTCTGCCCTGATGTCGGGTTGGGAGTCACCTGCGCCGCGCCGGTGTTCCCCGGCGAGCGCGTGAACCCGCTGATCGGCGCGACATTCACCCAGTACGGCGTCGCGCTGTCGGTCGGCACCAGCGTGAAGGTGATCAACCCGCTCGCGTCAATCGGCGTCACGCTCAGCGGCGTGACCGTCCCGTTCGTCGTCGTAATCGTCACCGTCGCCGTCGTGATGCCGGTGTCGCCGGTTGCAAAGGCGTTATCAACCGGCGGGTTCTCCTCAAAGACCCGCGCCACGACAGTCACTCCTTGGTAGTACCCCCGGTCGCGGGTTGCGGTCGTGTTGCGTTGCAATCCCTGGTCGTCGAGTTGATCCACGCCTGCGCCGATCCCGTCGCTGTCGTCGGTCGCCGGTTGCGTCCCCACGTCCGCCAGCGTCTCGTACCACCCCGTCGGCGTCGCAAAGCGCAGCGTGAACGAGACCTCGCTGCTGACGCTTGCCCACCCCGGCAGGTTTGTGACCGTGTACGCGCCGCTGGCGTCCGTCGTGGTCGTCGTCACAATCTGCGTGCTCAGCAACCCCGGCAGGTTGACCGTCACCGTCAGGTTCACCGTCACCCCCGGCAGCGCGCCGACCCCCTCGCCGCCGTCGCGCACGCCGTTGCCGTTCAGGTCTTCCCACACCGCGCCGTTCACGGTAGACCGTCCGCGCACCGCCGCGTCGCTCGACCCGCTCACCACTGCGCCCGATGTGACGGTGAACGGATTGGTTTCGGCGTAGGTGTTACCGCCGTCGGTGCTCTGCATGTCGTTATCGCCGCCTGTCGGCGTCACCAGCAGGAAGTTCGCCGTATCGGGGTTGATGACCCACACCGAGTAACCGTTGGCTGGCGCCACGTTCGTGAAGGTGTACGCGCCAGTCGCGTCGGTCGTGGTCGTCAGCACATCGCTGCCGCCCAACCGTAGCGTCACCGTCACCCCCTGCATCCCCGGCTCGCTGTCGCCGAACAGGTTGTTGTCCGCGTCGCGGTCGAACCGCACCGCGCCGGTCACGGCGCCAGGGCGGAAATAACCGAACTGAAACTCAGTCGTTGGCGATGGCGCGGTATTATCGGCGAGCAGCGGGCTTGGCGTATTGACTTCGAGCGCGCCCGTGTTCCCCGGCGATGGCGTAAACCCGGCAGGAGTGGGCACATTCAGCCAGTAGGTCGTCGTGGTCGGCGGCAGGGTGAAGGTCACCACGCCGGTCGAATCGATTCCGCTGCTGCCGAGCGGCGTCACCGCGCCGTTGGTGGTCGTAATTGTGACCGTGGCGGTCGTGATGCCGGTGTCGCCCACGTTGTAGACGTTGTCGGGCGGCAGGGCTGTGATCTCATCGAAAATGCGGGCGCGCACGGTGACCGGACGCCAGTACCCCTGGTCATAGTCCAGCGTGTTGCTGACGCCAACCGTTGCGCCGGTCACCGCGATGAATGGTCCATCGCTGTCCAGCGCATCATTGCCGCCGACATCGGCGAGTGAGGCGGTGTACGTACCATCCGGCGGAGCGAACGCCAGCGTGTAGGTCACGCCTGCTGTCCCACCGGGGAGACCGGCGAATGAATAGTTTGGATCACTGCCGGTGGTTGTGGCAGTCAGTGTGTAGGTCGTCGTCAGATTGACAGTAGCGACCGTCACAGTTAGCGTCGCGGTTGCGCTATTCAGCGCCTGATCATTGGCAGTCTGCGTGAAACTGCCGTCGCGGTCGAAGAAAACGTAGCCCTGAACAATGTTGTTCCCGCGCAAACCGGCATCAACGTCGGTCACAGTGATTCCCGAGGTCACCGTCAGAACGCTGGTGCGCCCATTTGCATCGACATCACTGGCGAGCGGGTCACCAGCTGAAGGATTGTCGGGCGCAACGAATGACCAGTTGGACGGATCGGGGCGCACGATTTCGACCACATAGGTGAGCGGCGCGACGCTGCTGAAGGCATAACTGCCGTCAGCAAGGGTCGTCGTTGTCATCATCAGCGTATTATCGGCGGCGCGGAGCAGATTGACGGTGAAATTGGACAGCCCCGGCTCAGGCGAGGTTTCATCCTGGTTATTGCCGTTCTGGTCGAAGAAGACGCGCCCTGAGAGGGATGCCGGTCGGTAGACCGCCGCATCGACGCCGGGATTCTGACTACCGCGCGCAATCGTGAACGTCGGCGTGCGCCAGACGCGCCCGCTGACCAACGCGCGCACATCATTGACATCGTCTGAACTGCTGGCAGGCGGATCAACGCTCAACCAACCGGTTGGCGTGACAATGCTCGCCACATACGCCGGCGGCAGCGCGCTCAGATCGAACGTCGCGTAGTACGTTCCGGAGAGAATGTCGGTAATAGTATAGATGCCGCTGGCGTTCGTCGTCTGCGACAGACCGATGGTGACATCATCGACAGTGAAGAACGTGTTGTCGGGTCCGGCGCCGTAGAGTTGAACGGTGACGCTCTGAATGCCCGTTTCACTCAGATCGAAGATGCCGTTGCCATTGTCATCTTCCCAGACAAAGTTGCCGATTTCGGCGCGCACAATGCCGAAGTCAACAGTGAAATCCGTCGGCTGACTTGCAGTGAGGAGCGTTGTGGTGATCACCACCCCCTCGGTTGAACCGCAGGGAGCGCCGGTGGTGTAGCCAAGCCCTTCGAGCGCGCCGCCGGGTGCGAAGTTGGAGGCGTCGAGAACCACGGTGTAGGTAATACCGAGGGGCAGGCTGTCAAAGCGATAGTTCCCGTAGAGATCGGTGGTCATCTGTGGTTCGCCTGTGTCGATCTGACAGTCGCTATCCAGGTCCACAAAGACCAGCGCATTCGCCAATCCGAGCGTTGTTTCGAGCGGATCAACGCTCCCGTTGCGGTTCACATCGTGCCAGACGAAATCGCCGACCGTGCCGGCGTAGAGGCCGAAATTCGAGGTCTCATTGCGACGATTGGTTGCATCCAGGGTAAAGTTGGGTGTTTGGAGGAAATCACTAGCGCCGATAACCGCAGGACCATCCGTTGTGCCGTTGATAAGACCCTGATCGCCGATAGCAGGCGGGGTTGCCGTCTGGTTGGGCGGCGTCGCATGACCATAGAGCGGATCGGTGGCGGCATTGAACTCGTCATTCGGAATGCGCACTCGGTACGTCGCCGTCAGCGGCACACTCACGAACTCAAAGAACCCGGCGCGATTGGCAGGATCGTTGAGGATGGATCGCGTGGTCTGCGTATCGATGAGATTATCGGATGAGTCACGCAATTCGACCTCCACGCCATTGATGAACGGCTCACCCGGATCGCGCAGACCGTTCTGGTCAAGGTCGCGCCAGACGAAGCCGCTCACCGCGCCGCGCGCGAAGCCGACGTCCAGACTATCGTCATTCACACCGCGCGCTGCATTGGGAACGGTAATGCGCGGCTCGCCCACAACGAGTTGCGCATCGGAGTCGCGCCGATCCTCACTGTCGAAGTTCGCATTGGGCGTCGTCAGCACCCACCCGGCAGGAATGCCGCCGGTGACGCGGATAGTGTAGTTGCTGACACCTGCCGGGACATTGTCCACAAAACGGTACGTGCCATCTGGTCCGGCGGTCGCAGTGGCGACCAGCACATTCGACGGAGTGTACAATCCGAGCGTCAGCCCGCTCAAGCCGGGTTCACCGGCGTCCTGAATGCCATTGGCGTCCTGATCGTCCCATGCGCGCACGACGATGGTGCGGAATCCAGCAGGAGCGCCGGCATCAATGCCGGACGCATCGAGCGACCGGAGACCGACATCGCGCTGAACCGGCGCATTGTTGATATTCACAAAAAACACCAGAGCATTGTCCTGCCCTGGCGTTGTCGGTCCTGGCACGGAGACAACGGTGCCGTTGGGAAGACCATTGTTGGGGTTCGTCACCTCGACGCGGTAATCGCCGTTGGGAGTGTTGGGAAAGATTGCCAATCCAGAGGCATTCGTGTTCACCGAATAGAGCAGATTGTTGTCGGTGTTAAACACCGACACCGGTACACCGCTCACAGCGGGTTCGCCGCCGTCGTACTGCCCATTGCGGTTACTATCCGCGTAGACGCGCACCGTCAGGTCGCCGACAGCGCTCGCAACACGCGCACCAAAAAAGGCGAGCAGGGTCGAGAGCATCAGAGCGGCAGCGGAAATCACTGCCCAACGGCGCATGTGCAGGCGTCGAGCACGATGTGAGGTGTGGGTTGTTGCCATGCAAACCACCTTGCGCTGAATGAGGAGAGCGGACGACAGGACGACGCAACGTATACAAATGCCCGCCACATAATCATATTTCCGCATACGTGGCAGGCACACATCACTTCGACTATACTACATGAAGGGGCATGGAAACAGTTGCAATTTGGTTGCGAAATCGAGCCGAAGTTGTAAACAATGTGTGAGGAAGCGTTGAAGGTTGAACATTGAACGTGGAAACGAGGTCCGAGGCGCGGGGCAAGAGGCGAGAGGGGTGAGGCGAGAAGCGAGAGGTGAGAGGGGTGAGGCGAGAGGCGAGAGGCGAGAGGCGAGAGGGGTGAGGCGAGAGGCGAGAGGGGTGAGGCGAGAGGGGTGAGGCGAGAGGCGAGAGGGGTGAGGCGAGAGGGGTGAGGCGAGAGGGGTGAGGTGAGAGGCGAGAGGGGCGAACGTTTCACGTTGAAGGAGGTCGAATGTTGAAACGAGGTCCGAGGCGCGGGGCAAGAGGCGAGAGGGGCGAACGTTTCACGTTGAAGAAGGTCGAATGTTGAAACGAGACCCGAGGCGCGGGGCAAGGGGCGAGAGGGGCGAACGTTTCACGTTGAAGAAGGTCGAATGTTGAAACGAGACCCGAGGCGCGGGGCAAGAGGCGAGAGGGGCGAACGTTTCACGTTGAAGAAGGTCGAATGTTGAAACGAGACCCGAGGTGCGGGGCAAGGGGCGAGAGGGGCGAACGTTTCACGTTGAAGAAGGTCGAATGTTGAAACGAGACCCGAGGCGCGGGGCAAGAGGCGAGAGGGGCGAACGTTTCACGTTGAAGAAGGTTGAATGTTGAAACGAGACCCGAGGCGCGGGGCAAGAGGCGAGAGGGGCGAACGTTTCACGTTGAAGAAGGTCGAATGTTGAAACGAGACCCGAGGCGCGGGGCAAGAGGCGAGAGGGGCGAACGTTTCACGTTGAAGAAGGTCGAATGTTGAAACGAGACCCGAGGCGCGGGGCAAGAGGCGAGAGGGGCGAACGTTTCACGTTGAAGAAGGTCGAATGTTGAAACGAGACCCGAGGCGCGGGGCAAGAGGCGAGAGGGGCGAACGTTTCACGTTGAAGAAGGTCGAATGTTGAAACGAGACCCGAGGCGCGGGGCAAGAGGCGAGAGGGGCGAACGTTTCACGTTGAAGAAGGTCGAATGTTGAAACGAGACCCGAGGCGCGGGGCAAGAGGCGAGAGGGGCGAACGTTTCACGTTGAAGAAGGTCGAATGTTGAAACGAGACCCGAGGCGCGGGGCAAGAGGCGAGAGGGGCGAACGTTTCACGTTGAAGAAGGTCGAATGTTGAAACGAGACCCGAGGCGCGGGGCAAGAGGCGAGAGGGGCGAACGTTTCACGTTGAAGAAGGTCGAATGTTGAAACGAGACCCGAGGCGCGGGGCAAGAGGCGAGAGGGGCGTGCGCGACCCGCTGAGATTCCTCGCTGCGCTCGGAATGACCCGTCGCTGCGCGCAGAATGACCCGTCGCTGCGCTCGGAATGACAAGCATGCGGCATCGTCGATCGTCATTGGTATAACTCCTCACCCTTAACCTTTGACCTCTGGTTCTCAGCTCGACTTTATCCATCTGTGCCGCTCACGCAGCATAGGCGAGCGCATCAGTCAGGCGAACAAGTAACGACTTCGGGATTTTGACCATGTCGGCTTCCGCAGGCGACATCCAAGAAATGGTGACCGGCCAGAGCTGCTTGCGGACGAAGGCCAGTGTGTCGCTGAAGGTCGGCAGCGCCTTGGTGTACCAGGCCGCCTGCCTCACGGGCAACTCGCCTGCTTGGAGTAGGTGATGGGCGAACAGCGTCACGAGCGAGAACAACCCCAACAGCACCGGTGTCGTACGCAGGATCGCCAGGTCCGACCACTGGCGCTGGGTCTCGATGCCCAAGTGTGCTCGCGCTTCCTCGAACGTGACCTCCACCTGCCAGCGCATCACGAACCACTCCACAATCTCCTTGGGGGTAGCCGCCGGGTTCGTGCTCAGCAGCGCCTGGGCCTCAAACTTCCCATCGGGGTCGGTAATGAGCACCCAGCGAATGCTCACCGGCGGCAAGCCACTGTGATACCAGACCGCCGTTGCCGATGCCAGCCGCACCGTTCGCGTCGTTCCGCCATACCAACGCACGCTCGTGTGCTGCCAGTCTGTGGTCGGGTCGCTGAGCCGCTGCTCCAGGGTCGGCTGCCGTGCGCCTTTCTTGCGCGGCCGACCGGGTCGCCCTGCTGGGTGCACGTACGCCGTGTCGTACAAGGCCGCATCCAAGCGCAAGCGCGTGACCACGGTAACGGGGTTGGGCAAGCCCTGGCAGGCGGCAAGCAGTTCGAGCGCGGCGTAGCTGCTGTCGGCCACAACGACCAGCACGCGCTCGGGCAGCCACTGACGGACTTGGAAGATGATCTGACGCGCCCAGTCGGTGAGCTGTTTGTGGCGCTTGCCGAGCTCCTGATGGCAGCGCTCGGAGGGCGCCAGGACGGTCAGAAAGGGCAAGGCCCAAACCCGCTGGGCCCAAGGGATGGGGGCGAGCAGCATCAGACACAACCAGCGCAGGCCGCTGGTCTTGACGAAGAACGAGCGCGACGAGCGGACAGGGTCGCGGTAGATCCCCTTGGCCTTGATCTTGGCCCCGCGCCGGCGCTCGATATGGTCGTCGAGGCCGAGCACGATAGCCGTATCGGACGGAACGAAGGCGTCGACGAGCAGGCGCAGCAGGATGCGGCTGGCGGCGTAGGGCGACCAGACGGCGCGGTTGAGGACGCGATGGTAGTTCTGGAATTGCGCATCGTCGCTCAGCCCCATCACCCGCAGCGCCGAAGTGACCGTGCGCTTGCCGGGGGCTAGGATGGCGCCGATGAGCAGTATCTTCGCCCATTCCCATACACGCTCGCTAAACAGCAACTCGAACTTGCGGAGGACCGGTATAATCGCTCGTGGCAGGTTGCGCATGGCTGGCCCCTTCGTGGTAGTTGGGTTCTAGCCAAGCGTACCCTGCCTCCCGTTTTTCGTCTACCGAATGGATAAAGTCGAGCTCAGTTCCTGGTTCTTAAACCCGTGAAGTTTCACCGCATCCAGTTTATTCAAATCCTTCTCATACTGGCGGCAACGCTTCTAGCGGCGCGACTCGCGTTTCATCCCGACCCGCGCGATGCGTTGCGACAGGCGGATGCGCTTTTCGTCGCGGGACGGCACTACGAGGCGTTTCACGCCTACCACGCGCTGGCGACGCGCGCGCCCGGTTTTGCCCCGGCACGCCTGCGGCTCGGCATGGCGCTGACGGTGCGCGGCGAGAGTGCAGCGGCGAGCCGTGAATTCGGTTGGGCGCTGAGGTTGGGATTGAACGAAGCCGACACCGCCCTGGCGCGGTTGTATCAGGGTCGCCTGGCGGCAGATATGGGATATGCGGATGAAGCTTCGCGCATGTGGATGCAGATCCCCACATCTTCTGCATTGTACAGTCTGCGCCTCGCGCTGGAGGCGGAAGAGCGGTTGAGCCAGAACGATTATGCAGGCGCAGAATCCGGGTATCGCGCTGCTCTTGCGGTTGGACTTCCCGACACGTGGCGCAGAACAGCGCATGCCCGGATTGCCGCCCTAATCGCCGGAAGCGACCTGAGCGGCGCATGGAATGAAGCGCGAATGGCGGTCACGAAGGAAGGCAGGCTGCATCCAATCGAACAACCGCTGGCAACGCCGTTGCGTCCGCTGCCGCGCCCCGATGTCGCGCAGATCGCAGCGATCCTGGCGTCCGACGAAGCAATCCGCCCGCAACTGTTAGGACAGATCTACCTGGATGTGGGATGGACGCGGCTGGCGGAAGAACAGTTTGCCATTGCGCGCGAACGCGGGTCGCTGACGCAGGCGGCAGAAGCATATTCCGCGTATGCGCAACTATTGAACGGCGACGTTGGAGTTGCGCTGGCGCGCCTGCACGATCTGGCACTGGCTGCGCCGGACGATCCGCGACCACGAATATTGCTGGCGCTGGGGCGCCTTGCCGTGCATGACGCGCAGGCGGCGCTTACTGAACTCCAGGAGGCGCGCCGCCTTGCGCCGAACGACCCGGATGTCCTGCTGGCACTGGGGGAATGGCATACTGCGCAACGCGATTATCCGGCAGCGGCGGCAGCGTATGCCGAAGCGCTTCGGGTTGCGCCGGCGGCGATGCGCGGCGCCTACGCGCTGGCGCTGGCGCAGTACCACCTGAAGACCTCGTTACAGATCTGCGAAAAAGGGCTTCCCGCAGCCACCGAAGCAGTCGCCCGGCTGCCAAAGAATGCGCAGTCGTGGTCGGCGCTGGCGCACGCGCGCCTGGCATGTGGCGATATTGCGGGAGCGCGTGATGCGGCGGCGCTGGCGCAGACCCTCGACCCCGCGAGTGCTGAGGCTGCATATCACTATGGACGGGCGCTAGCGGCGCTGGGAGATCGAACAGCAGCGCGCACCGCCCTGATCCGCGCCGCCGATCTCGCGCCGGCCTCGGAGTGGCGCATCCGCGCTGAGGAGCAGATGGCGATGTGGGGGATGGCGCCGTGAGGGAAACGAGCGCAGGCGGACCGCTGCGCCCTCACCCCCTGCCCCGCTCCCGTGTGCGGGAGCCGGGAGACCGGCGCTGCGCGCGCGGTCTGTAATCCATCCTCCACTCAACCTCAAAGGTCTTGGGTATCGTTGTGGCAATAATATCACTTACCTGTGACCATCCGGCATGGTCACACCGAGCAGCGCGAGGGGTCGTGCGCGACCCGCTTCGATTCCTCGCTGCGCTCGGAATGACAAGTCGCTGCGCTCGGAATGACCAGCATGCGGCATCTTCAATCGTCATTGGTATAATCACCTGCGCCGCACCACGAGCAGATCGCCTTCACGAGTGGCGCGCACGGCGCGAACACCGCGCAGGCGCGAAGGCAGCGGCACATGCCGCCGATAGGACCCCACGCGCACGATCAGATCGTCGCCGCTCAGCGTCAACCCGATAGCGCCCTGTGGCAGACCGGGAAGTTCAAAGGTCAACGCCGGTTCGCCGCGATAGTCATTGCCGATGGGTGAACGCACCGTTACGGCGCCCGCGTCACCCATGGCGCGCCCGGCGAGCAGCAACGGCATATGCCCGCCGGCGGTCGCGCTCATATCAAGCCGGAGCAACGGCCGGGCGGACCAGATCGCAGCGGCTTCATCGAGCAGTGCTGCCTGCAACCGTTCGAGCGGCGCCAGGCGCGCGTCTTCCGGGTTGGGCGGCAGGAGTGGACCGGCGACCAGCGCACCGACAGCCACGCCGTGCAACTGAATGGCGGGGATTGCCAGGCGCGCCTCTGCCAGCGCCGCCGCATCGGGGCGCAGCACATAACAGACCATACTCGCGGGGGCGTCGAGCAGGTTGCGCAGGCGCTCGGCTTCCACCAGCACGCGCCGCAGATTGCTGACAAACTCAGGCGGCAGCAACAACCCCGGCAGCAGCGACCCCTGTGCGGGTTGACCGTCGAGACCAATGAGAAGTCGCGCGATCCAGCGCAGATTGTCGGGAACGCCAAGCGCTTCGATCAGTGGATCGTGCGGTCCGGCGTCCACAACCACGCGATCATAGTTGGGAGCGAGATCACGGATACGGAGAAGCGCAAACGCAGCGTCAGACGCCGGGGGTTGGGGGAGTTCATCACCGGCGAGGTTGCTGAAGGGCGGCAGGAGGGTCGCGCGGGTTTCCTCCCAGGCGGCTGCCAGTTCGCTGCGGGCATCGAGCGCCAGTGCATTGAGGCGCGGTGCAACTTCAACCGGCACGCTGCCAATGGCAACGCCCAAAAGCGCGCCCAACCCCGCTGTCGAGCCATACGTCAGCAGCAACGTGCGCTTTCCCGCATCGGCAGCGCGCGCCGCCTCCGCTGCCGCCGCCATGCTGATGCCCGCGCCGGGCGATCCAGTGTAGACGAGAAGTTTTACCACCGTTCAGACTTTCCAGAGTCACATGCCAATACACAGCAGGCACGGCGGAGGCGTGCCTGTGCTGCCCAACTGTCTCCCGCAGGCTGCATGGTCTTTGAGTAATTAATCCGAATCATCCGCGCTAGCCCGCGCAGGCGGGCTTCGCTTTCCATAGCCCGCGACGTAAGAAGATTAAGAAAATAACCCAGTATTCCTGGGCGCTGCGGGCTGAAGCCCTGGCTGAGATCGTGGAAGCCCCGGAGGGGCTTCCACGTCCTGAGCGAGGGCTTTAGCCCGCAGATCATAAGGATGCGCGGCACGGCAGCACAGGCTTACCGGACTCATTTCTTAATCCCCCATTAGTCGCCAGGCGGGTGGACGGATAGCAGAGTATTTTTCAAAGTTCATCGAGCCTGCCGGATGCGTCCCGTTCGGGACCAGCGCTACCCGCCACCGCCGCCCAATCCCATGATGCCGCCTTCGGTCATTGCGCGCACGTCGAAGATTAAGAAAATAACCCAGTATTCCTGGGCGCTGCGGGCTGAAGCCCTGGCTGAGATCGTGAAAGCCCCTCCAGGGCTTCCACGTCCTGAGCGAGGGCTTTAGCCCGCAGATCATAAGGATGCGCGGCACGGCAGCACAGGTTTACCGGACTCATTTCTTAATCCCCATTAGTCGCCAGGCGGGTGGACGGATAGCAGAGTATTTTTCAAAGTTCATCGAGCCTGCAGGATGCGTCCCGTTCGGGACCGGCGCTACCCGCCACCGCCGCCCAATCCCATGATGCCGCCTTCGGTCATTGCGCGCACGTCGAAGATTAAGAAAATAACCCAGTATTCCTGGGCGCTGCGGGCTGAAGCCCTGGCTGAGATCGTGAAAGCCCCTCCAGGGCTTCCACGTCCTGAGCGAGGGCTTTAGCCCGCAGATCATAAGGATGCGCGGCACGGCAGCACAGGCTTACCGGACTCATTTCTTAATCCCCATTAGTCGCCAGGCGAGTGGACGGATAGCAGAGTATTTTTCAAAGTTCATCGAGCCTGCAGGATGCGTCCCGTTCGGGACCAGCGCTACCCGCCACCGCCGCCCAATCCCATGATGCCGCCTTCGGTCATTGCGCGCACGTCGAAGATTAAGAAAATAACCCAGTATTCCTGGGCGCTGCGGGCTGAAGCCCTGGCTGAGATCGTGAAAGCCCCTCCAGGGCTTCCACGTCCTGAGCGAGGGCTTTAGCCCGCAGATCATAAGGATGCGCGGCACGGCAGCACAGGCTTACCGGACTCATTTCTTAATCCCCATTAGTCGCCAGGCGGGTGGACGGATAGCAGAGTATTTTTCAAAGTTCATCGAGCCTGCAGGATGCGTCCCGTTCGGGACCGGCGCTACCCGCCACCGCCGCCCAATCCCATGATGCCGCCTTCGGTCATTGCGCGCACGTCGAAGATTAAGAAAATAACCCAGTATTCCTGGGCGCTGCGGGCTGAAGCCCTGGCTGAGATCGTGGAAGCCCCGGAGGGGCTTCCACGTCCTGAGCGAGGGCTTTAGCCCGCAGATCATAAGGATGCGCGGCACGGCAGCACAGGCTTACCGGACTCATTTCTTAATCCCCATTAGTCGCCAGGCGAGTGGACGGATAGCAGAGTATTTTTCAAAGTTCATCGAGCCTGCAGGATGCGTCCCGTTCGGGACCAGCGCTACCCGCCACCGCCGCCAAATCCCATGATGCCGCCTTCGGTCATTGCGCGCACGTCAAGGAGTTCATCAACCTGTTCAGCACTCATCAACCCTTTTTCGACCACCACTTCCTTGATCGTCTTACCCGTCGCCAGCGCTTCCTTGGCGACGGCTGCACCGTTGAGATACCCGATCACCGGGTTCAGCGCCGTCACCAGGATCGGGTTCTTCGCCAGCCAACCGGTCGCCTTCGCCGGATTGGCGGTGATGCCGACGACGCACTTCTCGGTGAAGGCATTGATTGCGCCAATGAGGACGTGCATCATCTCGAACAGATTGTGCGCAATAATCGGCATCATCACATTGAGTTCCAGTTGCCCGGCTTGCGCCGCAAGCGACACGGTCAGGTCGCATCCCTGCACATGGAAACACGCCATATTCAGCATTTCCGCCAGCACCGGATTGACCTTGCCCGGCATGATGCTCGAACCGGGCTGCACCGCAGGCAGGCGAATTTCATCGAGACCGGTGGTGGGACCGGACGCCAGCAGACGGAGGTCGTTCGCAATGCGAGTCAGCGTGATGCTCAACGTGCGCAGCGACGCCGAGAAATCCGCCGGGTCAGCCATGCTCTGCATCGCCTCGAACAGGTTGCCCGCCGAGCGCAGTTCCTGACCGGTCAGTTCCGACAGGCGCTTCACCATGCGCAAATGGTATTCAGGATGCGCATTCAATCCGCTGCCGACAGCCGTACCGCCAATGCCCAGGCGGCGCAGCCGGTCGGCGGCAACCGCAATGCGCTCGCGATCATTGCGCACTGCCAGCGCATATGCGCCAAACTCTTGCCCCAGACGTACCGGCACCGCGTCCTGAAGGTGAGTACGTCCCGATTTGACGATTGGATCGAACTCTTCCGCTTTGGCTTCGAGCGCATCGGCGAGCCGGTCGATGGCCGCCAGCAGTTCGTCGATGCGCCAGAGGCATCCGAGGCGGATAGCCGTTGGGATGGTGTCGTTGGTGCTCTGCGCCATATTGACGTGGTCGTTCGGACTGACCGGTTTCTTCGGATCATCGATTGCAAAGCCGAGAATTTGGTTGGCGCGGTTGGCAATCACCTCATTGAGGTTCATGTTATGACTGGTACCGGCCCCTGCCTGGAACGGATCGACGACGAACTGATCGGCGTGCTGCCCATCGAGCACTTCGTCAGCCGCCTGAATAATGGCGTCGGCAATCTGACGGCCGCTGATCGCGCGGTCGCCGACCGTGACATCGTTGAACAGTCCGAGATCGCGGTTGACTTCTGCGGCGGCGCGCTTGATCATCGCCTGCGCCCAAACGAACGCCGGATACGGACGCATGCCGCTCACCGGGAAGTTCATCACAGCACGTTGCGTCTGTGCGCCATAGAGCGCGTTCGCCGGCACCTGCACTTCGCCGAGTGAGTCCTTCTCGATGCGGAATCCTTCGGTCATGGGCTTCCTCCTCTCCTTTGGGGACGATCACCGCGTTTATAGTACCATGAATTCATTCACACGCTGCGATGCAGTGCATCATGGCTCGACCAAGTCGCGCAATTGACACTGATCGTGCTCTGTCCTACACTGGTGGCGCCGGCAAAAGCAAGGAGAAAAGGCGCGCGTATCGGCTGACGCCACAGGCAGAATCCAGTCATGAGCGTCACACAACTCAGTCGTAACACCGGGCTTGATCTCGTGCGGGCGACCGAAGCCGCTGCCATCAGCGCCGGACGCTGGATGGGGCTTGGTCGGCGCAACGAGGCGAACGCAGCAGCAGAACACGCGATGGCGGCCACGCTTGATCTGCTTGATTTCGATGGATGGATCGTCGTCGGCGAGGAAGGTCGCCTGAAATCGCCATCCGGTCTGATCAGCGGTCGACACGTCGGTCGTGGCGGTCCGCCGGTCGATGTTGTCGTCGATCCGGTCGATGGGTTGCGCCTCCTGGTGCAGGGACGCTCCGGCGCGATCGCGGTTGCGGCGGTCGCGCCGCGTGGCGCCCTCTGGTCGCCTGCGCCGGCGGCATACATGGAGAAACTGGTCGTCAGTCGCGAAACAGCGCACGCGCTGGTGCCGGAATGCCTTGGCGCGCCTGCTGGATGGACACTGGCGCTGATTGCGCGCACCCTCGGCAAAGAAATCCGCGACCTGGTTGTTTTTGTGCTCGACCGACCGCGTCACGTCGATCTGGTGAACGAAATCCGCGCGGCCGGCGCGCGTGTTATGCTGGCGGACGATGGTGATATTGCCGGCGCGGTGCTCGCCGCTATGCCCGGCGGGCCGGTCGATGTGCTCATGGGGATCGGCGGCGCTGCCGAGGGCATCATCGCTGCGTGCGCGGTGCGGTCGCTTGGCGGCGCGATGCTGGCCCGACTTGCGCCACAGAGCGCTGCCGAGCACCACGCTATCGAGGAGCGCGGTCTCGACATCCGCCGGGTGCTTACCTGCAATGATATGGTGGCAACCAATGAGGTCTTCTTTGTAGCGACCGGTATTACTGATGGATTACTGCTCCACGGTGTGCGCTATCAGCGCGACCGCGCCGAGACGAATTCGCTCATTCTGCGCTGTGAAACCCGCACGCGCCGGGTGATTTATGCCGAACACTTGCTGCCCGATGTCGACGCCGTTTTGAGTAAGGAGCGTGAACCGTGACGTCTGAATTTGACGAGCAGGCTGATGCTTCGATGATGATCAATGCCGGTGTGCGCCGGCAAGAGTGGCGCTCCTATCCGTACCTTCTCGTTCCCGACGATCCACAACTGCGCTTCCCACAGGCGGAAGGATACCAGGACATGGCGAGCGACACCTACTACGCTTCGGGGATTGTGCAGGGTGAACAGACCGGAAAACGGTACGCTTTCTTCGTCATTTTTGCGCGTCTCTCCGGCTTTTCGAGCGCTTCCGGCATCGATATGCACCTCGGCGCGCTGTTCGATCTTGCGAACGGCGGATATACCACATTCGCGTCGTATGACCTGCCTCCAAAACGCTGGTTTCGTCAACGTCTGACGATTACACGCGGTCATCTTGGCGTCGCCTGGAACTCACCGTGCTGGAAGAGCCGCTTCTGGGCGCGGTACGATGCTTCCGGCGATCTCGTGCCATTCGGGTATACGCTCGATGTATGCGGGCGCGACAGTCGTGGCGATCCACTGGCGCTCGATCTCGTTGTCGATGCGGTCAAACCGCCACAACCGGTCGGTGGTCCGGTTCACAACGGCGCCATCACTGTGATGGGGCAACCGAATACCCGCTCCTACTTCCAGAGCCTGAGCTATCGCGGGTCGCTCCGGTGGCGTGGTGTGGAAGAAGCGGTGTGGGGCGACATCGGTTGGCTCGACCGGCAGTGGTTCCCGGAGTATGTTGGCGCGTACTCCGGCATACTGGCGGATCGCTACAGCCACCAGTGGGCGCAGATGTCGTTCGACAACGGGTGGGAACTGAGCCTGTGGCGGAACTTTGCACGTCACGAGCGCAACCGTGAAATTCCGTTCAGCGGACTGACGATCACCGATCCTGAAGGGCGCACGTCGTTCACCGATGCGTACCGGATCGAAGCACTCAGTTACTGCCGTGACGAAGGGTATGTCACGCCGCTCTACGCGCCTGTTCAGCGTCTCTTTGGCGTGCGAGGCGACAGGCGCTACTTTCTCGACGCCTACCGGTTCCATGTGCCGTCGCTCGATCTGATTGTGACCAGCACGCCGCTGGCGCCTGCCCCGGCGCACCGCATGCCGGTCGATTATCTCACCGGACCGACCCGCCTGGAAGGAACAATGGCAGGGAGACCGGTGACCGGCTACGGGTTCAACGAGCGCACGCTGGGGTTGTGGCGACCGTGGGAGTTGTGCCAGGCGCTCGCCGACTCGCTGCGCCCTCTGGTTGACGAAGGAAAGGCGCCGTCCACACTGGTGCAGGCAATAGACGACGCGCGCCTCGCCATTGACACAAAGCGCACCAACGAAGCAAGACGCATTCTCGACCGGCAGGTGCGTCCCGCGCTCGACACCCTTCCCGAATCGCAGTGTCAACGCCTGATTCGCCTGGGCAACGATCTGGCGGCAATGCTGTAGGCGAGTCTCTCCACGAAGGACGCGAAGCGACACGAAGCAATGTTGATGTTTGCGAAAATCATCTACGACAGCCCACTCTGAGCTGTGAATTCCTCTGAGTCATGGAATCCCCGGAGGGGCTTTCACGATCGTATACCAATGACGATTGAGGATGCCCGGTTGCATCTGGTGAAGCCCCAGTGTCGTGGTGCTTTCACGATCGTATACCAATGACGATTGAAGATGCCGCATGCTGGTCATTCCGAGCGCAGCGACTTGTCATTCCGAGCGCAGCGAGGAATCGAAGCGGGTCGCGCACGACCCCTCGTGCTGATCGGGATGACCATGCCGGATGGTCACAGGGAATTGGTCGTATAGGAAGATCAACCAGAGATTGGACAATCTCGTGATCGGCGTTGGCTGAGCCCGTCGAATCCAGCGCATGGTGAGCCTGTCGAAACCAACGCCGGCCGCTTCACAGGCACGGGCTCGATTGTCTGAGTTTTGGTCCTCCCTATGAGCCAGGGCGTCAGCCCGCAGCGCCTTCAACTGTGTCCGCCTCCGTGAACCTTCGAGCGCTGCAAGAACCACCTGACGCGGGTGTCTCATCGCTGATGAAAATGAACAGCATGGTCGGGTAGAGCCTGTGAAGGCAGGCTTCGCACTCACCTGCAATTTTCCCGTCTTCCATCTTCCGAACGCTTTTCTGGTAATGTCCTGGTAATCTGTGGCGCATATCATTCCAAAAGAATGAAGATTCAGCGCTGCCATTATTCGACCTTGAGACGTCGTCAACTGTGCCAACGCCAGACGTCACGTTCCGTTGAAGCGGGCGTATGAGCGACCCGCCTGAGCCAGCAGCGTTTATCACCAGGTTCGTGAAACACGATATTGAAAAGGAAGGAGCGCTCTGCGATGACCGCCACGAACGCGAACATTACTACGCTTGAAGCCGAGAACGCTGCGCTGCGTCAGCGCGTCAGCAACCTGGAAGCACGCCTCGCTTCCTCCAGCGGCGTCACCGCAACCACAACCAACCACGCCATCATCGAAGAGTTGCGCAGTTTTCGCACCCTGGTCGAGACTGCGCCACAGGCGATCTCTATTGCGAACATCGACGGCGTCATCACTTATGCGAATCCTGCATTTCACGAGTTGATCGGCTACGACACGCTGATCGGCGTATCGCTGATGGCGCTGCACTTTGAGGAGGACCTCCCGACCATTCAGGCGCATGTGCAGGATGTGATGCGCAGCGGCATCTGGCGCGGTAGTGCGCGCCTGCGCCATCGCAACGGCCACGCCATCCCGGTGCGGATCAACGCCTTCGTCATTCGCAACGACGCCGGTCATCCTGTCGCCATGACCGGCATGTTCGAGGACCTGACCGCCGAAGTGCAGCGCGAGGAGCGCCTGCGCCTCTTCGAGGCGCTCGTCGAGAACGCCCCCGACGCCATCGGCGTCGCCGATTTCGCCGGCGCCATTCTCTACGCCAATGCCGCCTACAAGGCGTTGACCGGCTACGGCGACGACCTGATCGGCATGAATGGCTTCGACTACATTCACGACGAGGATTATCGCGCGGCGCAGGTCACTCTGGCGCGCCTGGCGGAAGGCAAAGCCGCGTTCCTCGAAGCGCGCATCCGCCGCAAGGACGGCGGCATCGTACCGGTGGCTGCAACCATGTACACCCAGATGTCACCCAATGACACACCTCGGATTATTGGCTTTCTGCGCGACATCAGCGCACAGAAGCGCGCCGAGGAGGAGCGCTTCGCCTTGCAGCAGCAGGTGATCGACGCGCAGCGCGCCGCCATCCGCGAACTCTCGACGCCGCTCATCCCGATCAGCGAGACGGCGGTGATTATGCCGCTGGTCGGCGCCATCGACAGCGCGCGAGCGCAGCAGATCGTGGATGCGCTGCTCGAGGGGGTGGCCGCGTATCGCGCCGAGATGGCGATTGTGGACATCACCGGGGTGCAGGTGGTCGATACGCAGGTGGCCAACGCCCTGCGCGGCGCAGGCGGTGCGGCTGCTGGGCGCGCAGGTGGTGCTGACCGGCATCAAGCCGCAGGTGGCGCAGACGCTGGTGCAACTGGGGGTGAGCCTGGAAGGCATCCGCACCGCCGGCACGTTGCAGACCGGCGTGCGCCTGGCGCTGGATAACGACGCGAACCGGCGACGCAATGGGAGTCGGTGACTCGCGCCTTCGTGTGGGCGGGCTACCGGCGCGCGCCTGTATGTGGCGCATCTGTGGGCGCGTCTGAGACGCGCCCTCTCTGTCTGTGCTCCGTCGCAGCAGGCGGGCTACCGGCGCGCGCCAACGTTCAGGCGCACCAACGGTGCGCCCCTGCGGTCAATTCCTGCACTACATGTCCGTACCGGAATGTCCCGGTTAATCCCTCCGGCAGATTGATATCGATGGTCATTCGTCCGTTTATTTGCGTGATCGTCACATCAATCATTCCGCGTGGATGCGCCAGTGCGCCGGAGACGGCGCTCAGATGGCCTGGCATCGGAGCAATGACCACGTGATCAAATCCGAACGATGCCGGACGGATGCCCAGAATAGTTGCAAAACAGTGGTAAAGCGGATGCGCTCCCCATCCGTGACAGTCGGAACGGGTTGGTTCCGGTTGCTCTGGCGTGGTCTTAAACCCTTCGTCGGGGAGCGAGAGCCACACATCAAGCCGTTCAAAGAAGGCGTCTGCCATCCCCAGAATGTAGTATGCTTCAAACAGATAGTGCGTGAAGAAGATCGTCGTCCGGGTCAAATGTCTATCGTTGCGCAGCCGTTCGGCAATGCGCTGCTGTTGTTGCGGGTCGAGCGCACCGCTCAATACCGCCAGCGCCTGTGTGTGCTCTGAGAACGAGGTATGCTCCAGGTCATCGGCGAACAATCCCCGCGCGTCATTCCAGAAACACGCTATCAGGCGCGCTGCCAGTCGCGTTCGATGGCGCTCATAGCGTTGCGCCAGCTCCGCTTCGCCTGCCCACTGTTCGAGTTCTGCCGCCAGCCGCAGCGTGTATGCCAGATGCCAGTTGAGCACACCGCTGACCCCTCTGTCGCCATCGGGCGGAACGCCGTGGCGCCACGCGGGAACCCAGTCAACGAAGTTCCACCCCGATGGCGATGGCAACAGTCCGTCGCTATCGATCAGGCGCAGGAACCCATCCAGCACGGCGCGCATGCCGGGAAGCAGACCGGCGATAAATGCCTGGTCGCCGCGCCACATGGCATAATCGTGGATCATTGCCACCCACCAGAGCGCAAATGGTGGAATGATCTGACGGTCGCAGCACGGAAACCGCGCCAGGACCATGCCACTCGCCTGACGCGAATGATCGAACAGCATGAGCGCCTTGCGCGCCAGTCGGTCATCGCGGCTGATTGCATAGGTTGTCAGCGCCTCCAGGCGCGCGTCTCCCACGTACATCATCTGCTCGTAGTAGGGACAGTCCAGATATGTCTCGTGAGAGCACATCTGCAATGCGCGAACCATAAGCGGCAGCGCGCGACTCAGACGTTCATCGTCCAGTGTCAGGCGACTTTCCATCTCCAGCGGATAGCGCGTCTCCGTTAGAGTGAATGACTCAATGGTCAGTGGCTCGTCGGCGGTTTCGACCAACAGGTGCAGATAGCGCCCGGCACGCCACCAGAGGGTTGTGAACACCCGTTCTGCTCCGCCGTCCGAACGAAACACATCGCGCATCAGACTGACGAAATAGCGGTCTTCGATCTGATCGCGGCGCTCTTTGCGTTGTCCTTTGAGGTCCCAGAACAATGCTTCCGCCCAACCAATCGTCAGCACACTGCCGCTTCCGCCAGATACGACAATCTGCGGATATGCGCACACATAGTCGGTGAGATCAAATATCACCTGCCGTCGTTCATGGGGTGGCAGGATGAACGGCGCTTGTCCCGCCGCCAGCGCCTGCCAGTGGTCGCGCTCCTCGTCCATGCGATTGTCGGGCAGCACTGCCACAATCTCCGGGTTCTCCCAGGCTCCTGCGCTGACCCATCGAACAATGCCAGCAGTGCGTGGTATGGAGCACTGAGCCGGCAGCGGTCCGGGTGTCAACGCATGTTCCGGTTGAATGCCAAAGAGCAATGCCCTGCCCTCCATGCGATGCGCAGCCGGTTCCCATCCGTCACCGTCGCCGTTCAGCGCCTCCCAATCGAATGATGCTCCATCGATGACCTGATTGGCGCCGGAGAACCAGGGCGAGTATGATGTGGCGCCCGGCAAAAAGAACGAGTAGCCGGTCAGTAACTTGACTTCCCATTGGGCGATGCCGGTCGAAAGCAAATGGCGGAAGGGCGCATCAGCCCAGAGCACGAATCCCGGCGCGACGCTCATCTGCGCCAGTGGCGCCAATTCTTTCAGACGCCAGACGCGCGCCGTCAGCACGTGTCTCCCTGCCCTCAGCGACAGATCATACATGTCATAGAACCACATGTCAGGCACGCCACGTTCAGGTCCGCGTCCTATCCGATGACCATCGAGCCATAACTCGTATCGCTCATCAGCGCTTACCCGCACTCGCGCAACACTATCCTGCTCGATGTGAACGTGCAATCGATACGCTGCAACGACCGGTGTCTCGGCGCACTGTGGCAGCCTGATCCAGACAGGCGACTGCTGCGTGCTCATACGTTTCTCCAACAGTTCACTAACGCGATTGAGACCGAACCATGATATGCTACGTGTCAGAAAACCAGGCGAGAGGCGAGAGGCGAGAGGCAAGCGGCGAGAGGTGGGAGGCGAGTGGCAAGAGGCGAGCGGCGAGAGGCGAGAGGCAAGAGGCAAGAGGGGGAGGCGAGCGGCGAGAGGCAAGAGGTTGCAGGTTGCAGGTAGGCGGGTTGTAAAGCGGAAACGTAGAACAGAGGACGGCGGAAGGCCGGAAAAGGTTTGCCGCTGCGTCCTCTGTGTCTCTGTGGTGAATCATCAGGCGCGAAGGTTAACCCCTGCCCCCAGTTCTCGATTACCAGGAGGAAACATAGATGACATTCAATACCAATCGATTGACCCAAAAATCGGAAGAAGCCTTGCTGTCGGCGCAGAGCATGGCGGAGCGCAACGGCAACAGCCAGATCGAGCCGGAACACCTGTTGCTGGCGCTGCTCGAACAGACCGACGGCGTCGTGCCACAGGTGCTGACGAAGCTCAATGTAGCTGTCGGCGCATTGGTGCAGCAACTACGTGCTGAGATCAACAAGTTCCCGCGGGTCAGCGGCGGCGGCGTACAACTCCAGTACTCGCCGCGCATGCGCACTGTCGTTGTGCGCGCTGCCGATGAGATGCCGCAGTTCGGCGACGAATACATCAGCACTGAACATCTCCTGCTATCGATTTTGCAGCACGCCGGCGGCGGCGCAGAGCGGGTGCTGCGGCAGGCGGGCATTACCCGCGAAAAACTGCTCCAGGCGTTGCGTGAAGTGCGTGGCAGCCAGCGCGTCACCAGTCCAACGCCGGAGGGCACCTATGCGGCACTCGAACAGTATGGACGCGACCTGACCGAACTGGCGCGGCGCGGCAAACTCGACCCGGTCATCGGGCGCGACGAAGAGATCCGCCGCGTGATCCAGATTCTCAGCCGCCGCACCAAGAACAATCCGGTGCTGATCGGCGAGCCGGGCGTCGGCAAAACCGCCATCGTCGAAGGGCTGGCGCAGCGCATCGTGCGCGAAGATGTGCCCGAGGCGTTGAAGAACAAGCGCATCATTGCGCTCGACATGGGCGCGCTGATCGCCGGCGCCAAATACCGCGGTGAATTTGAAGAGCGGCTCAAAGCGGTGCTGAAGGAGATTCAGGAGCGCGACGACGTCATTTTGTTCGTCGACGAGTTGCACACGGTTGTTGGCGCCGGCGCCGCCGAGGGCGCAATGGATGCCAGCAACATGCTCAAGCCAATGCTGGCGCGCGGTGAACTGCACATGGTGGGCGCCACGACGCTCGATGAGTATCGCAAGCATATCGAAAAGGATGCCGCGCTCGAACGGCGCTTCCAGCCGGTGATGGTCGATCCGCCGTCGGTCGAGGATACCATCTCGATTCTGCGCGGTTTGAAGGAGCGGTATGAGACCCATCACGGCGTGCGCATCACCGATGCCGCAATTGTTGCAGCCGCAACGCTGTCGGATCGCTATATCTCCGACCGCTTCCTGCCGGACAAAGCGATTGACCTGATCGATGAAGCGGCGGCACGGCTGCGCATGGAGATCACCAGCGACCCGCAGGAACTCGATGACCTGAAGCGGCGCATCATGCAACTCGAAATTGAGCGTGAGGCGCTGAAGAAGGAGAAAGACAAAGCCAGCAAGGAGCGTCTGGAGAAACTGGAGCAGGAACTTGCCAACCTGCAAGAGCAGCGGCGCGCCGTCGAAGCGCAACTCCAGCGCGAACGCGAGCAACTGACGCGGGTGCAACAACTGAAGGAACAGATCGACCAGACTCGCGTCGAGATCGAGCGCGCACAGCGGGTGTACGACTATAACAAAGCGGCAGAACTCCAGTATGGGCGGCTCAACACCCTGGAGCGCCAGCTGGCGGAGATCGAGGAACAGATCCGCGCATCGGGAGGCGGGATGCTACGTCAGGAAGTGACCGAACAGGATATTGCCGAGATTGTCTCGAAGTGGACAGGCGTGCCGGTCTCCAAACTGCTCGAAGGCGAAATCGAGAAACTGGTGCACATGGAAGAGCGTCTGCACCAGCGCGTCGTCGGACAGGACGAAGCGGTTTCGGCAGTGGCGAATGCCGTGCGGCGCGCGCGCGCTGGTTTGCAGGACCCAAACCGACCACTCGGCTCATTCCTGTTCCTGGGTCCAACCGGCGTTGGCAAGACCGAACTGGCGCGCGCGCTGGCAGAGTTCCTCTTCGACGACGAGCAGGCGATGGTGCGTATCGATATGTCGGAGTACATGGAGAAGCACACCGTTGCGCGGCTGATCGGCGCGCCTCCGGGGTATGTCGGCTACGAAGAGGGCGGTCAGTTAACCGAAGCGGTGCGTCGCAAACCCTACTCGGTCGTGCTGTTCGATGAGGTGGAGAAAGCGCACCCCGATGTCTTCAACATCCTGCTCCAGATTCTGGATGATGGGCGGCTTACCGATGGCCATGGGCGTGTGGTGAACTTCAAGAACACTGTGATCATCATGACCAGCAACATCGCCAGCCCGACCATTCAGGAACTGGCGCAGCGCGGTGCGTCGCAGGACATTATTCGCGCCAGCGTTATGGAGGAACTGCGCACGCAGTTGCGACCGGAGTTCCTCAACCGGATCGATGAGATCATCGTCTTCAAGCCGCTGTCGCGCGAGCAGATCGGGCAGATCGTCGAGATCCAGCTCAACCGATTGCGTCGGTTGCTGGCGGATCGCAAGATTTCGCTCGAACTCAGCCCGGCGGCGCGCGAGAAACTGGTTGCCGAAGGGTACGACCCGGTCTTCGGTGCGCGTCCGTTGAAGCGGGTCATCCAGCAGCGCATCCAGAACCCGTTGGCGCTGCATCTGTTGCAGGGCGAGTTCCGCGACGGCGACACCATTCTGATCGATGTCGCGCCAGACGGATCGCTCGCCTTCGAGCGCATTGTCGTTGGCGAAGTGGTATCACCATAACCATACCTTCCGGGGAGCGGTCGTGTCCAGGCGTTCGAATGGTTTCTCCGCTTTGCCACGCCGGACGCGCCGCTCCCGCCTCCACCGGCGGCGTTCCATAGTCGAGACGGTTGCGCGGTTGAGACTGCAAGGATCGGGCGCGTTCAACGCGCTACCTTCACCCTGCCCCCCCCCGCACGACGCCAGCCCCAGAACCCCCGCGTGCGGGTTGCGCGGCAAGAGCGTGTATCCGGCGGCGCCAGCCCCAGGACCCCCGCGCACTCCGGCACTCCCGCCAGAGGACGGACCCGCGCACCTCACCCCCTGCCCCTCTCCCGCGCGTGGGAGAGGAGCAGGGGGTAAGGGGAAAACGGTGCATCCCAACGCCATACATGCCGGATATGCCCATACGTGCTGTCCGCCCTTGAACCGTGCCTGCCAGAGGCGTCCCGACCGCTGCGCGTCATGCCTGAATCCGCGCCAGGTCTGCGGCAATCGCGCCCAACAGTTCCGGCGTGATCCGATCCGCTGCGAATGCTGCCATCTGCGCCAGCGTCAGCCCCATCATGACACCGACGCCAGCCTGTTCGACAAAACCGGGCATGTGGCGTTCCAGCACTGCACGCGCACCGTCGTGTTCGATCAACGCCTTGACCGGCGAGTCGACACTCAGTTGCACCGGCGACTTTGTCGGTCCGCCGAAGGCGACAGTATCATTCAGATGAAACACCGCGCGCGCCCGGATGTCCTGCGATGAACTTCCCACAAGAACCTCGAACTCACCTGCCTCGGCGACCCAGGCATGCTGGACGTCGTCCCAGTACGCCAGCGCCTCCCGATCAAGCGAGAAGGTCACCGTTTGTGTCTCGCCCGGTTGCAGCGCGACTTTGACAAACCCTTTCAACTCCTTTGCCGGTCGGGCGACGCGCGCGGCGCTGTCGCGCACGTACAGTTGCACCACTTCCTGACCGGCGACCATCCCGGTGTTGGTGATGTCGATCTGCGCCGTGAGCCGATCATCGGGAGCAATGACATCGGCGCTCAGGCGCAGGTTATCGTAGCGGAACGTGGTATACGAAAGACCGAAGCCAAAGGGAAACAGCGGCGCAACCTTTTTCTTCTCGTAGTAGCGGTAGCCGACGAAGATACCTTCACCGTAGCGCACCCGCCCGTTCTCACCGGGATAGTTGATGTATGCCGGATTGTCTTCCAATCGAACCGGAAAAGTCTGCGGCAGTCTGCCCGAGGGGTTAACATCGCCAAACAACACGTCGGCAATCGCGTTACCGCATTCCTGACCGGGATACCACGCCTGAAGGACCGCCGCCACCCGATCCAGCCACGGCATCGTCACCGGCGAACCGGTTTGCAGCACGACAATCGTGCGCGGATTGGCGGCTGCCACGCGCTCGACCAGTTCGTCCTGCCTGCCGACCAGGTCCATATGCGGGCGATCATACCCTTCGCTCTCCCAATCGGCATTCAGCCCGACAAACACCAGCGCAACGTCGGATTGCGCCGCCAGGGCTGCGGCGCGCTCGATGGCGTCTTCTGCAACCGGCGGCAGATAGCCGAGCCGCACAGCGGCAAGCATGGTCGCGCCCTGATTACTATATTCCAGGCGAAGCGCGTAGGTTCGACCGGCTTCCAGCGTCATCGGCGCCGTCGCTTCGGCGCTTCCTGCGCCAAAGAACGCATCCCCGCGTGTCTGGGTCGTCCAGTTGTCGATGATCAGTACGTCGTCGACAAAGAGGCGACTCAGCCCGGCGCTGATCAGGCTAAAGGTATGCGTTCCACGTTCGGCGGGCGTAAACCGCGCGGTGAAACGCGCCGAAAACTGGCGTGGATCGACGCCCGGCGCCACCTCCCCTAGCCAGACCTGCTCGCTGCTCTCGGTCGCCGCCTGATGAACCGGCTCACCGGACAGGTCGTGGGTGTTGTAGTAAGCGACGGTAAAGCCGCGCCCCTCGCCGCTCTCCGGCGTCACCAATCGGCT
Source organism: Roseiflexus castenholzii DSM 13941 (assembly GCF_000017805.1). Lineage (GTDB taxonomy): Bacteria > Chloroflexota > Chloroflexia > Chloroflexales > Roseiflexaceae > Roseiflexus > Roseiflexus castenholzii. Next base: position 1,204,777 of record NC_009767.1, on the reverse strand, counting down.
ATCGAAGCGCGGAAGGTGTCGATGGTTCGTGCAACCGATCTCGTACTCCAGGATCACCTGCCCGCCGACTCGCGCCGCAATGCCGTCGTAGGGCGAAATGGCGTAGTGCGCGTTGACCTGTGCGCTCCCGCCACCCATGATCTGTGCCGTCTTCGCGTTGGGTCCGATGATCGCAATCGACGACAGGTTCGCCAGATTGAGCGGCAGGATGCCGCCATCGTTCTTGAGCAGCACCATGCTCTCGGCGGCAGCACGGCGGATCAGCGCCCGGTGCTCAGGGCGATCAATCGCCTGCTCAGGGGGAATCTCCGGTGTCTCGAACGCCCCCGCGCGCGCAATCGTGCGCAATATTCGACAAGCCGACTCATCGATGGCTTCCATACGCACCTGACCATTCTCGACGGCGGCGACTAATCGCTCACCGCGCCAGCGCGTTGGTCCCGGCATTTCAAGGTCCAGCCCGTTGGCGGCAGCCTCGACGACGCTCTTCGTGCCGAACCAGTCGGACATCACAATGCCATCGAATCCCCATTCGCGCTTCAGGATATCGTTGAGCAATACCGGATGCTCGCTGGCATACACCCCATTGACACGATTGTACGCCGCCATGACCGCCCAGGTTTTCGCCTCCTGCACGGCAGCGCGAAAGGGAGGCAGATAGATCTCGCGCAATGTGCGTTCATCGACCTCAGAACTGATCGTGTTCCGCTCGAACTCCGAGTCGTTGCAGACGTAGTGTTTGATCGTCGCGCCAACGCCGCGCCGCTGCAACCCGGTGATATAGGCGACCGCCATGCGCGCCGAGAGATACGGGTCTTCGGAATAGCACTCGAAGTTGCGCCCATTGAGCGGCGAACGATGGATGTTAACGGTCGGCGCCAGCAGGAGGCGAGCGCCTTTGGATTGCGCTTCTTCGGCGAGCGCCTCGCCAACCTCTTCCACCAGCCTGCTGTTCCATGTCGCGGCCAGCGCAATTCCTACAGGGAAGCACGCTGCCGTAACGGCGCCACCGACGAATCCACCTGCACCCCGCGCGCCGTTCGGTCCGTCCGTGACTTTGATCGCAGGAATCCCCAACCGCTCGATGGGAGTGGTCGTCCACATGCTCGATCCTGCCATCAGCGCGACCTTCTCCGCCAGCGTCATCTGTCGCAGCAGCGCTTCGATGCGCGCCTCCACGTCGTTGGTGAGAGCGACTCCCGTGTCAGTCATGGCGATGTTCTCCCTGGAACGTCTTTCCATTGGCGATAATTGCTGTGCATTCTACATTACCACGAGTCGCGCGCCTGTGTTCAATCACCCGGCAAATGCTAAGACAATTCTCATCTGATCCATGCTCTTTTCAAAACGATTCGACAGTATCATATCGTGGGAGCATCATCCATAGAGCACCGCCCGATTATGATTCTTACCAGGGAGAAATCTGATCCATGAATCGAAATCGTCTGTTTTTGGGCGCTGCTGCGGCGCTCATTGTCCTTATCGCCGGGTTCTGGATCTTTGATAGCGTGTTGGGCGACACCCAGCCTGCGAGTGGTCCGATGACAGCAATCCCGATTAATGCGCAACCCACGAGTGCGCCTGAGCCAACGACTGCGCCTGCCGATCCAGCGCCGGCAACCCCCACAGAGACCGCTCCTGTGGCAACTGCATCACCTGCGCCTGTTGCGCCGACGGAAGCGCCAACCGCGCCACCCGCCGGTGTCGCGCCGAATCAGGTCATTCGATACCAGATTGTCGCCGATGAATCGAAGGTCAGTTTTCGCATTGCCGAAGACCTGCGCGGGCAGCGAATCGAAGCGATTGGCACGACGAACCAGGTTGCCGGTGAATTCGCCATCAATCCGAGCGACCTGACGACGGCGCAGATCGGCGTGATCCAGGTGAATGCCCGCACGTTTGCGACTGACAGCGGTAACCGTGATCGCGCGATTCGCAACTTTATTCTGAATACCGATCAGTACGAATTCATCACCTTTACGCCGACGGCTATCGAGGGATTGAGCGGCAGCGGCGCGCTCAATGAGCCGTTCACCTTCACTATCCGGGGCGATCTGACCATCCGCGACATTACGCGACCGGTGGCGTTCGAGGCGACTGTGCGCGCCGAGTCTGCCGAACGGCTCGTCGGTGTCGCAACCACAACTGTGAAGCGGAGCGATTACAACCTCCAGATTCCGAGTGTGCCGTTCGTCGCAAACGTCAGCGATGACGTTGTGCTGACCATCGAGTTCGTGGCGCTGGCGGCAGCGCAGTAAGCAAAGGAAGAGACGTTGAAATAGGGCGTGACGCCCTGTTTCGCCTTCACCCCCTGCCAGTCTTCTCCACTGCGCTGCCGGGAATCTGCGGGCTGAGGCTGCTGCGGGCTGAAGCCCTTGCTAAGATCGTGCAAGCCCCTTGGGGGCTTCTATGCCCTGAGCGAGGGCTTTCGCCCGCCGCGCAAAGGAAATGCGACCGGCGGCGCAGGTCGTCTGCCGGACGTATATCACATTTACCAGTCGCCGGGCGGGTGAACGCATAACGGAACATGTATTCGCACTCCACAAGCGCCCTTGCGGTTCAGCCCGACGGTTCACCGCTAGACGAACGCGCGGCGAGTCTCAAGAGATCACCCGCCCGACGCCAGTCGCTCCCGCCAGTACGCCATCAATTCCTCGACGATCATCGGCACCGTGATCTGCGGCTGCCACCCGGTCGTCTGGCGCAATTTCGTATTATCACCCACGAGCAGCGGTTCGTCCGACGGACGGAGGCGCGCCGGATCGACGCGCACCTCCGTTGGAACGCGCCCGTGCTGCTGCACCATGGCGACAATATCGCCGATACGAGTCGCCACGCCGGAGCAGAGGTTGTAGATTTCGCCGGGAGCGCCGTGGTCGAGGAGCAGCCAGAGGGCGCGCGCCACATCGCGGGTGTGGGTGAAATCGCGCCGCGCTTCCAGATTGCCAACGTAGATGACCGGCTCCTGACGATCATATTCGATCAGCGCCATCTGGCGGCAGAATGTCTGAATTGCGCACCGGTCCCCCTGGTGCGGTCCCACGTGGTTGAACGAGCGGGTGACCACCACGTGCATGCCGTAGTTCGCGGCGTACTGGAGTCCGCTCAACCCGGCAGCGACCTTGCTCACGCCATACGGGCTGAGCGGGCGCGTGGGGTGCGTCTCGGGGATCGGCGTGTCCTCCGGCTGCACCCAGCCATACTCGGCGCTTGTGCCCGCAAGGTGGACGCGCGCACGTGGCGCATGACGCCGCACCGCCTCCAGCACATTGATCGTTCCCTCGACATTGGTGCGCATCGTGACAATCGGCGCATCCCACGACTCGCTGGGGTAACTCTGCGCTGCCAGGTGGTAGACACGATCGGGCGCCGCCCGCTCCACAGCGCGCATCACCGAATAGGGGTCTTCGATGTCCCCTTCGTGCAGTGTGATCCGCCCTGCGAGATGCGCAATCGGGCGCGTATCGCTGCGCCAGCGCTTGAAGGCATGCACCTCGACGCCGGGAAGCGCCACCAGATAGTCTGCAAGGGCGCTGCCGACCGGACCGGTGATGCCGGTAATGAACACGCGCACGAACTCTCCTCCGTATGCCTGACCATGATACTGAACCATGAGCGTATCGCGACACGCGGGTTTTGTCCAATGCTCTTTTCCGCTATTCCCGGACAAGAATCCGCCGCTGATGATCGGGCAGGATCGCCCAGATTGCCGGGGGACGTTCCGGCAGGCGCGGCAGCAGCGTTCCACCCACAATGGTGGCAGTGCAGGTCAGTCGCCGATTGCCGCGGCGGGCGTTCATTTCGACATCGAAAAAGGTGTAATCGCCCTCTTCGACGCGAAAGAGCGCGACATCGCCAGGACTGCCGGGGTGGAGCGTTCCGAGTTCCGGCTTGCCAATCGCCAGCGCCGGACGGCGCGTTGCCCGGTCGATAACATCGGGCAGCGTCAAACCCAGGTCAAGGAACTTCGAGAGGGTCGTCGGCAGATCGAACATTGGACCCTGGACGCTGAGTTGGTGAATATCGCTGCTGATAATATCCGGCAGCACCCCTTCCTGGAGCGCCGCTTCGGCAGTGCGATAACTGAACGATCCTGTTCCATGCCCGATGTCAAGCAGCACGCCGCGCTGCTGCAACTCGCGCGCAATCGGGGAAAGGCGCCCGTCCTTCAAGAGCAACCGATGCGTTCCGCCAGTGAAACAGTGCGTCAGAATATCGCCGGGGCGCAGCAATGCAACAATCTCGTCGATTGGAGGCGGGCCATTGCCGATGTGCACCATGAGCGGCAGCGCCACCCGGTCGGCGAGGGCGCGCGCCAGGTGCAGCGGGCGAATGCCGACGCCGCGCGTCGTGTTGTGATCGATGCGCGCCTTGATCCCTACAATAATGTCACGGTTCTCCTCTACCGTCCTGATCGCCAGATCGACGTCGCAGTAGTCGAGATTAGCGAACTCCCAGGTCGGCGCGATCAGCCCGATTGCCGAGAGGTTGAGAAAAGCAAACGTCCGCACCCGACTGGCAGCGCAGATAAACTCGCGAAACCCCGGAAAACTATACGCCCCGGCGCTACCCGCGTCCACCCAGGTTGTCACGCCGCTACGTGCGGCAACCGGGTCTGCTTCGATGCCCCAGTACGTGGCGCCCCAGTAGAAGTGGGTGTGCAAATCGACCAGCCCCGGGGTGACGATCTGCCCTGAGGCGTCGATCACGTGGAGCGCCTGAGCCGGGTCGAGCGCTGGCGCCACGGCTGCAATGCGTCCGTCGCGGATCGCAACATCGGCAGGGGCGTCCAGATCGTTTGCCGGGTCGATGACGTGCCCGCCACGAATGAGAAGGTCGTCCATAGGTTGCTCGTTGCTGTACTGAACGGAACTGTGTGGCGGATATTATCTACGGAGAGGCGCGGGAGTGCAACCATCGCCGATGGTCGGGTCGTGATGATGTCGTGTGCTAAGTCACCTTTCACACCACTTCGGTGTTCTTCCTGGATTTCCAAGGGGCATGGACTGAAACGAAAGCGATCCCTGAACCCCACGACGATGCGGCGTTACCCAACCATGTCAGCAGCGGCGTGGCTCCTACCTGCTCTCCGTTCCTGCCCTCGACGTCCCGGATAGGAACGAGGAGCGGAGCGATACGCACCTTGCAATGACGATGACGATGATATTCACCGTATTCGGGCAAGCGTTCGTGACGGTTGCCGGCAGACCGATCGTGATGTAGGATTCCGGTGATGAGATCGATCCTTGCGAGAGCAACGCACAAGGTCCTTCAGCATAATCCTGATCCGCCGCTCGAACATCCTCACCAGACTCCAGGCGGCACATCGAACGCGGGTCACCGTCATCGTTCGCCGGCAAGGGTTGATGGGGCAGGAGTGAGAAGCAGGAGAAGTCCACAAACGAAGTGCGTACCGGGCGCACCGCCCATGCGCCCAAAGAAGCGGAAACGGTGTCATTACCGACAGAGAGGAGCATGCCATGCAGGTAGCCGAAACCCTTCCCGCCACCGAGCCATACGTGATTGCCGACCGCGACGCGCGCGGCGTGGTGCGGCTGACGCTGAACCGTCCGCGACAGTTCAACGCGCTCTCCGAAGAAATGCTCGCCGCGCTTCAGGCAGAACTCGATGCCGTAGCCGCCGATCCGCAGGCGCGCGTGGTAATCATCGCCGGGCAGGGCAAAGCCTTCTGTGCCGGACACGACCTGAAACAGATGAGGGCGAATTCCAGCCAGGAGTACTACGAAGAATTATTCGCCCGCTGCTCGCAGGTGATGCTGACGATCCAGCGCCTGCCACAACCGGTGATCGCGCGTGTGCACGGGATTGCCACGGCAGCCGGGTGTCAGTTAGTCGCCATGTGCGACCTGGCAGTCGCCGCAGAGGAGGCGACGTTTGCGGTTTCCGGCATCAACGTGGGGCTATTCTGCTCGACGCCAGGTGTGGCGCTGTCGCGCAATATCGGGCGCAAAGCCGCCTTTGAGATGCTCGTCACCGGCGAGTTTATCGACGCCCATACCGCACAGGCGCTCGGACTGGTCAATCGCGTTGTGCCGGCCACCGATCTCGACGCCGAGGTGCAGCGCCTGACCGACGCCATCGTCGCCCGACCGGCGGAAGCGATTGCGATCGGCAAGTCGCTCTTCTACCGCCAGATCGAGATGGGGATTGCCGATGCCTATCGGTTGGCGGGTGAGACGATGGCATGCAACATGATGGAACCATGCGCCCAGGAAGGGATCGACGCTTTCATTGAAAAACGCCGTCCGGTGTGGGCGCCGGACAAATGACCATCATGAGAACCCAATCATCACATCCGCCGCGGCATAAGCACGGTGTAGTCGAAGTCGAGCACAACCGCCGGGTCATAGGTTCCATCGGCGTTCTGGTACGGGAAATCGTGGCATGAGCGGTCCTTGGCGGCGACCGTGCGCACCCGCAGCGCGCCAATATCGGCACGGCCCGGAATTTCCATCTTGTCGAGGATTTCCGACCAGGCGTAGATCGTGTCGCCGGCGAAACTCGGGTTCGTATGGCGACCACTGTTGATCGCGGCGATGCTCAGGGCGTTCGCCAGCCCGTTGAACGACAGCGCACGCGCCAGACTGATGATATGCCCGCCGTAGACGATCCGTCGCCCAAAGCGCCCTTCCTTCTCCACATGCAGGTTGAAATGCACCCGCGCCGTATTCTGGTACAGGCGCGTCGCCTGCATGTGCTCGGCTTCTTCGATGGTGACCCCATCGACATGATCGATCTTCTCGCCAACTTCATAGTCTTCCCACAAATACGAACTTCCGGCGCGCGCAAGGTCGTACTGCCCCGGTTGCAATCGGTAGGGAACGGTCAGGTCCGTCACCGGAACCGATTCGGGCAACGTCGGCACAATCGTCTCCGGTGCAGGCGCATTCAGATCACGTTTACGCACCATAACCCAGCGCGTGTATTCGAGAACGATTTCGTTGCGCTGGTTGACGCCAACTGAATGGACATACACAACGCCAGTTTTGCCGTCCTTGTTCTGCCGCAGCCCGATGACGGTCGAAGTCGTCGAGAGCGTGTCACCAGGGTACACGGTCACACCGAAGCGTCCGCCGGCATACCCCAGATTGGCAATTGCGTTGAGTGAAATGTCGGGCACGGTTTTGCCGAACACAATGTGAAACACCAGCAAACTGTCGATTGGCGCGCGCTCCAGCCCCAGCGTCTGCGCAAACGGAGTCGATGATGTCAGCGCAAACCGCGAGCCATAGAGCGAGGTGTAGAGCGCCACATCCCCCTCGGTGACGGTGCGCGGGGTGGCGTGAACGATCTCCTGCCCCAATCGAAAGTCCTCGAAAAAATTGCCGGGATTGGTTTTGACGCTCATGCCGCCCTCCTGCGCTTAGAACCCATACGCCTGCGCCAGTTCGGGGTCCTTTTTGGCGATCATCCGCGCCAGATCGACGATCACCTTCGCCTGCTTCCAGGTCGCGTCGTCCTGCATCTTGCCGTCGATCATGGCCACGCCGGAACCGTCGGGCATGGCGTCGAGGATGCGTTTGGCGAACAGGACTTCATTGACATCGGGACTGAAGACGCGCTTGGCGATCGGAATCTGGTTCGGCGCAAGCGACCAGGCGCCGGTGCAACCAAGGAGGAAGGCGTTGCGGAACTGCGCCTCGCAGGCGGCTTCGTCCTTGATGTCGCCAAACGGTCCGTAGAAAGCGCGCAGCCCGTGCGCAACGGCGACATCGACCATGCGCGCAATCGTGTAGTGCCACAGGTCCTGCTGGTAGAAGGGGCGATGCTCCTGCCCTTCCTGCGGGTCGGCAAGCACGCCATAGAACGGATGCCCGCCGCCAACGCGCGTGGTCTTCATTCCACGCGACGCCGCCAGGTCCGCCGGTCCCAGGCTGAAGCCATGCATGCGCGGGCTGGCGCCGGCGATCGCCTCCAGATTCATCATGCCCTGCGCCGTCTCCAGCAGCGCATGGATCAGGATCGGCTTCTGAATCTGATGCTTCGCCTCCAGCAGCGCCAGGTACTGATCCACAAAGTGGATATCCCACGGTCCTTCGACCTTGGGGATCATCATGACGTCGAGTTTGTTGCCGACGGTGGCGACGATGTCGGCGATGTCATCGAGCACCCAGGGGCTGTTGAGGGCATTGACCCGCACCCAGAGCGCGGTGTCGCCGAAATCGGTATTGCGGGCGACCTCGATGAACCCGGCGCGCGCCGCTTCTTTGGCATCGATCGGAATGGCATCTTCCAGGTTGCCGCACAGCACATCCACCTGCTTCGCCACTTCGGGAATGCGCGCGCGAATCTTTTCGACGTGCGGCGGGAAGAAGTGGATCACCCGCTCAGGGCGCACCGGCAGTTCGCGGATCGGTTGTGGCGCGCCAGCCGCCAGCGGCTTGTAGAAGTGAATGGGAAGTTTCATCGTTCCTCCTTATTCCTCTTCAGGTCCAGCGACGATCCCTTCATCGTGCAGTTTGCCGACTTCGCCGTCACTCAAGCCAAGCACCTCCAGCAGGATTTCGTCGGTGTGTTCGCCGAGCCGCGGCGCGCGCTGCGCCGGTAACCGCGGCATCCGGCTGAAATCGAGCGGCGAGGCGGGCATGAGATATGTGCCAATACCGGGTTGTTCGACCATGGTGAACATCGGGTTCTCTGTCGAGCAGTCGGGGTCCTGTGCGATGGCTTCGCGCACGGTGCGGTACGGTCCCCAGGTAACACGGTGCTCCTCGAAGACGCGACGCACCTCAGCGAATGTGCGCGCATGGAACCAGGGTTCCAGCAAGGCAGCAATTTCTCGCCGGGCGCGAAAGCGGTTGCCTTCGTCGTTCATGTCGAGACCCAGACGCGCGCCGAGCGCGTTGAAAGCGTCGGTCAATCCGGTCGCCTTGCCGAGCGCCTTCCATTGCAGGTCGGTCAACCCCACGACCATCACTCGCTTGCCGTCGAGGGTCTCAAAATCGCGCCCAAATGCGCCATACAGGTAGTTTCCCTGTTTCGGGCGGTCGGCATCGTTGATCATCACTTCGGCAATCATGCCAAGATGACCGATCATGGCCAGCCCGACATCCTTCAACGCCAGTTTGACCAGTTGCCCTTCGCCGGTGCGCCGCCGGTGGCGTTCGGCAGCCAGCAGACCGAGCGCAATCATCTGCCCGGTGACAATATCCCATGCCGGCAGGACGTGGTTGACCACCTCGGGCGAAGTGAAAGGACCGGTCATAAACGGCAGCCCTAACTGCGGGTTGACCGTGTAATCGACTTCCGAGCCGCCGTCACGCCGCCCCAGCAGATTGACCATGATCAGATCGGCGCGGTGCGCTTTCAACGCTTCGTAACTGAGCCAGCCGCGCGCCGGAAAATTGGTGATGAACAACCCCGCCTCGTCGCCGGGCGCGCAAATGAGTTGCGTCAACAACTCTTGCCCGCGCGGATGGCGAATATCGATGGCAATCGAACGCTTGCCTTTGTTGAGACCAGCCCAGAACAGGCTGTGCTTGCCGTCGAGGGTCACGGGCCAGCGTTTGTAATCGAGTCCGCCGCCAATCGGATCGAAACGGATCACATCGGCGCCTAACTGCGCCAGGGTCATTCCGCCAAGCGGCGCAGCCACGAACGCCGACCCTTCGACAATCCGCATGCCACTGAGAATACCGTTCATTGTGCGTTTCTCCGATGAGGGGTTGGGGGTAAGGAGTTTGCGCGATTCAAACTGCACCCTTTCCCCTTCCCGCCTACACCCTGGCCACTACCGGGCAGTCCGCGAAGGGCGCGAACGAGCACGAAGACCACGCACCGCATGGGCAACGCCGTGTATCGGCGGCTGCGGGCGCATACACACGCGCTCCTCCCTTTCCCTTCTCCGTCTGCACCCTTGCCACCTTCCGCCCCTCCCACGCGCAACGGTCAACGACAACGCGCAAACCGCTCACCGCTCACCTTTCGCCTGCCGGTCAAATCACCCGTTTGGCGCGCAATTCGCCGATCTGATCATCACTCATCCCGAGCACCTCCTTGAGCACCTCGTCGGTATGCTCGCCGAGCCTGGGACCGAGACTCCTGATCCGCCCCGGTGTTTCCGACAGTTTGGGCACAATGTTGGGCACGATGATCGTTTCGCCCAAATCCTCCACGTCTACCGCGATGAGATTGCGCCGCGCATGGACCTGGCGATTGCCGAAGATATCGGCGATGTCGTTGAGCGGCGCAGCAGGAGTGGCGGTCGCATTGCAGCGTTCCAGCACCTCGGCGCGAGTAAGCGAACTACACCAGTCGCGCACGATCTCGTTCACATCGTTTGCATGCTCAAGACGGATCTTCTGCTCACCATAGATGCTCGACGACGCCAGCTCAGGGCGACCCATCGCCTTCGCCAGTCGCGCGAACAATTTGTCGGTTGCACAGGAAATAGCAACCCATTTGCCGTCCTTCGTCTGGAAGTGACCATGGGGACAGGCAAAGTCGTTGTGGTGCGGTCCATGCCGTTCGCGCACTTTTTTGTACATGCCGTAGGCAGGCACCAACTCATCGCTACAACGAAAGACCGATTCATACAGAGCGGCATCGATATACTGTCCGCGACCGGTTTTCTCGCGGTAATGCAGCGCCAGCAGCACACCGATGCACCCGTACAGCCCGGTCATGTAATCGCCAAGCGTCGTCGATCCCGGAGTGACCGGCGTTCCTTTCGGCATGCCGGCGAGGTACGAAATACCGCCGACCGCGTGGGCAATTCGAGCAAATCCCGGACGATCCTTGTACGGTCCTGTTTGCCCATAGCCGGTTACCCGCAACATGATTAGTCCCGGATTGATCTGACTGAGAACATCCCACCCTAGCCCCCACTTTTCCAGCGTGCCGGGACGAAAGTTCTCGCATAGCACATCGGCTTTTGCCACCAGGTCCTTAAAAAGCTGCGCACCTTCGGGATGTTGCAGGTTGAGCGTCACCGAACGCTTGTTACGCGACTCACTGAGCCAGGTCAGCGTATCGCCGCGCGCGGTCGGCGTGCCAAAACGCCGCAGCGCATCACCCCCAACGGGATGCTCGACCTTCAACACATCCGCGCCGAATTCGCCAAGCAGGGTGGCGCAGAACGGCGCCGCAACAACAGTTGCAGCATCAATGACGCGAATGCCCGCCAGCGGCAGGGGGCTTGCGTTTCCGTCCATGGCAGATCACCTCGCACTAAATAATCTTTCGACTCCGCAGATGCTTAATCTCCTCCGCCGAAATGTTGAGCAATTCGCGCAAGACCTCATACGTGTGATTGCCGAGCGGCGGACCCAGATTCGTGATGCGTCCGGGCGTTTCAGAGAGGGTCGGCACGACATTCGGCACCACCACTCCGCCAATACCCTCCGCTTCGACACATGCCAGATTGCCGCGCGCCTGAAAATGCTCGTCGTTGAAAATATCGGCAATACTGTTCAGCGGACCGATCGGAACCTCCTTTTCCAGGCAGCGTCGCATCACTTCGTCGCGCGTCAGCGAGCCGACCCAATCGATGGTAATCTGGTTGACCGTATCACGCGCAGCCAGTCGTTTCCGCTGATCGCCGTACAGTTCAGGGGAGGCCAGTTCCGGTCGCTCCATCGCCTCTGCCAGACGCTCAAACATTTTGTCGGTAGTGCAGGCGATAGCGACCCACTTATCGTCTTTGGTGCGGAAGTGACCGTGGGGCACAGCGATGAAGCTTCCCGATCCTTCACGCTCGCGAATTTTGCCAAACAGACCATAGGCGGGCGCGATTTCGTCGAGCACCCGAAACACCGCTTCGTAGATCGCCACATCGATCACCTGTCCCTGCCCCGTCTTCTCCTTGTGCCACAAGGCAATGAGGATGCCGATAGCGCCGAACAGGCTTGCGATGTAGTCACCGAGCGGCGCAGTGCCCGGCAGCACCGGCGTTTCGCCGGGAAACCCCGCCAGGTACGAGAGGCCGCCAAACGCATGCGCAATGTGCGCAAAACCGGACCGCCGGCGGTATGGACCGGTCTGCCCATATCCCGACACGCGCAGCATCACCAATCCCGGATTGGCAGCGCGCAGCACGGGCCATCCCAGCCCCCACTCCTCCATGGTGCCGGGGCGAAAGTTTTCGATCAGGATGTCCGACTTTGCCACCAGTTTGAGGAACAGATCAACCCCTTCCTTCTGCCGCAGGTCGATGGTCACCGATTTGCGATTGCGCGCTTCGCTGAGCCAGGCGAGTGTTGCGTCGTGGCGCGCTGTGGGGGTGCCGAACCGCCGCATTGGGTCGCCGCCAATCGGATGCTCGACTTTCAGCACCTCAGCGCCGAACTCCCCCAGGATCGAAGCAGCGTAAGGACCGGCGAGAAAGTTGCCGACATCAATCACCCGAATGCCACTGAGCGGCAGGCGATCATGCACAGGCGGTCGATCCGGCGACGGCATGGGAATTGCGTATACGCCGCTGCGGACCGCCGGCGATGTCGATTGCTCAGACGATGCTGCAACTGCTTCATCTGGCGGGGGGGCGCCTTCACCGACCGCCTCGGGCGCCACATGTTCCGGCGCTTCTTCGGATGTCGACGACGGAGCGCCAGCGCCCTCCGTTGCAACCATCTGACTTACCGCTTTTGCCGAACGCGCCCCTTTTGTCATCGTTCTGCCTCCCATCATTCATCAAGGATGCGAGATACAAACAGACCCCCAAAAGCAACACCTGCGTCCATGCGCGCTGATTGATCGGCACACGTACAGGAATTGCCGCAACCATCTGTGGCGAATGCGGGGATGTGCATGCAAGATACGGAGAATAGTGTATCATATGAGTAAAATATTGGTAACCACCAGTCTACAATTGGTAACCGGGGAGGACAGGGATGACCGCAGAAGACCTGGCAGCCTGGATCGGTCGAACAGAGCGCGTCGAGGACGACATCAGTCCGGCGCAGGCGGCAGCGGCGGCGGCGATGCTCGAACCTCCACCACCGTTGCCTGCGAAAGACTCGGCATTGCCACCATTGTGGCACTGGTTCTACTTCCTGCCACGCGCCCCGCAGTCGCAACTCGGCATTGACGGTCATCCGCAGCGCGGCGGTTTCATTCCCCCCATTCCCTACCCGCGTCGTATGTTTGCCGGCGCGCGCATCCGCTTCCACCAACCGCTCATCATCGGTCAACCTGCCTGGCGTGAGGGGATCATTCGTAACGTGACCCAAAAATCGGGACGCAGCGGTCCGCTCGCATTTGTAACCGTTGGTTACACCATCTACCAGAACGACAGTCTCTGTATCGAAGAAGAGCAGGATATTGTCTACCGCGAGCCGGGCGCACCCATTCCTGCGCCTGTGCCGGTCGATCTTCCGCCGCCGCCGCCGGGCGCGTGGGTGCGCACGGTAACCCCCGATACCCGCCTGCTGTTCCGTTTCTCTGCCCTCACCTTCAATGCCCACCGCATCCACTACGACCGGCCCTACGCAAAACATGAAGAAGGGTATCCCGGTCTGGTCGTCCATGGTCCTCTGACGGCTGTGCTGCTCATGGAACTGGTGCGTCACAACGTCAATCGCCCGATCATCGGGTTCAGTTTCCGCAGCCAGGCGCCATTGTTCGACCTGGCGCCGTTCCGATTGATCGCTGTGCCTGCCGATGATCGTGTCGAACTCACGGCGCAGGGACCCGATGGCATGACATCGCTCAGCGCCGTCGCGGAATTGGGGAAGGCAGAATATTGACCGCCCACCCACCTGCCGCGTCACTGGCGGAATGTACCAATTCCCTGTGACCATCCGGCATGGTCACCCCGAGCCGCGCGCGGGGTCGTGCGCGACCCGCGCAGATTCCTCGCTGCGCTCGGAATGACACGCATGCGGCATCGTCAAGCGTCATTGGTATCACCCGCGCCGCGCGCCTCGTCCCTCGCGCCTCGTCCCTCGCGCCTCTCGCCGCGCGGCGCGCGCCTCGTCCCTCGCGCCTCGCGCCTCGTCCCTCGCGCCGCGCGCCTCTCATACCAATTCCCTGTGACCATCCGGCATGGTCACCCCGCGCCGCGCGCGGGGTCGGGCGCGTCCCACTTAGATTCCTCGCTGCGCTCGGAATGACACGCATGCGGCATCGTCAAGCGTCATTGGTATCACCCGCGCCGCGCGCCTCGTCCCTCGCGCCTCTCGCCTCGCGCCTCTCATACCAATTCCCTGTGACCATCCGGCATGGTCACCCCGCGCCGCGCGCGGGGTCGGGCGCGTCCCACTTAGATTCCTCGCTGCGCTCGGAATGACACGCATGCGGCATCGTCAAGCGTCATTGGTATCACCCCGCGCCGCGCGCCTCGTCCCTCGCGCCGCGCGCCTCGTCCCTCGCGCCTCGTCCCTCGCGCCTCTCGCCTTGCGCCTCTCATACCAATTCCCTGTGACCATCCGGCATGGTCACCCCGCGCCGCGCGCGGGGTCGGGCGCGTCCCACTTAGATTCCTCGCTGCGCTCGGAATGACACGCATGCGGCATCGTCAAGCGTCATTGGTATCACCCGCGCCGCGCGCCTCGTCCCTCGCGCCTCGTCCCTCGCGCCTCTCGCCTCGTCCCTCGCGCCTCGTCCCTCGCGCCTCGTCCCTCGCGCCTCTCGCCTCGCGCCTCTCATACCAATTCCCTGTGACCATCCGGCATGGTCACCCCGCGCCGCGCGCGGGGTCGGGCGCGTCCCGCGCCGATTCCTCACTGCGCTCGGAATGACACGCATGCGGCATCGTCAAGCGTCATTGGTATCACCCGCGCCGCGCGCCTCGTCCCTCGCGCCTCGTCCCTCGCGCCTCTCGCCGCGCGGCGCGCGCCTCGTCCCTCGCGCCTCGTCCCTCGCGCCGCGCGCCTCGTCCCTCGCGCCGCGCGCGGGGTCGGGCGCGTCCCACTTAGATTCCTCGCTGCGCTCGGAATGACACGCATGCGGCATCGTCAAGCGTCATTGGTATCACCCCGCGCCTCGCGCCTCGTCCCTCGCGCCGCGCGCCGCGCGCCGCGCGCCTCGTCCCTCTCGCCTCGTCCCTCTCGCCTCGCGCCTCTCATACTAATTCCCTGTGACCATCCGGCATGGTCACCCCGCGCCGCGCGCGGGGTCGGGCGCGTCCCGCGCCGATTCCTCGCTGCGCTCGGAATGACACGCATGCGGCATCGTCAAGCGTCATTGGTATCACCCCGCGCCTCGCGCCTCGCGCCTCGCGCCTCGCGCCTCGTCCCTCGCGCCTCGCGCCTCGTCCCTCGCGCCTCGCGCCTCGTCCCTCGCGCCTCGCGCCTCTCATACCAATTCCCTGTGACCATCCGGCATGGTCACCCCGCGCCGCGCGCGGGGTCGGGCGCGTCCCGCGCCGATTCCTCGCTGCGCTCGGAATGACACGCATGCGGCATCGTCAAGCGTCATTGGTATGAACGCCGCGCACGCCCCCACCTGCCGCGCCACCGGCGGAATGTACCAGAGGCGCTGCCGCGCCCTCGTCCGAGTGAACACCGGCACTCCCACCGTGGGACGGACTCACGCGCACACGCCGGTCTCCTCTCTCCCGCGTGCGGGAGCGGGGCAGGGGGTGAGGGGATGGCTTCGCCCGGCGGCGCCGGTCGCGCAATGACACGCACACCGGCGCGCCCGGCCGGAGGGATGGACCCGCGCGCGGCGCCGGTCTCCTCTCGCCTGCGCGCGGTCCGTCTTTAAACCCCGCGTCAGCGGGGCTTCGTTTACTCAGCGCGGCGTCTGCCAGAAACGTGATGGTTTCCCTCAGCACCTGGCATAAAATTCGGAGATTGACATTTTATCAATTTTTTGCTAGGATCGGTAACGATACCGGTAAGGATGCCGGTATCGTTACCGAAGATGTTGAATCCCCTCACACACGTCCATGCACGAAACGCACACCGGTGTCACAATCCGCGATGTTGCGCGCGCCGCAGGCGTATCGGTCTCGACGGTCTCGCGCGTCCTGAACGGCAAGGACGATGTGGCGCCAGAGACTGCCGCCGCCGTTCGGCGCGTGATCGAGGAGCTTGGCTACGCCTCCAGCCTGGCGGCGCGCAGCCTGCGCAGCCGGGCAACCCACGTCATCGGCGTCATCGTGCAGGATATGTGGCATCCCTTCATCTCGATGGTCATCAAAGGGATCAACCAGGTCGCAGCGGCGCACGACTACGATCTGCTCGCTTACGCCAGCGCGCGGCGCACTGCCGAGACGCTGGCGCAGTGGGAACAGCGCCAGGTGGCACAACTCAACGGCGCCGTCACCGACGGAATCATCGTGGTGACGCCGCGATCCGCCACCTATCGCACCGCCTTCCCGGTCGTCGCGGTCGACCCGAATCAAGCGGACACCGAGTTTCCGGCAGTCATTTCCACCAACCGACAAGGCGTTCTCGAAGCGATGCGTTACCTGCTGGCATTGGGGCATCGCCGCATCGGGTTCATCACCGGACGCATGGATTTGCAGAGCGCCGTGCGCCGTTTTGATGGCTATCGCAGCGCCCTCGCAGAGGCCGGCATTCCACTCGATCCGGCGCTGATCGTCGAAGGAGACTACACCCGCGAAAACGGGTTTGCCGGCGCGCTCCGGTTGCTGACGCAACCGCGCCCGCCGACGGCAATCATGGCATCGAGCGACGATACCGCGCTTGGCGTGTACGATGCAGCCGCAGAAATTGGGCTACGCATTCCAGACGACCTCTCGGTGATCGGTTTCGACAACACTCCGGCCGGCGCGCTTCTCAATCCTCCGCTCACCACCGTCGATCAGTTCATCGAAAAGATGGGCGCTCTGGCGGCAGAGGTCCTGCTCCAACACATCCAGGGACTTCCCGGCGAAACCCGCATTCACAAGGTGCCGACGCGCCTGGTCGTGCGCCAGTCGTGTCGCGCGATCACATCGGACGATTAGAGGTGTTCGATTTTTGAAACACAAAGGAGTGCGACGTGAGACGGACACGACTGCTTCTGACGGGGCTGCTGCTCGTGGTCAGCCTGATCATCGCCGCCTGTGGGGGAGGACCGGCGGCGCCAGCAGCAACACCAGCCGGTTCAGCGACGACGCCAGCCGCGCCGGCGCCGGCGGGCGGAACAGACGCGACACTGACGGAGTTTGGCGATCTGCCGCGCCACGAGACGTTGATCGTCGATATTCTCACCGGGCGGGTCGGCTCGCCGGACGACTTCAACAACTGGGTGGGCTGGAAGTGGCGTGATCGCGGGATGCAGAACCTGGCGAACGAGCCGCTCTGGTCGGTTGATTTCGCCACCGGCAAGATTATTCCGGGTCTGGCAGAGGGCGATCCGGTTTACAACGCAGATTTTACCGCCCTCACGATTCCGCTGCGCAAGGGGGTGACGTGGCACGACGGACAGCCGTTCACAGCGGCAGACGTGGTCTTCACCGTCGAAACGCTGATGAAACACGAGGGGTTCGGCGACAACAGTTTTTTCGTGGAGAATGTGAAATCGGTCTCCGCCGTTGATGATCATACCGTCGCCTTCGAGTTGAACGCGCCGAACTCGCGCTTCCACACCCGCTTCCTGGATCGCTGGGGCTGCACCTGGATTATGCCCAAGCATATCTGGGAGTCGGTGGAAGACCCGGTCACGTTTAAGTTTAACCCCTTCATCGGCACCGGTCCGTACAAACTGCACAGTTTCGACCCATCCGGGTTCTGGACGATTTGGGAGAAACGGGCTGACTGGGACAAGAGTCCGACCGGCATGATGTACGGTGAACCAAAGCCCAAATATGTCATCTTCCGGTACTTCGCCAACGAAGGCGCTAAGATTCTGGCGCAGTTAACCCATCAGGTCGATGTTGTCAACGTGTCGTCCGACGGGCTTAAGGCCGTGCTGACCCAGTGCGACTCCTGCCGCGCCTATCAGTTGAACTGGCCCTACGTCGTCAACAATGATCCGGCGCAGACCGGCATCACGTTCAACACCGCCAGGGCGCCGTATGACAACCGCGATGTGCGATGGGCGCTGCTGCTGGCAATTGATATTGCCGAATACATGGGCATTGCCGTCGATGGCACCGGCGCGCTCAGCCCGGTTCACATTCCGTCGCTGTCGAACTATCCCAAAGACTTCATCCAACCGATGCTGCCCTGGCTGGAAGAGTTCACCCTCGATCTCGGCAATGGCGAAACCTTCAAGCCCTTCGACCGAAACGCCTCGCAGCGCATCGCCGAGTATGCTCGCTCGCGCGGCTACGCTGTGCCCGACGATCCCGCCGAGCAGGCAAAACTGTTTGGCTATGGCTGGTACAAGTATGCGCCCGATGTCGCCGAAAAGCTGCTGGTCAAGAACGGCTTCACCAAGACGTCCGACGGCAAATGGCTCTTGCCGGACGGCACGCCCTGGAAGATTCGCTGCCTGACCGGCACGCAACTGGCGACCGGCATGGGTGAACGCAACTGCGTCGCCGCTGTGCAGCAGTGGAAGAGATTCGGCATCGACGCCGAGGTGTATTCCTCGGAAGCGGCAGCAAGCCTGAATGCAACCGGCGATTTCGACGTTTCCAGCAACTGGCCCGCGCAGGAACCCTGGGGCGCCGGACCAGACCTCTACCGTGTGCTCGACTACTACAACTCGGCGTATGTGAAACCGGTCGGCGAGAATACCAGCGGTCACCCGTCGCGCTGGTCGAGTCCGGAGATGGATGCGACGATCGAGAAATTGCGCCAGACCGATCCCACCAATTATCAGGCGGTCGTTGATGTCGGCATCGAAGGCTTGAAGATTGCCGTGCGTGAAATGCCCGGCATTCCGACCTATGGCTATGTCGGGTTCATTGCATGGGATCAGACCTACTGGACCAACTGGCCCGGCGCTGAGAATCCCTACACGCAACCGTATACGCACTGGGGTCCGTTCAAATATATGACGCCGTTCCTTCAGCCAACCGGGACGCGGTAAGCAGGAAGGTTGAGGTTGCACGTTCAACGTCGAGCGTTGAACGTGCAACGGAACAGTGTCGGGGCCGCGCTGCCCTGGGAGAGAGAAGGGTGTGAGGGCCGCGTCGCCTGGGAGGTGGGTGAGACAAGGGGATCGACGCCATGTTTCTGAAACAGTATCTGATCCCGCGCCTGATACAGTATGTGCTGGTCATTTTCCTGGGGATCACGGCGGTCTTTTTCATCCCGCGCCTGCTGCCGAATGATCCGGTGCTGCGCACGATCGCCGAGATGCGCGCACGCGGCTCGTACCTCGAACCAGGAGCAATGGATAAGATCATCGCCGACTTGCAGCAGATGTATGGGCTGGAAGGAACGCTGTTCGACCAGTATCTGGCGTTCTGGGGTCGGCTTTTCCGCGGCGATCTCGGAGTTTCGTTCTTTCAGTTTCCAACGCCGGTGCTCGACCTGATCATGACAGCCTTGCCATGGACCACAGGGTTGTTGCTCACAACCACCCTCTTGTCGTGGGCGCTTGGCAATCTGATCGGCGGATTCGCCGGCTATTACGCGAACCGGCGCTGGTCGCGCGCGCTCGATACGGTTGCGATGGTGGTGCGTCCCTTGCCCTACTACATCTTCGCTTTTGCGCTGCTGCTGCTCTTTGCCTATCTCCTGCGCTGGTTCCCGGTTTCAGGCGGCGCCAGGCTGGGGATGCGGCCATCCTGGACATGGACCTTCGTCCAGAGCGTACTCTGGCATTCGGTGCTGCCGGCGCTCTCGATCTTCATTCTGAGCGCCGCCGTCTGGTTTCAGACGATGAAACTGGTGGTGCAGAACATCAACGCGGAAAGTTTCGTCGCTTACGCCAAACTTAGCGGCGTTCGAGAGCACCGGATCGTCTCGCGCTATGTCATCCGTAACGCCCTGTTGCCGCAGATCACGGGGCTGGGGCTATCACTGGGGTTGATCTTCAGCGGGGCGTTGATTACCGAGATCGTGTATTCGTATCCCGGATTGGGCACCCTGCTTTACAATGCCATCGTCAACGGCGATTACAATCTGATCATGGGTATCACCATCTTCTCGATTGTCGCTATCACGACCAGTGTTCTCATTGTCGATCTGATCTACCCGTTCTTCGACCCGCGGATCCGGTATAGGTAGGAGGCGCTGACCGGTGAAACTCTTTCGCGATCTTCTCAGAGATTATCGCTTTGCCATCGCCTTCTGGGTGCTGTGTCTGCTGATCGCTTTTGCGGCGCTTTCGCTCTTCTCGCCATACGACCCGACACGCTGGGGGCAGGCGCCGCGCGACCTGCGCCCCTCGGCAGAGCACTGGCTGGGCACCGACTCCAATGGTCAGGATGTGTTCTGGAACGCGACCTTCGCCGTGCGCAACTCGCTGATCATTGCGGTAATCGCCGGCGTTGTCTCGCGCATTATTGCCGTCGCCATCGGGATGGTGGCGGGGTATCGGGGCGGCATGTGGGACCGGACGCTCATGTTTGTGAGCGACAGTCTCCTGGTTATTCCCCTCTTCCTGATCATTGTGATGATGGCGATGCTGATCCGCGCAAGCCTGAACCTGGCGACGCTGGGGTTATTGCTGGCATTCTTTGGCTGGGCATGGGATGCACGTCTCATCCGTTCTCAGATGTTGAGCCTGCGTGAGCGTGATTTCACGCAAACCGCCATCCTTTCCGGCACGGGAACGCTCAAACTGGTGATCAATGAGTACATGCCGTACACCACACCCCTGATCTTCTCAACCCTGATCAACAATATGGCATGGGCAATCGGGCTGGAGATCACACTGGCAATCCTGGGGTTGCTCGATATGTCCATCCCGACGTTGGGGACGATGCTCTACTGGGCTATCAACTATCAGGCGATCCTGTTGGGCCGCTGGTGGTGGGTGACGACGCCGATCTTGCTGTCGGTGCTGCTCTTCATCGCTCTCTACTGGCTATCGGTCAGCATTAGTGAATATCTCGATCCACGCACGCGCGTGCAGCGCGTAGGAGCCTGATACGCACATGGGCGATGCCATTCTGCGCGCAGAAGCGCTCCGGGCGTTTTATGCGCTCGATATCTATGGTAAAACCAAAATCATCAAGGCGGTCCACGATGTTGATCTGGCGATCCGGGAGAATGAGATCTACGGCATCGCCGGCGAGAGCGGCTGCGGTAAATCCACGTTGCTCAAGGCGCTTGCGGCTGCCGTCGAGCCGCCATTGCGCATCATGGGCGGAAAGGTTTGCTATCGCGTCAATGGCGCCGAGATCGATGTCGCGGCGCTTTCTCAGGAAGAGAAACGCAGGCTGCGCATGACGTATATCGCGTATGTGCCACAGGGGTCGATGAGCGTGCTCAACCCGGTCGCGCGCATTCGCGATACGTACCGCGACTTCATTGAAAGTCATCTGGACGTTCACCAGAAGAGCGACGCCTTCATCCTCGCCAGAGACCATCTGATCGAGTTGGGATTGCCGCCGAAAATCCTCGATGCCTACCCGCATCAACTGTCGGGCGGTATGCGGCAGCGTGTGACGATTGCGCTTGCGACGTTGCTCAAGCCGCGTATCATTATCGGCGATGAACCAACCACGGCGCTCGATGTTGTCGTGCAGCGCGGGGTCGTGCAATTGCTCAGGGATGTGCAGTCCAGGCTGAAAAATACCATTGTGCTGGTAACGCACGATATGGGGGTGCATGCCAATATTGCCGACCGCATCGGCATCATGTATGCCGGGAGGATCGTCGAGGAAGCGCCAACCGAACGCATGTTCAGCGTGCCGACCCATCCATACACACAGTATCTGATCAGTTCATTGCCCAGGTTTGGCGACAAAACGCCGCGTGAGAGCGTACCGGGAAGTCCGCCTTCACTCGCCAATCCGCCCTCCGGCTGTCCGTTCCATCCCCGCTGTCCTCACGCGATGGAGATCTGCAAGCGCGAGATGCCGGGATTCACACCGGTTGCGCCGGATCACAGGGTTGCCTGTTGGTTGGTCGAAGAGGGGAGTTATGGAAAAGCTGCTTGAAGTTGAGAATCTGACCAAAATATTTACGCTCGGCAGCGTTATCTCGCGGGTGAAAATCACGGCGGTCGATGATGTTTCGTTCTTCATCAAACCGGCAGAGATTTTCGCGCTGGCGGGCGAGAGCGGTTGCGGCAAGTCCACAACGGCGCGGATTATCATGGGGTTTGAACGCGCCACATCTGGGGCGATTATTCACAATGGCAGACGCGAAGGCAAGAACGAAAAGGTCTGGTTCACCGAGGGCATCCAGGCGATTTTCCAGGACCCCTTTGCGACCTTCAACCCGCTGCGCACCGTCGAACGCTACTTTTTCGAGACGATCCAGAATTACCGCCTGGCAACGAGCAGGCAGGGGGCAATTGAGCGGATCGATGCCAAACTGCGGTTGGTGGGCCTCACCTACGACGATCTGGCGGGAAAATATCCCAGCGAATTCTCAGGCGGTCAGTTGCAGCGCATCTCGATTGCGCGCGCATTGCTGACCGACCCGAAACTGATCATTGCTGATGAGCCGGTTTCGATGGTCGATGCCTCGCTGCGGATGTCGATTGTCAACCTCTTCAAGCGACTACGCGACGAATTTGGCGTGAGCGTCCTCTACATTACGCACGATCTGGCGACGGCATACTATGTGTGTGATCGTATCGCCATTATGTTTCGCGGCAAGATCGTCGAAATAGGGACGGTCGAGCAGGTGTTGATGGCGCCAAAGCATCCTTACACGCAATTGTTGCGCGCATCGATCCCGGAGGCGGATCCCCAACGGCGCTGGCAGGGCGTGATTCGCCTTTCCGATGTCGAGCAGGAAGAGTATTTGCGTCAGGGATGCCGTTTCGCCGGTCGCTGTCCCCATGCGATGGATGTCTGTCGTCGGGTGACGCCGCCACTGTTCGAGATCGATGGCGCGCAGGTCGCCTGTCATCTGTACGCAGAAGCACCCCGCAACGACGAAGTTCTGATTGCATCACAAGGTGATATTGATCATGCCTGACACAACTACCACGTATCCGTATCAACACGCCGGTCTCCCCATCGAACAGCGTGTCGAAGATCTGCTTGGTCGGATGACCGTCGAGGAGAAAGTCGCCCAACTGAGTAGCCGCTGGATTTATGAGATTGCCGATGATCGCGGGTTGAACCGGCAATGGGCGCAGGAGCGCATGGCGCACGGCCTAGGACAGGTAACGCGACTCGCGGGCGGCAGCAGCCTGGGACCGGTCGAGACAGCCAGACTGGCGAATCAGATCCAGAAGTTTCTGGTCGAGGAGACAC
Organism: Roseiflexus castenholzii DSM 13941; assembly: GCF_000017805.1. Taxonomy (GTDB): domain Bacteria; phylum Chloroflexota; class Chloroflexia; order Chloroflexales; family Roseiflexaceae; genus Roseiflexus; species Roseiflexus castenholzii. Next base: position 1,181,589 of record NC_009767.1, on the reverse strand, counting down.
GGCTTGGCATCCCGGCGCTGATCCATGATGAGTGCTGTAGTGGTTTCCTTGCCAACGGCGCTACTAATTTCCCGCAGATTATCGGCATTGCCAGCGCCTGGGAGCCGGAACTGGTCGAAGCAATGACTCGCGTTATTCGCCAGCAGATGCGCGCCGTCGGCGTGCATCATGGGCTGGCGCCGGTGCTCGACATCGCCCGCGATCCACGCTGGGGACGCACCGAGGAGACATTTGGCGAGGACCCGTACCTGACATCAGTCATGGGCGCCGCCTACATTCGCGGGCTACAAGGCGCCGACTGGTCCGAGGGCGTGATGGCGACGGGCAAACATTTCGTAGGGTACAGCGCGTCGGAAGGCGGACTCAACTGGGCGCCGGCGCATATCACGACGCGCGAATTGCGCGAAGTCTATCTGGCGCCGTTCGAGACGGCAGTACGCGCCGCGCGGTTGGCGTCGATCATGCCCGCCTACCACGAAATCGACGGCGAGCCGTGCAGCGGCGCACACTGGTTGCTGACCGGCATTCTGCGCGATGAATGGGGATTTGAAGGGTTGGTCGTTTCCGACTATATGGCCATCGATCAGTTGCGCAACTATCACAAACTGGCGCGTGACAAGGCGCATGCCGCGCGACTGGCGCTCGAAGCGGGAATGGATATTGAATTGCCAAACGTCGAGGCTTACGGTCAACCGCTGCTCGACGCCCTTGCTGCGGGTGAGATTCCGATGGAGTGGGTGGATCGTTCGGTGCGCCGTATTCTGACCTTGAAGTTCGCTTTTGGGCTGTTCGAGAACCCCTACGTGGATCCCGACGCCGTTCCTGCGGTGTTCGACACGCCAGCACAGCGTGAACTGGCGCGCGAGATCGCGCGCAAGTCGATTGTGCTGCTCAAGAACGAGGGCAATCGGTTGCCGCTGCCCAAAACCCTGAGCGCTATCGCCGTCATCGGTCCCAACGCCGACAGCAAGCGCAACCTGCTGGGCGACTATTCTTATCCAGCGCATATCGAGACGCTGATCACGCTGAGTCAACTGGGTTTCTCTGAGCATCCGCTGCCGGATTCGATCCGGCTCATCGAGAACGATTCTTCGATGCTCTCCATCGTTGAAGCGATTCGTCGCACCGTGTCACCGACAACGCAGGTCCTCTACGCCAGGGGATGTGATGTCAATTCGCCATCGACCGACGGTTTTGCCGAAGCAATCGAGGCGGCGCGCAAAGCGGAGGTTGCCATCGTGGTCGTCGGCGATAAGGCCGGTCTGACGCCAGAGTGCACGTCGGGCGAATTCCGCGACAGTGCCCACCTGACCCTCCCCGGTGTGCAGCAACAGTTGGTTGCAGCGATCCTGGCAACGGGAACGCCGGTGGTGCTGGTGCTGGTGACCGGACGCCCCTATGCGATTCCGCATCTTGTCGACGCGACCCCTGCGGTCGTCGAAGCCTGGCTGCCAGGAGCGGAGGGAGCGCCGGCATTGGCAGAGGCGCTCTTTGGCGACGTCAATCCCGGCGGCAAGTTACCCATCACCTTTCCGCGTCACGTGGGACAGGTTCCGCTGTTCTACGCTCATCGCCCCTCTGGAGCGCGATCGTTCTTCTATGGACCGTACATGGATGAGAGCAATCAACCGCTCTTTCCGTTCGGCTTTGGGCTGAGCTACACGCAGTTCGCATTCGAAAACCTGACGGTCACGCCTGACGTGACGACCGATGGCGAAGTGCAGGCATCGGTGGACGTGATCAACACAGGAGAGCGCAGCGGCGATGAGGTGGTGCAACTCTACACACGCACCGAAGGCGCCAGCGTCACGCGACCGGTCAAAGAACTGCGCGGCTTCAAGCGTGTGCATCTCCAACCGGGCGAACGAAAGCGCGTGATCTTTACCTTGCCTGTCGAACTGCTCGCGTATTATGATACGACCATGCACCTCGTCGTTGAGCCGGTTGAGGTGCACATTATGGTTGGCAACTCTTCGGCGCACCTGCCATTATGTACATCGGTTCGCTTGACCGGCACGAAGCGGCTGATAACGCAGCGCGCAGCATATTTCTGCCACGCGGCGGTGATGGACAGCGGAGGTTGAATGCGAACCTCGAACCCTCCCACGAACCATGGACCTCAACGATGAGATCAAAACCGAGTTAATCCAGACCGCCCAATCGCTGAAAGGCAGTGAGCGCCGGATCTTCATGGCGCGCACGGTCAGAGCGTTGGGTCCTGGCGGGCAGCGTCTTGCCGAGCGTGAACTCGGCTGGAATCGCGCCACTATCCGCAAAGGCATGCGCGAACTGGAGAGTGGTCTGACCTGTCTTGACGCCACCCATCTGCGAGGGCGCAAGCCGGTCGAAGCGCGCCTGCCCAATCTGCTGGATGACATTCGCGATCTGGTGGAAGCCTGGCGTCGCCAACACGCCGAATGTCGCAGCGACGCCAGCGCGCCATGCATGAGCATCGAAGAGGTGCGCCGCGCCCTGATCGAGCAGAAGGGGTACAACCCCGACGACCTTCCCTCTATTCAGACCATTGCTGCCCGCCTGCGCGCCCTTGGCTACCGTCCGCGCCGCTCGATGCGCCACCTGCACCGCAGGCGTCGCCGGCAATAAGCGGGATGCTCAAAAAGTTTAAACTCCCTCAAACCACAATTTTCTGTAGCAATCTTTTCACGCATCATCTCACCGACTTCTGCTACACTCTCAACCACAACGATCACCCCTTCTCTGCACATCTCGATTATGAGACCAGTCTATATCGATGACGAGAAGATTGCAGCGACGTTCTGCTGTGATCGCGTGATCATTTCCGATGCGGCAACCGCGCCCCGTCCGATGCCCTCCACCACGGATACGTGAGAGGGAGCGTACCGGCAGCCCGACCGGTATCCACCGTGTTGCTGCACTATGTGTGTTCATGCGTGAACGCTGCACTGTGACGCGGAACGTGAGGCTCACTATTCGTCGCTCGCGACCTGTCACCGGTGCAACCATCGAAGCCATCGTGCCTGATACCGCCACTGCACGCAACTGAAGCATTGTCTATCATTCTGGTCCACATTCCCGGTTCATTCATCGTTATCCACATGATACGTGAGGGAGGGCACTCATATGGAAGCGGAAATGCGCGTCTTTGTCGACTCGCTGCGCAAGAACATGACTGCCGAGGACGTGGTCAATCTTGAAGCGTGTATGGACTGTAAGATGTGCGGTGAAGCCTGCGCGTGGTATCTGGTCACCGGCGACGAAAAACTGCATCCCACCCACAAAACCGGGCTGATACGCCAGGTCTATCAGCGCTACATGACGCTCGAAGGGCAGATCGGCGGAGCACTCGGATTGGTTCCCACGCCAACGGTGGACGACCTGAAGGAGAACATGCGCTACTTCTGGGCATGCACCGCGTGCGGACGCTGCACGCTCGCCTGCCCGGCAGGCATCAGCACACGCCGTATTGTGCGCCTCGCGCGCGCCGCTTACGCCGACTCCGGGTTGAGCTACGCCAACCCGACCATCAAATCCATCGTCGAAAACACCGAGCGTTACCGCCACAGTTTCGGATTGACCATCCCGCAGGTCATCGGACGGGTTGGTTTGTTCCTGCGCAGCGAAGGGATCGAAGTGCCGGTCGATGTGCACGGCGCCGAAATGCTCTTCGTCTGTCCGGCGGCTGGCAACACCAAAATCCCTGATTACGGCATCAAACTGATCAAAATCCTCAATGCTGCCGGGGTCAGTTACACCATCTCGCCGTATGTGATCGACACCGGCACCGAGATCGACCACATCGCGGTTCACCACAATCTCTCAAAGCAAATGCTGGAAGAGTGGGAACAGGAAGCGGATCGGCTCGGCGTCAAGAAGATACTGCTGGTCGAATGCGGCTGCGACGCGCGCACGCTCTACGCCGAGGCGTCGGAAACCCTGGGACGTCCCTTCCGCTATCCGATTGTGAGCGTCGATACGCTGATGCTCGACCTGATCCGGGAAGGGCGGTTGCCGGTCGAAAAGACCGACCTGAAAGTCACGCTGCACGATCCGTGCTACGCCACGCGCCTCTCCGGGTTGGGAGACGTGTTCCGCGATCTGCTGTACCTCGTGACCGACAATTTTGTTGAAATGACCCCTAATCGTGAGCACAACTACTGCTGCAACGGCGGCGCCGGCGGCATGCGTTTGCCGGAAAACACCGACCTGCGACGCAAGATTTCGGTGCTGAAAGCAAACCAGATCCGCGCAACCGGCGCCGAGTATGTCACCTCGCCATGCGTTGTCTGCACCCTGTCGCTGGAAGACACCTGCCGTACCTACGGACTGGCGCAACCTGGAGAACGGATGGCGCTGGTGTTGTTCGAAGTCGTCTATGAAGCCATGGAACCGGCGCTGGCAAAGCGCGGCGAACTGGATCGCATGTTCGTTCCGGCGGAATTGAAGAACCGTGATCCTGGCTTCTTCCTGGAACACAGTATCGAAGGGCGGATGGCCGCGCTCATGCAGACGCCGGAGTTCCCGGCGCTGCTCGACTGGCTGGAGCGTGATGAGATTGTCCAACGTTTCGCCAAAGACCATCCGCAGGTGTACGACCATCTGCACGCGTTGCGCGACATGACGATGTTGACTATGCCAGCGTTGCACACGCGAGCCGTGGCGGATCAGTCGCAGGTGCAGTCGTGAATCGCCGGAACACCCTGCATCGTTGCAGGCTGCGCACATGAAAGTTCCGCAAAAGGAGGCGCACCATGATCATCATCAATGTGCTGAATATCATAGCACCGATCGCAATCACCGTTTTTCTGATCGGCGTCGGAGTACGGCTGGGACGGTTCGCATGGGCGCTTGCGACACGGCGGCGTTTTCGCGGCGTATCACCGACCTTCGAGCATGCGCCACGCCGCCTGGGGTTCTTCGAGGCGCTGCATGCGGTGCTGTTCGGTCCGATCAAACATTTCTACAAGCGTGCCAACCCGACCTGGGGACGCGGCTATCTCTACTACCATATCGCCATTATCACCGAGGTCACCGGCTATACCATTTCGGCGCTGATCGTCTTTGCGCACATCATCTTCGGCAAACCGGTGCCGGATGTGGCATTGCACATGGAAGAAAGTTTCAACTACACGCCTGCCAACCTGCTGGCGCTCATCTTCGGCAACGGTGAGTCGCTCCAGTCACACTTTCTCTTTGGCGATTTCGCACCCTATTTCGTGGGCATCACCTGGATCGCTGTCGGATTTGCAGTTGTGGGGAATCTCCACCTCATGGTCACCCTGCTGCGAAAGCGGAGCGGCGCGGTGGTGGCAGACATCGATCAGGCAGCGCGCGGCATCCGCACACCGGGGCGTCTCCCATGGGATCGGCTCCTGGTGCGCAGCATTATTTTCTGTATCATCTGGACAGAACTGTTCGCGCGGCTCAATCTGGTGCATGGCATCGTATACGTCCACGCGCTGCTGGGTCTGGCGCTCTTCACACTCCTGCCATTCACCTATTTGTTCCACATGATCTACAATTTCATCGCCGTCTACTATGCTGTGCAACGTCGTATGGAGCGCACAATTGCGTAAACAATCGAAAGCCGGTTAACTTGCGTCCTTGCACAGAAACGTGTATAGTACGAGCAGCGCGTCGTCGCGCTGTTCTCCGCGTGTATTCTGATCCATCTCCATGACGATGATTGTCAACGGCGATGGCTGATGGGGTCAAGGAGGCGTCCTTGAGTATCAGAAGCGCCGATTTACTCTTTACACCGATTCCTGAGCGGATCGCCCGTCTCCGCGATCTGGCGTACAACCTGTGGTGGAGTTGGCATCCCGAAGCGCAGGATCTCTATCGCCACATCGACGCTGACCTGTGGGAGGAGGATCATCACAATCCGGTCGATTTCCTGCGCGATGTGCGCCAGCGCAAACTCGAAGCCGCCGCCGCCGATCCGGCGTATCTGGCGAAGTACGACCAGGTGATGGCGGCGTTCGACCGGTACATGGCGGCTGAGGACACCTGGTACCGCCGCACCTTCGGCAATGGCAACGGCAACGATGTGATGATCGCCTATTTCTCGGCGGAGTTTGGTCTTCACGAGTCATTGCCGATCTATTCAGGCGGTCTTGGCGTTCTGGCAGGCGATCACGTAAAAGAGGCGAGTGATCTGGGGTTGCCGTTCGTTGCCGTTGGATTTATCTACCCACAAGGATACTTCCGGCAGCGGTTGGATCCGAGCGGTTGGCAGGAGGCGATCTATTCTAAATTGAATTTCGCCGATATTGCGGCAACGCAGGCGCTGACTGCCGACGGGCGCGAGGTGGTCGTCGAGGTCGATCTGCCCGGTCGCGCGATCTATGCCAAGGTGTACCGCATCCAGGTTGGGCGGGTGTCGCTGTTCCTGATGGACACGGACATTCATCCGAACAGTCCGCAAGACCGCGAACTGTCGGCGCGTCTGTACGGCGGCGACCAGGAAATGCGCATTGCGCAGGAAATTGTTCTGGGCATTGGCGGGGTACGCGCACTGCGTCAACTTGGTATTCACCCGAACGTCTGGCACATGAATGAAGGGCACTCGGCGTTCCTGGTGCTCGAACTGGTGCGCGAGCAGGTCGCGCAGGGCATGCCGTTCGATGAGGCATGGCGCGAAGTGCGCGCACAGTCGGTCTTCACCACGCACACACCGGTGCCGGCGGGCAATGATGCCTTCCCGCTCCACCTCATAGAGAAGTACTTTGGGTCGTTCTGGACCCAACTCGGACTGACGCGCGAGCAATTCTTCGCTATTGCGCTGCAACATCAGCAGTGGGGACCAACGTTCGCCATGACCGTGCTGGCGCTGAAGGGATCGCATGTGCACAATGGCGTAAGTAAACTGCACGGTCATGTGGCGCGCGGCATGTGGCACTGGCTCTATCCAGGCACAGCGCAGGATGAGGTGCCGATCACCTCGATCACGAACGGCATCCACAGCAGCACGTGGCTGGCGCCTGCGATGCGCCGCCTGTACGATGCGGCGCTTGGCCCCGATTGGGAAGCGGACCTCGACAATGTCGCCCGCTGGGAGAAGGTGCGAGACATTCCCGACGATCAGTTATGGGAGACGCGACAGGCGTTGAAACGCGATCTTGTCATGCTGGCGCGTGAACGTGTTCGCCAGCGTCATCTGCGGTTGGGATCACCACCGCAGGTCTGGCCCGTGCTCGACGAGAAGATTCTCACGATTGGCTTTGCCCGCCGGTTTGCCACCTACAAGCGCGCCACGCTGCTGTTTCGCGAGCCGGAGCGTCTCAAGGCGTTGCTCAATCGCAGCGACCGGCCCGTGCAGATTATTTTTGCGGGCAAAGCGCATCCGGCAGACGATCCGGGGAAACAGTTCATCCAGCAGGTTTATCAGATGTCGCAGCAACCTGGATTTCTTGGGCGCATTCTGTTCGTTGAGGAATATGATATGGCCCTGGCGCGTGCGCTGGTTCAGGGGGTGGATGTCTGGCTCAACACGCCGCGGCGCCCATATGAGGCAAGCGGCACCAGCGGGCAGAAGGCGGGGCTGAATGGCGTCGTCAATGTCAGCATCCTCGACGGTTGGTGGCCCGAGGCGTACAACGGCAAGAACGGCTGGGCAATCGGCGAAGAGCGTGAGTACAGCAATCAGGACGAGCAGGACTGGCACGACTCGCAGCATCTCTACCGTATTTTGGAGCAGGAAGTCATTCCGACGTATTACGACCGGGGACCTGACGGTATCCCGCACCGGTGGCTGGCAATTGCAAAAGAATCGATTGCCACCATTGCGCCGGTATTCAGCACCCGCCGCATGGTCAAGGAGTACGTCACGCGGTTGTACCTGCCGGTGGCAGAAATACAGGCGTAGGAGACAGGTCTGCGACCTGCCCCCTGTGGTCGCCGCTACGACTGTGAGCGATTGGAGGGGCGCAGCACCGCAGCCGCTATACGGGCAGGTCTCGGACCTGCCCGCGCCGTCCTTTCAGGGGGAGGTTTTCTGACAGGCGCGTGTTAGTGCGAGTCGGCGTCTCGCCCGCGCAGGCAGGCTTCGCTTCCCCTTGCCTGCGCCTTCCGATGCCAGGCAGTCGCAGCGTGCTTATAGGGCGATCAACCAGATGTTGCACAATAGCCCGTGTTGACCGTCTTGTGGCTGACGTTGGCTGAGCCTGTCGGAGCCAACGTCAGCCGCGCCGCGTCCTGGATTGTCCAGGTTTTGGGTGATCTTAGAAGCACACCGAGAATTCACCCCTGTACACCTCGTCACCGCCCCTCAGCCCGACACGCCCGCCGCACCTGCAAAAAGGGGCGAGGCATCGGTTCGCCAACCGACGCCTCGCCCCACAACGATTGGACCCATTCAGATACCAATCAACCCTGTCCCAGCCGGCGCTTCAATTCCTCGAACTCGGCATCGACCGCAGTATCACGCTCCAGGTTGCGGAACTTGTTCTCCAGTGTATCACCTTCGAGCTTCGCCATCGCTTCAGCCTGGTCAAGGCGATCATCAACACGACTTTCGAGTTGATCCAGTTTGTCCATCGCCGAGATACGGGTGGCCTGGCGCACCGTGCGCTGGATTGCTTCCTGCGTCTGGGCGCGGTTCTTCTTGGCGATAATCAGATCACGCTTCGCCTGCACTTCGGCGACGCGCGTTTGCAACTGCACCAGCGCCTGCTCCAGTTGCTCGACCTGCTGCTCCTGCGCGTCAGACTGGTCGCGGTACTGCTCGTACAGTTTCTGCGCCTGCACCTTGCGCGCCAGGGCAGCCTTCGCCAACGACTCATCGCCAGCTCGCAACGCCGCCTCGGCCTTGCGGTCCCAACTTTCAACCTCAGCCAGATACTGCGCTTCCATACGATTGAGCCGCGCCAGGTCCGCCATCGCAGCGGCGACATTGGTCTTGACCTCGTACTCCTGGTTGTGCAACTGGCGCAGATACTCATTCGCCATTTTCTCAGGGTCTTCCGCATTGTCGAGCAGGGCGTTGATATTGGCGCTCAGAATATCGCGGATGCGGACGAAGATCGACATGTCTCCAGCCTCCTTGCAATCGTTCTCTTCCATTACCGACCGGCGCGCCTTTGCCGTCCAGGTGAATGCAGGCGTGTCGCCCGTTCATTCTAGCACAGCGTTACGGCGTTGTACACCCCCATATACGTCGTTGCCACAGTAAGGTTTCACGGGTATAATCGTATCCGGCAGGCAGCCGCGCGACCTGCGCAGCATCGGAGGCGGCGATGGCTGCACCATCATCGGACTCAGGTTTTCTTCGCCGTTTTGCTCCTCGCGTTGGGTTGATCATTGCTGCGCTGCTGGGACTCGCCTGGATGCAGCGACCCGATGGGCGCCTGCACGTGTTTCTTCCGGCGCTGACAGGAGATGCTGCGCTGGTGCAGACGCCTGACGGCAGGTATCTGCTGATCGATGGCGGCGCCGATCCGGACGCGCTGGTGGCGGCGCTGGGAAGGCGCCTCCCGTTCTGGCAGCGTGAACTGGCACTGGTAGTTGTGACCTCACCAGACGGACAACGCCTTCCGGGGCAGGTGGCGGCGCTGGAACGCTACCGGGCACAACGGGCGCTGGCGCCGCCAAACACCGTGCCAAACGCCACGTTCGACGCCTGGCGCCGGACGCTGACGCACAATGCCACACCGGTGCATAGGCTGCGCGCCGGGCAACGTCTGGCAATCGATGGCGTGACACTGCACACGCTGGATTGCACCGATCAGGGAGCGCTGCTGCGCCTTGATTATGGCGCGACGAGCGTGGTCTTTGCGCATAGCGCCACGTCCGACATGATCGAGCGCCAGGCGCCTGACCGCGCTGCGCTGCTCGTCTATCCCTGGCAGCACGACCCACACGCACTGCTGGTCGAGTCGCTGCATCCTGCGGTCATTGTCTACAGCGACGGCTATCAGACGCGGCACGCACCGCAGCAGACCTACCACGAACGCGCTATTGGCGGCGCGCGCCTGTACCACGAACGAGTGGACGGCGACATCGAGTGGATCAGCGATGGACGCCGCGCATGGGTGGTCACGTCGGCGCAGTCGGGGCGATAAGGGGCGATCAGATGACGTAGCACGTCAATCAGAGGCACAGGCGTGGCGAACAGGCGGGTCGCCCCAAAGCAGGATTGGCGCCGGCGACGCTCACATGCAAGCGCGGAAGCAGGTCTGATCTCGCGTATAATATTAATCAGAACACCGGTTCGCTGCACCACAAGAGTTGACCAATGATCGACGACTCGCCACACATTCCTGTGCGGATTGACCGATTGCCGCGCGATTTGCAGGAAACGTTTCGCGCACTGTATCCAATGAACGGTCAGAGTGAACAGGAGGCGAACACCGCTTCGACTCGCTCAGCGCACCGCTTCCTGCAACCCGATGCTCTGTATTGCGGCGATGCGCAGCAACTGCTTCCTCAAATAGAGCCGAACAGCGTCGCCTTGAGCGTCTGGTCGCCGCCCTATTTTGTTGGAAAAGAATATGAAGAGCATCTCTCATTCGATGAATGGCAAAATCTGCTCAGCACTGTCATACGGCTCCATTTCCCCATTCTCAAGCCCGGCGGATTTCTGGTCATCAATATTGCCGACATCCTCGTGTTCAAAGATCAAACCATGCCTCGCATTCAGGCGGAGGCGGTGAACAGGAAGCGATCGCCGGTCACGAGAGAGGATGTTCTCAAAGCAATTGAACAACATCCCGGATATAATCGTTATCAACTCGCAAAGCTTCTCGGTTGCAGCGAGCAGACGATTGACCGCCGGCTGCACGGCAATAATATTCGCGGTGGTAAATATGAAGTACAAACGAGGGTTAAGATAGTTGGCGGGATGGTCGAGGATTGGGCGTTGCAGGCCGGGTTGTACCCGTATGATCGAAGGATATGGGTGAAGGATGCGGCATGGGAGAACTCGCGCTGGGCAAGCCTTTAGTATCGTTCAGTGGATGAGTTTGAATATCTCTATTTCTTCTGGAAACCAGGCATCACCAAATTCGACAGAAAGAGACTTTCTCCAGAAGAATGGAAACATTGGGGGTCGAGAGGGGTATGGTATATTCCATCCGTAAGATGTAATGATGACCATGAGGCGAAATTTCCGGTCGAGCTGCCCTCCAGAGTCATCAGGCTGCTTACCGATCCCGAGGAAATCGTTCTCGACTGTTTTATAGGAAGCGGCACAACCGCAATCGCAGCAATTCGGGAAGGTCGCCACTATATTGGCATAGAAATGCTGGAAAAATATGTAAAACTTGCAGAAAATCGAATAGAAGTAGAAAAAGAGAAATTTGTTCAGAAAACCTTGCTGTAGTGCCGATATGATTATGGACTTGAGCAACATACAGAACAATCTTAATATTGTTGAAGATATTGAGAAGTCCACCTTACGTATGGTTACTCAAACCATGTACGATTGAGCTTCGCGCGTTTGAAAGCGAAGGCGCCCTGGCGCGTTCAACATATCCCGATGTCCCCTGAGGTGTTTCAGTGGAGTTCATAAAACACAATTTCTCACTGCTGCGTGTTATGCAGATTCGTCCCGCCAACATCCAATCTTGAATGTCCAGGACCAGTTCTCAGTTCTCGATTCTTAGTTCTCTCGCTCCATGCTTGCCGCCTTGCAGAAATTTCCCGCAACCATTGCGCGCCCTGTGGAGGTGATGCGCGGCTACTCCCTCGAAACCCTGCGCGCCGACCTGGTGGCGGGCGTGACCGTCGGGCTTGTGCTGCTGCCACAGGCGCTGGCATTCTCGCTCCTTGCCGGTCTGCCGCCGGAAATGGGGCTGTATTCCGCAATTGTGGCATCTATTATCGGCGCTCTGTGGGGATCATCGAGCCATCTGCACACCGGTCCGACCAACACGGCGTCACTGCTCACCCTCTCGGTCATCCTGCCGCTCGCCGCGCCCGGCACACCTGAGTTCATGGCGCTCGCCGGCATGCTGGCAGTGCTGGCAGGCGCACTGCGCCTCATCTTTGGGCTGGCGCGCCTGGGGCTACTGGTCAACTTCGTTTCCGACTCGGTCGCCGTTGGGTTTACGGCCGGCGCCGGCATCCTGATCATCTCCAATCAGATCGCCCCGATCTTGCGTCTCGACCTTCCGATGGGCGTTGGTCTTATTGAAACGTTCGTTCTGAGCGCAGCGCAGATTCAACGCACCCATCTACCGAGTCTGCTGCTGGGTGTTGCGACGATTGCGCTCATCGCCACCCTGCAACGATTGCGGCGACGCCTGCCGACGCTCCTGATCGCGCTGGTTGTTGTGTCGGCCATCGCCTGGGTGCTGCGTCTGGAGGAGTCGGGTGTGCGCACACTTGGCGTGTTGCCGCAGTCGCTCCCACCGCTCGCCAAACTGCCGCTGCTGGACCTGAACCTGATCGGGGCGCTGGCGAACGGGGCGCTGGCAGTGGCGATTATCGGGCTGGTTGAAGCCTCAGCCATTGCGCGCGCCATTGCCACGCACTCGCAACAACGCCTCGACAGCAACCAGGAGTTTATCGGGCAGGGGCTGGCGAATATCTGCGCAGGCTTCTTTTCCGGGTACCCGTGCTCCGGTTCCTTCAACCGGTCGGCATTGAGTTTTCAGTCAGGGGCGCGTACCAGCCTGGGGAATGCGTTCTCCGGCGTGTTTGTCCTCATCGCAATGTTCCCGCTCGCGCCACTGATCGCGCATCTGCCGCGTCCGGTATTGGCGGGTGCGCTGGCAATCACAGCCTGGAGTATGGTCGATCATCTGGCGATCCGGCGCATCTGGCGCGCCGACCGCGTTGATGGAACCATTTCGCTGATTACGCTGGCGGCAACCCTCTTCGTACCGCTGCAATTTGCCATCATCAGCGGCGTGCTGATGTCGCTCGGCGCGTACCTGTGGCGCACCAGCGCGCCGCGCGTCCAGAGCGTGCTGCCGGATGCCGCCTTCCGCCATTGGGAGTATCAGCCACATCTGCCGGTGTGTCCACAACTGGCAGTTGTCGATGTGCTTGGCGATCTCTACTTTGGCGCCGTCAATCATGTTGAGGAGCAGATGAACGTTTTGCTGACCAGGAATCCAACCCAGCGATTTCTTTTGCTCCGCATGCACAGCGTGCAGCGCTGTGATGTCAGCGGCATCAAGATGCTTCAGACCATCGTGCGCCAGTATCGTGATCGTGGCGGCGGGGTCTACTTTGTGCGCGTGCGCCAGCCGGTGCGTCAGATGATGGACGTCACCGGCTTCACGCAGTACGTGGGAGCAGACCATTTCCTGGACGAAGATCACGCGATTGACCATCTTTTCCATCGCGTGCTCGATCCGGCAGTCTGCATTTACGAATGCGAGGTGCGCGCATTCCGCGAATGCCAGAACCTGCCGAAGCGTCCGCTCCCTCCAGAAGCCATACCGCTGCTGCCAGAACGAGGTGCGCCACTTCAGGTTCCGATGATCGAGCCGCGTGAGTTATGGCAGCAGATCCGCAGCCCATACCCGCCGCGTGTCATCGATGTGCGCGAGCCGCGCGAGTATCGCCAGGGGCACATTCCGCAGGCTGAGTTGCTGCCGCTGTACGAATTGCTCACCCACTCCGACAACGTGCGGCGTGATCGTCCCATTGTGCTGGCATGCCGCAGCGGTCGCCGCAGTGAACGCGCCGCCGCGGCGCTGATGCGTCGCGGGTTCGACCGGATAACGATCTTACGCGGCGGTATGCTGGCGTGGGAGGCGAGCGATCTGCTCATGGCGATTGGGCAGGAAAACGGCGGTTGAAGAGGGGGCGCGTTGAATGTGGCATGCCAACCCTCTCCCCTCAGAGTTTCAAAGGCGGACCGCGCGCAGGAGCGGGGAGACCGGCGCCATGCGCGCGGCCGTCCCCCGGTGGGCGTGCCGGTGTTCGCCGGGATGGTCTGTCCGCCTTTAAACCCTCAGAGTGTGGTATCATGCGATCAGGACCAATACCGCCAATCCCAATGATCGACACACCAGCCATCTCGCCAATTGAAGCATGGTGCGCCGTGAGTCGTCTGCGCTACAGCGCTGCCGGCGCCGGTGAGCGCGTCATTGCACTGTTGCATGGATGGGGCGACACGAAAGAAATCTGGCACGCCACGATTGCAGCGCTCTCAGCGCGTACCCGCGTCTTTGCGCTCGATCTTCCGGGGCATGGCGGCTCGCCGCTTGACGGCGCGGAACGCATGCAGCACATTGCCGGGCGGGTGGCTGCATTCTGTACAGCGCAGGAGATTCATCGGATCACGCTGGTTGGTCACTCGATGGGGGGGAATGTGGCGCTGGAGTTGACGCTCACCCACCCGCATCTGGTGGAACGCCTGGCACTGGTGGCGCCTGCGGCGTTGGGAAGCGCCATGCCGCCCTACACACGGCTCTACCTGCAAGACGGATATGGGTGGGCAGCGTTGCGCGCGTCATTGCTCCTCTACCGGGGATTGGATGCGCTCGCGCGTCATTGGCGCCCGATTGCCGGCATGGAGCGCGTACTGCCGGGGCTGCGTCGCGCCACATGTGCTGCACACCACGATCCCGAAGGGTTGCGTCGTCTGCTCAATGGGTTGTTTGCCAATTCACTCGATGAACGCCTGGATCAGGTGTGTGTTCCAACGCTAGTGATCAACGGCGATCGCGACCCCATCGTGCCAGCAGAACTGTCGCGACGGGTTGCGGCTGCTATTCCCGACGCGCAATTCGTCGCACTGCGCGGGGCGCTGCACCACCCGATGGACGAACAACCCGAAGTGTTCCAGCGCGTATTGCTGGAGTTTCTTGCCTGATGGAATTGACGCGCACAATTGTCACCGTTGCCAAAAGTGCGCCTGTGCGCCTGAATATCGCGGCGGGTTGCGGCTGCTCTTCCTGGCGCGCAATTCGTCACGCTGCGCGCGACGCAGCGCCATTCGATAGACGAACGACCCGAAGCGTTTTAGCGCGCATTGCTGGGGTTTCTTGCCTGATGGAACTGACGCGCACAATCGTCACCGTCGCCGGAAGTGCGCCTGTGCGCCTGAGCGTGATCGATGCTGCGCCTGTCGAAGCGGCACAAGGCACAATGGTGTTTATCCATGGCGCCGGTGGGTGTGCAGAACAATGGTTGCCGCAGTTGACCCGCTTTGTTCGCAATTACCGCGTCATTGCGTTCGACCTTCGCGGACACGGTCAATCCGAGGCGCCCCGCTCCGCCTACACGCTGGAAGAGTTCTTGTGGGATTTCACCCAACTGCTCGACCGTTTGCAGGTGCGTGAACCGTTCATTCTGGCAGCGCACTCGTTTGGCGGACCCATCGCGCTGACATTTACCGCCGCGCAACCACAGCGCGTCGCGCGGTTGGCACTGTTGGCGACGGCGCCGGAGATTCATTTGCACCCGGTGCTCGAAATGGCGCTGAAACTGCCGATCCCGCTTACCGCCCTCGAACGATTGCGCCCTGTGCTCGCGCCCAAACTGCACGCGCCATTGTTCGTGATCAAGCGCGTGCTGGCAGGAACACTCTTTCCCTGGCGCGGCTGGGACTTGCTGCCGCAGATAACCACGCCGACGCTCATTATCGGCGGGCAGTTCGACTTCATTGTACCGCCATCAGTATTGCAACGTATGCACCGCATGATGCCCGGATCGCGCCTGGAAATTATCCGGTATGCCCGTCATTTGCCGCAACTCGAACGTCCGCAAGCAGTCAATCGCGCCATCGAGCATTTTATTGGCATCCGGCGCAGTTGGCGCGGTGAGGTTGAAGATGACGATATTCTCAGGGAGGAGGGGCTTTTGTGACTCGTATGCACGATCCACGCCTGCCTGACATCCTGCGACGTTTGCGCTGGTCGGTGTTGCCGGAACGATACGTTCTCGCCGGGATCGATCCACACGAGTCGGCGGTGGTCATCCGCCTGCTTGGCGGACTGCGCGCCCGGCTATGGCAGTTGTTCGTCGCTCCCGACACGGTGACTTTCATTCTGCCCGAAAACGATTGGCGCGCTGTCAGCCCGGCATTTCCGCGCGCTCGCATCGAGCGCCCCTACCGCGTCGTCAGTTTTGAGATCGATCTTCCGCCAGACCTGACCGGCTTCCTTGCCCTCATCAGCACTGCGCTGGCGGCGGAGTCCGTGCCGATTGTGGCAATTTCCGGTTTCAGCCGCGATCATCTGCTGCTGCGCGAAGTCGATCTCGACCGCGCGCTGGCGGTGCTCGATTCGCTCGTATCGTCCGCAGCGGCGGAAGGTTGAACACGCGACATATGCCTGACCATCCATGGCTCGCCTTCTATGATCCTGGCGTTCCTGCCGAGATCACGGCGCCGGAATGCATCCTGCCCGATCTGCTCGCCACAGCGGCACACGCATATCCGGCAGCGCCGGCAATACTGTTCTACGGGCGCGTCGTCAACTATGCCACCCTTGATCGCCTGGCAACACGTTTTGCCGTCGCACTGCTGAAATCGGGTGTGCAACCCGGCGAACGCATCGCGCTGGTGTTACCGAACATTCCACAGGCGGTCATTGCCTGCTACGGCGCGTGGCGCGCGGGGGCGATCGTAGCATTGACCAACCCCATCTTCGAGGCGGGAGGTCTGGTGCGCCAGTTGACCGATGCAGGCGCAACAACGCTGATTGCATTGAGCATGTTCCACCCGCTGGTTGTGGCAGTGCGCGAACGCGCTGGCGTGCAACGGGTTATCTACACCAATCTGAAGGAGTTTCTGCCGCCAGGGCAGCGACGTTTATTTACGCTTCTGCGCCAGGAACGCGAAGGACACCGCGTTCCCGATGATGAGGCGCGCCGGGCGCTCTGGATGGCGCACATGCTGGCAGAAGAGCCGGGGGACTCCCTTCCTCAGACGAGTCCTGGCAAACCGGCGACAATTCTGTACACTGGCGGCACGACCGGCGAGGCAAAAGGGGTCGTCCATACGCATCGCAGCCTGGTCGCCAACGCAGTGCAGGTGGCGGCATGGCTCCCTGCGGCGCGCCGCGGCACGGAACGGGTGATCTGCGCGCTTCCGTTTTCCCACGCCTATGGCATGACCGCCTGCATGAACTTTTCGGTGGCGATTGCTGCCGCCATGATCCTGCTGCCAACGTTCGAGACCGGCAATGTCCTGCACGCCATTCGCCGCGAGCATGCGACGATCTTCCCCGGCATTCCGCCCATGTATGCCGCAATTGCTGAGATCAAGGACGCGCGGCGATATGGTCTGGCGTCACTGCGCGCCTGCATTAGCGGAGCTGCACCGTTGCCCATTGAAGTGCAGGAGGGGTTCGAGCGCGTCACCCGCGCCCGTCTCGTCGAAGGATATGGGTTGACCGAAGCCGGTCCGGTGACGCACGCCAACCCGCTGGGCGTATCACACGAGCGCCGCGCGACGATTGGCATTCCGCTGCCATCGACCGAAGCGAAGATCGTCGATGCGACAACCGGCGCCGACCTGCCGCCGGGACGCATCGGCGAACTGCTGGTGCGCGGACCACAGCTCATGCAGGGGTACTGGAATCGCCCGGTTGATACTGCGGAAGTCTTCACATCAGATGGCTGGCTGCGCACCGGCGACATGGCGCGTATGGACACTGATGGCTTTTTTCAGATCATCGAACGGAAGAAAGATGTCATTATCGCCGGTCCGTACAACATCTATCCGCGCGACATTGAGGAAGTGCTTTATCAGCACCCCAAGGTGCTGGAGGCAGCGGTTGCCGGCGCTCCTCGTGCTGAAGGACAACCCGATCTGCGCGCATTCGTCGTGTTGCGGCAGGGAGAGCGCGCCACCGCCGATGAAATCATTGGGTTCCTCCGCGAGCGCCTGAGCGCGCACAAGGTGCCGTCAGTCGTCGAGTTTCGCGATGCGTTGCCGCGTTCGTTCATCGGCAAAGTGTTGCGGCGCGCGCTGCTCGATGATCGCTCCGAACACAGCGATCGGGGTTGATATATGCGCCACCTCGCTCGTCTCGCAGCGGCGCGCGCCGCTGCCGAAACGCTGGTCGCGTCCGGTCGCGTCCCTGGCGTCGTCGTCGCCGTAGCAGTGGACCACCAGAAACCGGATGTTTTTGCAGTCGGAACCGATGCTGACGGGCATCCGCTCGCTCCCGACGATCTCTTTCCGGTCGCATCGATCACCAAACTGGCGACGGCGCTGGCAGTGTTGCGCCTGGTGGATCGTGGGCTGATCGAACTGGACGATCCAGTGGATCGCTACGTCCGGCGGGCTGAGCCACATTCCGGCGTGACTATCCGCCGTCTGCTCTGCCACACGGCTGGATTTGCCATCGACCTGAATGCCGCTGATGCGCCGTATGAACCAGGATTGACCTGGGAAAGCCTGGCACAGGCGTGTTTGCGGGCAAACCTGTATCACCCACCGGCGAGCGAGGTGCTCTACAGTAATATCGGGTACGGCTTGCTGGCGCTGGCAGTGGAAGCGCGCGCCGGCGCGCGCTTCCGCGACGCGCTCCGCGATCTGGTGCTGACGCCGCTCGGCATCGAGGGGTATCTGGGGATGGAACCGCCGCGCGCGCCGGCGCGCATCGCCGATGTGCGTGGACGTTATCGTGCAACGCCGCTCGAACCGTTCAATTCGCCGTTCTGGCGCTCACTGGCGCTACCGTGGGCTGGATTGGTGACAACCGCCGCAGGCGCTCTGACGCTGGTACGCGCATTTCGTGGGCATCCGCCTGGCTTTCTCAGTCCACCTTTGCGCACTGTTGCAGTCCTCGATCAGACAGGCGACTTACCCGGCGGATTTATCGAACCGTTGCGTTGGAACCCGTGTCCCTGGGGGCTTGGACCAGAAGTGCGCGGCATGAAGGAACCGCACTGGATTCCTGCCGGTGTCGGGACCGACTCGTTCGGTCATACCGGTGCATCGGGATGTCTGGCATGGGCAGCGCCGGGAGTTGGCGTCGCCTGGGCAATTCTCGGTGCGCGTACTGCCGACAACGGCTGGCTGTTGCGCCATTCGGGAACGATCAGCGCGGCGGTGGCAGGGGGTTGAGCGTTGCGTGGACTGGCGGGCGAGGACGCCCGCGTTCCCGGCGCCTGTGCTTCCCGGACGCTTCCCGGACCGCACTCCCCGCGCCTGTGCTCCCCGGACGCTCCCCGGACCGCACTCCCCAGCCCCCGCGTTCCCGGCGCCTGTGCTTCCCGGACGCTTCCCGGACCGCACTCCCCGCGCCTGTGCTCCCCGGACGCTCCCCGGACCGCACTCCCCGCGCCTGCGCTTCCCCGGCGCTCCCCAGTCCCCACGTTCCCCAGCGCCTGCGCTTCCCCGGCGCTCCCCAGTCCCCGCGTTCCCCAGCGCCTGTGCTCCTCGGACGCTTCCCGGACCGCACTCCCCGGTTGCAGGTGTTCGATATACAAAGGTGGGAAGGTGCGAAGAGCGAAGGTGAGAAGGCAACCCCTGCCTCCTAACTTCTGACCAGACCGCAACAAAGGATATCAACTGCGCGTCCTATTGGCGGAAAAGCGAACAACCGGGCGCGTGACGCAATAGAAAACGAGGAACGAGATGAACGGGAACGGTTATCGGAACAACTCAGGCAGTTATGGCATCCCGCCACTTTACATCTATATCGGTATCGGGATTGCCGCGATCATCTTTGTGTCGATCATTGGCGGATTGTTGAGCGCCGGCGTACAGGCATATTTCGCTGTTGCCGCAGGTATTCTGCTCGTGCTGGCAAACCTGCGCGACTTGCTGGGCGGAACCAACGGGAGCGCCGCGCTCATGAACACTATGATCGGCGCCGCTCTGATCTTCTTTTTCCTGGGCAGCGCTTTTGGCTGGGTCTGGTACATTCCAGCGCTGTTGCTGCTGGTCGCGGCTGCGCCGCTTGGCTTGCGCCGCGCGGATGTTTACACCGTCTATCTCGACGCCGCGCGCTCGATGACGACCAATATCCGCCGTGCAGTTAGCGGGCGCACACGCCTGCCGTAGCCGCATCACGACGGTTCAGCAAGCACCTGACGCACAATGTTGACAAATTCGGCGGCATCAAATGGCTTCTCAACATAGCGGACACCGCTGCGTTCGAGGAACTCGCGTGTGCTGTAACTAGCGGTGTCGCCGCTGACGAACAGCACGCGGCGCGTCAGGTGCGGCGCGCGCTGACTCAGATTGGCAAACAACTCATCGCCGCTCATCCCCGGCATGCGCACATCACAGATAAGCAGATCGTATGCCGTGCGGTTGATCCGGTCCAGCGCGGTTGCCCCATCGCGACATATATCAACGGTATATCCCCGTTCCCGCAAAAGCCGGGCGATCAATTCCGCAATGGCCGCCTCATCATCAACGACGAGCACATGATACTGGCGCTCAGGTTGAACTGCGGTTGGCGCCGAACCGGCAGCATCGCTTTCCAAACATACCTGAACCGGCAGTTCCACGGTAAAACTGGCGCCGCTCCCTACAACACTGTGGACATGGATATGACCATGGTACTGCGTCACGATGCCGTAGCAGATCGACAACCCCAAGCCGGTGCCTTCGCCGACTGGTTTCGTCGTAAAAAATGGCTCGAAGATCAGTGGCAGATGTTCAGGCGCAATACCAGGACCGGTATCACTGATCCGAAGGATCAGCCATTCCTGACCATCACGCCATTCGCTATCGGTTGAAATCAGAATGCGTCGCTCGCCATGCCACGATGCCAGCGCCTGTTGCGCATTGTTCAGTAAATTGAGCACCACCTGCTTAATCGCCGTGGCATCGGCGGTTGTCAGCGGCAGATTCGGCTTGAGGCGTTCTTCAACAACAATATGATGGGTGCGCATATGATAGGCAAGCAGACTCAACACCTGACGCACAGCAAGATTCAGATCGACCTCTTCCCGATGCACCTGGCGCTGGCGCGCGAAGGTCAGGAGATTCTGGACAATCCGCCGTGCGCGAGTGGCGCTTTCGACAATCATCGCCAGATCGTGCTGATACTCGGTCGGCGCGGTTTGTTGCAGAATGTTGGCAAATCCAAGCACAGCAGTCAATGGATTGTTCAATTCATGCGCAACGCCTGCCACCAGTTCCCCAACCGCCGTCAACCGTTCGGACTGAATGAGCCGCTGTTGCGCAAGGCGTAGATCCGCCAGCGCCTTCTCGCGCGCCTGATGCAATTGGGCGTTTTGAATGGCGACGGCGAGATGCTGCGCAAGATCGGCGAGCATGCGAATTTCGATGGCAGGAAACGCATGCGTTCGATGGCTCCCCAGAAGCAGTGCGCCGGACGTATACCCCTCATCGACAATCGGGACAACCAGGCATGACCGGATTCCCGCGCAAATGAGACGTTGCTGAATCTCCGGCGCAGCGACATCGTCCGGCGACAGGAGGCGCGGTTGGCGCTGGTCGATCAACCGCTGAAGGAACAGTGCGTCCTCACTGCTATAATCGACATTGGTCGCATCAGCGGCGCTTACCGGTGGATGCCGGGCGATCATCGTCAGACGCCGGGTTGCCGGGTCGAACAACGCAAGTTCGGCGATATCGAGCGGAACAACACCGTGCAGATGTTCAATCAAATGAGCAAAGATTGCGTGCAGATCGTGGGTTGCCGTGATCATGCGCGCAATGCGGTTGACGAGCGCCAGGCGCGCGCTCTGTTCACGGGCGCGATAGTAGAGTTCTGCATTGCGCACCACCAATGCCGCATAGGCGGCAAACGCCTGCGCCTGTGCAGCATCGGCGCGGGTGTAGTGATTGGAAGACCGGTTTGTCAGCAGCAAAATGCCCACAACATCACCCTGCGCCCGAAGCGGCACTCCCAGCCAGATATGCGCATTGCTCTGTGCGCCGCACAGATCCTCCACCTCTAGTTCGCCCCGCACGATCACCGGTTCATAGGCCGCCTCAACCTGATTGAGCACGCGATTCGTTGCAGGGACCCGTTTCGTGGCACGACCGTTGTACGCGGGCAATCCCCGACTGGCCGCAATGTAATATCCATCCTCGTCGCGTAAGACGACCATGGCCCTATCGTAAACAACCACGCCATGGAGTTGTTCCAGGATGAGATCGAGCAGTTGATCGCGGTCAAGAATCGAAATCAGCGCGCGGGTAATCTGCTGCGCGCTGCTGGCGAACTGATGCTCGGGCGTTACGCTCGCCTCGAACCAGACGAGCAGCAGGCGCACGGCTCGACCGGACGGATCGCACACTGCATAGGCATTCCAGCGGCGAGTTAGCGCGCCGCCCACCTCGGTCGGCGGCGTGGCGTTGCCGGTTTGAATACCGGCAGTCGAGAGCCACAGTTCATCGAGACGATCTTCGGCAAACCGGGGGATCACTTCGGAGCAGAGGCGACCGGTAATGTGTGCGGTGATCGGAATGCCAAACCGCACGCAAGCGCGCGCATTGATGGCAAGAATGCGAAACTCAGGAAGCGAAACGACCAGAATTCCCGCAGGAATATGGTCAATCACATCATAGAGAAGGTCCGTTCCATCCGGTTGATCATATGACGGTGAGCACACCATAGCAGACACTTACGGATACATGCGATACAGCATACGTGGAAACGGGATTGTTTCCCGAATATGGTGCGTACCGCCAATCCAGGCAGTTGCGCGTTCGATGCCCATACCGAACCCGCTGTGCGGCACGCTGCCATAGCGACGCAGATCGATGTACCACCGATAATCGTCTACATTCAACCCATATTCTCGAATGCGCCGCTCAAGCAATGCGGCGTCATGAATGCGCTGCGAGCCGCCAATGATCTCGCCATACCCTTCCGGCGCCAGCAGATCGGCGCACAGCGCAACTTCGGGGCGATTCGGATCGGGTTCCATATAAAAGGCCTTAATGGCGCTAGGGAATCGCTCGACAAAAACCGGACGGTCGAACATGGACGCAATCAGCGTTTCGTGCGGCGCGCCAAGGTCTTCGCCCCATTCCAGCGGCGTGCATCCTTCGACTTCCGCATATCGCTCAGCGATGAGACGCAGCGCTTCGTCGTAGGTAATGCGCGGGAACGGCGGCACGCACCGCTCGAGCGGCTTCGTATCGCGTTCGAGGGTGGCAAGATCATCGGCGCGGCGCTCAAGCACACGCTGAACGATGGCGCTGACGAACTGCTCTTGCAGCGCCAGGTTGTCGTCGTGCAGGGCGAATGCCACTTCCGGCTCGATCATCCAGAACTCGGTCAGATGCCGGCGCGTTTTCGACTTCTCGGCGCGGAAGGTCGGACCAAAACAGTAGACCTTGCCGAAACTCATCATGCCGGCTTCGACATAGAGTTGACCGGTCTGCCCAAGGTACGCCGTTCCGAGGTCGAAGTAGGGCGTAGCGAAGAGGTTGGTGGTGCCCTCTGCGGCGCACGGTGTGAGAATGGGCGTATCGAAGCGCACAAACCCCTGAGCGTTGAGCCATTCCTGCGCCGCAGCGATGATCTCGGCGCGAATGCGCAGCAGCGCGTGCTGCTTCGAGGAACGCACCCAGAGATGCCGGTGTTCCATCAGGAACTCAACGCCATGCTCCTTAGGCTGAATCGGATACTCCGGCGCAATCTGGATGATCTCGATACCGTTGACATCGAGTTCGAACCCGCCAGGGGCGCGCTCGTCGGCGCGGACTGTTCCGGTGATACGGCAGGAACTTTCGAGGGTCAGCCGCTGCGCAGCGATGAAGGTCTCCTCAGCGACATTCTTGCGAAACACGACACACTGCATGACGCCGCTCCCGTCACGGAGCCGGATGAAGACCAGTTTGCCCTTCTCAGTCTTATGGGCAACCCATCCGGCAAGGGTGACAACCCGACCATTGTGGCGCGCGATGTCACTGATAGTGGCAGTTGGAAGGAGTGACATAGCCGTACTTCCATCGGTAGCGTTCTGTGATTTGTTGAAAATGAGTATAACATATCACACGGCGAAAACCCGCAGCAGCGGTGTCATCTTTTCGAGATGGTCCGGTGGTTACAATTTTGTCAGCGACTGTTCCCCAGGACCCTGCCTGGGACGACCGGCGCTCCGCTGCCATGAGCAGCGGAGATGTGGCGATGCTGCACAAGATCGAGCCTTTCTCACCCCGCACCTTTACCTCACACCTCGCACCCCACACCTCTCGTCCTGTCATGCCTGTGTTATAATCGCCAGACACAATGGTATCGTGCCTTGTTGCATCGGTGATAGTGTGCAGGCATCTCTCGCGCGTGAAGCCCCTCCGCAGGTTCGCCCGTTCATCAAATGGGCAGGCGGCAAAGGGCAGTTGATCCCGGAACTGGCACGCCGCTTCCCGCCACACTTTCGGCGCTACCATGAACCGTTCGTCGGTGGCGGCGCGCTCTTTTTTCATCTCTACAATCACGGCCTGCTGCGCGACGGCGCAGTGCTGAGCGATTACAACCCTGAATTGATGGTCTGTTACGAGGTCATCCGCGACGATGTCGAGTCGCTGATTACAGCGCTCCGCTGGCATCATCGTCATCGCCTCGACCCGCACTACTTCCTCGAGGTGCGCAACTGGGATCGACAGCCAGACTTTGCACAGCGCAGCAAGATCGAGCGCGCCGCGCGCACGATCTTCCTCAACCGCACCTGCTACAATGGGCTGTACCGCCTCAATCGCAAAGGGCAATTCAATGCGCCGTTCGGCTACTACAAAAACCCCATGATCTACGATCCGCAGAACCTGCGCCTGGTCAGTGCTGCGCTGCGCAACGTCGAGCTGCGCGTTGGCGATTTCAGCGAGGTGCTCCGGTATGCAGCGCCAGGCGACTTCGTCTATTTCGATCCGCCCTACGTGCCAACCAGTGCAACGGCATCGTTCACCCACTACACCGGTCAAACCTTCGGTCCCGAGGATCAGCGTCGCCTGGCTGAGGTCTTTGCAGAACTCAGTGAGCGCGGCGTTTATGTCATGCTCAGCAATTCATCAACGCCATTGACCCGTGAATTGTACGCTGCACGAGCGGTCAGCTCGTCCGTAGTCTATGCCAGCCGCAAGATCAATTGCGACGGCAGTAAGCGCGGATATGTGGAAGAGTTGATTGTCTGTTCGTACCCGACGGCCGGATAGAAATGCTGTTGATACTCATGCGCGGTCATTCGTACCATACTGCCGGGGCGCGCGGCGGGACGCCGGGGCGCTACAGGCGAAAGTCTGCGCTGAGCACGTGCAAGCCCCGCTGCACAATCATGGTTTTTGAGAAAAGAATCTGGCATTGCCCGGTGAAGCCCGCGCGGGCGGGCTTGACGCCCGTAGCCCGCACCTTTCGCCGCCGGGCAGGATGGCGCTCGGCATCCGCACCCGCCAGCGTGTGAGGACGCTGCATCACCCTTCGCTCCCTTAGCCCGCCGCTTGAGCATCGGACGCACGGCTGGAAATTGCTGGAAGGTTCCCTCAGATTACGAACTCTGCATATACTGCCGCACACTGAGGAGATTGCGAAAGCGCGCCATGTTCAAAAGCGTCAGCGGCATACGGTCAGGTATGATGTGCGCCTCGACAAGAACGCGACAGATGTCCTGGTTGTCAGCAGGATAGCGCAATCCTTCCAGCGCGATGATGCGTCTCTCAATATCCAGACAGATCTCGACAGCGACCCGGAAGCTGCGCTCAACGGCGCATTTGATGCACGGGTTGTCGATGTATGCCTCCACCGATGCAGCATCTCTCGCCTCGCCGCGCAACAATTTCATGCCTCAGTGCCATGAAGCGCTCAAGAACGACGTCGTCTTTGACCGAGTCTTCCATCACGGATTTCCTGGAATAGCACCTGAGCAAAGCAGGCGCGCATTGGCGCAAGGTCGGCATCCAGTTTTCCGGTGCGCACCTCGAACTCAACACGCACCGCGCGATCACGTTCGTAGAGCAGCCGTCCATGTTGCAAGACTTTGCGCTGCAAGAGCAACGGTACATCGTTGAGCGCCACGACATCAACACGCTGCGCTGCACAACGTTCAACCCCCTCCATCAACTGCAACCGACGTTCGAGCGACACCGGCGCTTCCAGCGGACGCAGCAAAATAGCGAGGTTGATGTCGGAACCAGAAGTGGCGCGTCCCTGCGCCAGTGAACCGAACAGATACACTGCCGCAACATCCGATTGCGTCGCCAGAAATGCAATCAGTGCCGCAAGATCCAGTCCAGGCACAGTAGTCAGCAATTCTCGACGCGGCGTTTGCATCATGGTATGATACACTGATTGGTCAACTCGACGCCCACTATGTCAACGTCGCCGGTCTGAGCCGAAAATGTCAGAACAGGAACCGGACGCACACCCACACCACGGCGCACGTCCGGTTTTCGGTTCTCAGTTCTCAGTTCTCGGTTCTCACACCGCCGCCGGCTCTTCCTGTTCCGCCAGCTGGCGCAGCACGTAGTGCAGAATGCCGCCATTCCGGTAGTATGCGAGTTCGCCTTCGGAATTGATCCGCGCCTTTACCGTGAATGTGAATGCTGAACCATCAGGACGCTGTGCATGCACGGTCAATTCCTGTCCGGGACGCAATGTTTCAATGCCCTCGATTGTGAAGATTTCGCGCCCGGTGATACCGAGTGACTGCCAGCTTTCGCCCGGCGCAAATGTCAACGGCAGCACCCCCATGCCCACCAGGTTCGAGCGGTGAATACGCTCAAAACTCTCGGCGATCACAGCGCGCACGCCGAGCAGGAACGTTCCCTTTGCCGCCCAGTCGCGCGAGGAACCGGTTCCGTATTCCTTGCCCGCCAGTACCACGAGCGGCGTGCCGTCCGCCTGGTAGCGCATCGCCGCATCGTAGATGCTCATCTGCTCACCGGTCGGCAGGTAGATCGTGTAGCCGCCCTCCACACCGGGAACCATGGCATTGCGTAGACGGATGTTGGCGAACGTGCCGCGCATCATCACCTCGTGGTTGCCGCGCCGCGCGCCATACGAGTTGAAATCTGCCGGTTGCACGCCGCGCTCGATCAGGTACCGCCCCGCCGGACTATCTTTGGCAATGCTCCCCGCTGGCGAGATATGGTCGGTTGTCACACTGTCACCCAGCAACGCCAGCGCCCGCGCCCCCCGGATAGATGCCAGCGGCGGAACCTCGCGCGTCATATCGCGGAAATATGGGGGGTTCTGGATGTAGGTCGAGTCGGGGTTCCAGGCATACAGGTCGCCGCCGCTCACCGGAATGGCATTCCAGGTCTCGTTGCCAGTGAAGACATTGGCATACTGCTGGCGGAACAGGTCGGCATTGAGCGACGCCGCCATGACCTCAGCGACTTCTTCCGCAGAGGGCCAGATGTCCGCCAAGTAGACCGGCTCGCCATCAATCCCGACGCCAAGCGGCTCGCGGTTCATATCGATGTCCACCGTGCCGGCAATCGCACAGGCGACGACCAGCGGCGGCGACGCCAGGTAGTTGGCGCGCACCACCGGGTTGATGCGCCCCTCGAAGTTGCGGTTGCCGCTCAACACGGCGCTGACCACCAGGTTGCCCGCCTTGACCGCCTGCGCGATCTCGTCGGCGACCGGACCGCTGTTGCCAATACAGGTCGTACATCCGTACCCGACGACGTTGAACCCCAACTGGTCGAGATATTCCTGCAAGCCGGACTGCGCCAGGTACTCACTGACGACGCGCGATCCCGGCGCCAGGCTGGTTTTCACATAGGGCGGCACGCGCAACCCTTTCTCGACCGCCTTCTTCGCCAGCAATCCGGCGGCAATCATCACCGACGGGTTCGAGGTGTTGGTGCAAGACGTAATCGCGGCAATGATCGTCGAGCCGTGGGTGAGTGCGGTTGCCTGCCCGTTCAGCGTCACCGGTACACGCGATGCCGCATACAGATCGCGGCGCTCGCGCCGACGCTCGCCATTCCCTTCGTAGGCTGGCGCCTCGCGCCCAAAGATCGTCCGCATCGCCTGGTTGAACGACGCCTTGAGATCGGTAAGCGGCACACGGTCTTGCGGACGGCGCGGACCGGCAACGCTCGGCTCGACGGTGCTCAGGTCGAGTTCGAGCAGGGTATTGAACTCCGGGATTGGTGAGTCGTCGGTTCGGAACAGCCCCTGTTCGCGGCAATACGCCTCAACCAGCGCCACCAGGTCGTCGGAGCGACCGGTGCCGCGCAGGTAGGCAAGCGTTTCGGCGTCAACCGGGAAGAAACCGCAGGTTGCGCCATACTCCGGCGCCATGTTCGCAATCGTCGCGCGATCCGCCAGGCTGAGCGCGCTCAAACCGGGACCGCAGAACTCGACGAACTTATCCACCACGCCGTGCCTGCGCAGCATCTCGGTCACGCGCAACACCAGATCGGTTGCGGTTGCGCCGGGGCGCAACGCGCCGGTCAATTTCACCCCGACGACCTCCGGCGTCAGCATCGCCAGCGGCTGCCCCAGGAGCACGGCTTCGGCTTCGATGCCGCCAACACCCCAGCCAAGCACCCCCAGTCCGTTGATCATCGTCGTGTGACTGTCGGTGCCGACCAGGGTATCCGGCATGGCGACCAGTTCACCGTCGATCTCGCGAGTCATCACCACCGTCGCCAGGTATTCGAGGTTGACCTGATGGCAGATGCCGGTCGCCGGAGGCACGACCCGGAAGTTCGCAAACGCCTGCTGCCCCCAGCGCAGGAATTCATAGCGTTCACGGTTGCGCTCGAATTCGAGTTGAGCGTTCAGCACCAGCGCCATGCCGTGACCAAAAGCATCGACCTGCACCGAGTGGTCGATCACCAGGTCTGCCGGAACGAGCGGATTGATCTTTGCCGGATCGCCTCCCAGGTGCGCCATCGCATCGCGCATTGCTGCAAGATCGACAACCGCCGGAACGCCGGTGAAATCCTGCATCAGCACACGCGCCGGTTTGAACGCCACCTCGCGCTGCCCGGCGCTCGCCGGGGTCCACTGCGCCAGCGCCGCCACATCGTCGATGGTGGTGAAGCCATCGCCGACATTGCGCAGGAGCGCTTCCAGCAACACTTTGACCGAAAACGGCAGCCGCGCAAGGTCGGCGCCGACGCGCCGCGCCAGTGCGTCGAGCCGGTAGATGATGAATGTCTGCCCGCCGACCACCAGCGGCGCGCGAGCGTTGAATGGATCGTTGAGGTTGGTCATAGGATGTACCCCTTTGCAATGCCTGGAATATCGATGCCCTGGCACCCGGCGGCTCATGCGCTTTGAATATCGATTCCGCTACCCACCCGCCAGGCGGTCGAAGCCGTGGTCTTTGGTTGCGACGCCCGCCTGCACGGGCCAGACCTGGCAATAACGGATGATTTTCTCAAACTCGATAAGCCACAGGCTTCTGTTGCAACATGCACCTGAACTGGCTTGAACAGCATTTCTCACACTGCGAACGCCCGATAGTGGGAGTGGGCTGATCCTGCCAAAGCCCATACCCACCCCTCGCCGGTCTGGGCAAGGTTCGAGCATGAGAAGAACGGCTCTCAGTCTGTCGTTGGCAGAGTCGGGCGCTTTCCTGGAAAGTATAACAGAATTGCTTCATTGATAGGATCAATGATTTATAATACATGCATTGGAAATCTTGATAAAGGAAATGTCATGTCCTTCGACCTGCATCGATTGCGAATTTTTGCGACGGTTGCGCGTGCCGGAAGTTTCACCCGCGCCGCAGAACAGTTGCACATGGCGCAACCGACCGTTTCCCAGCAGATCAGCGCCCTGGAAGATGCCGTAGGGGCGTCATTGATCGAGCGTAGTCCCCGGCGTCTGCGCTTGACGCCAGCAGGTGAGGCGTTGCTACCGTATGCCAACCGGCTGGCGCTGCTGGCGGACGAGGCGTTGCAGGCGGCACGCGCGGCGGCTGGCGTTGCGGCGCACACGCTCCGCCTGGGGGTCGGGCAGACGCTGGCAACGTACCTGCTGCCGGAGATTCTGCGTCGCTACCGTGAACGCGCGCCACACTACCACACCCGGATTGTGACCGGCAACAGCGCCGCACTGCTGGAGCAGGTCGCCGAAGGAACTATCGAACTGGCGCTGGTCGGATCGCCCGCCACGCACCCCGATCTGATCATCACACCATTCATGCAGGATCGCCTGGTGGTTATCGTCGCCCCCGACGATATCTGGGCATCCCGCGATACCGTAGACATCAACGAACTGCGGGAGCGCCCGTTGCTGACGCGCGAACCGGGATCGGCGCTGCATGCGACTGTCGAACGGTTGCTGGGGGCTGCGACGCTTGCCGGCGATCATGTGATCATGCTGGGCGAAACCGAAGCGATCAAGCGGAGTGTCGAGGTGGGGTTGGGTGTGGCGCTGATCCAGGCGATTGCGGTGCAGCGGGAGGTAGCGCTGGGTCGGTTGCGCGTTCTGGCGTTGCGCGGCACCGACGACCGGCGCACCTACGCCTGGGCGCGCCGCCAGCGCCCGTGGCTCTCGCCAGCGGCGGCGGCGCTGGTGGAGTTGCTCTCCATCCATCGGTAACGGTGACGTCTGTCCGCTCTCCTGCGTGATTGTCGCCTCATCGAATGTGCAGAATGTCCTCAGCCGCGCCATCTGGCTTCACGATGTAGATCTGGTCGCTGTTCATACGATAGATGACGTATGTTCTGCTTCAGAAGCGCTGCTATATAGCAGTATCAGCCTGCTCCGGCTCGACTGCCCAGCAGGTGCATTTCGGTGGGATCAGGTCTCAGTAAGAGGCGGATCTGAGACATGCCA
Organism: Roseiflexus castenholzii DSM 13941; assembly: GCF_000017805.1. Lineage (GTDB taxonomy): Bacteria > Chloroflexota > Chloroflexia > Chloroflexales > Roseiflexaceae > Roseiflexus > Roseiflexus castenholzii. Next base: position 1,151,029 of record NC_009767.1, on the reverse strand, counting down.
CTATGCGCGCTCATCCTGGCACAGAGTCGTCTACCTGATCATCGTATCGTGCTGCCCGTTCCCCCTACCAACGCCCGCCGCCTTGTGGAACTATCGTGGGACATAGTTGGTCTTCACAGCCGCGTCGCAGTAGCGTATACTGCAACGCAAAACAGCACAGTTCGCAGCGCGAAAGACCGACGCACTTATACCAATGACGCTTGACGATGCCGCATGCTGGTCATTCCGAGCCCTTCGCTTCGCTCAGGGTAAACGCAGCGAGGAATCTGAGCGGGTCGCGCACGACCCCTCGCGCTGCTCGGGGTGACCATGCCGGATGTTCACAGGTAATTGGTATTACGTCTGGGTGCGCCGCCAGCGCCAGTGGTTCTCGCCAGCGGCAGCCGCACTGGTGGGGTTGATTCGGACGCGATCCGCCGCCTTTCCCCTTATGCCATGTGTTTCAGCGCACCGGCACACAGGATATTCCGACCCTGCCCGCATGGTCAACATTCTCGCTGATGCAAGGAGCGTGGGCATGGACAGCATGCATCATCCGCGAAGGGCACAAAGGATCACGAAGCAGCACAAACTACGGAGGACTTCCCCTTCGCGCTCCTTTGTGCTCGTTGTGGATTCCCAACGCTTGAGACATGCCAGCGTTTGATCCGCCAAGGACACGAAGCGATACGAAGAGAAACAAACAGTATTCGCGTCCCTTCGTGTCCTTCGTGGATGAAAGAAGCAATGGAGACAAAAAATGACCGAACTGCTGCTGAAGGAAGAGGTCTTTGCGATCATCGGCGCTGCAATAGGCGTGCATCGGGAACTGGGGTCGGGATTCTTGGAACCAGTCTACCAGGAAGCAATGGAAATCGAACTATCGAGTCGTCATATTCCCTTCGAGGCGCGAAAGCTCTTGATCATCAAGTACAAGGGACACACTCTCCAGAAACAATACGAAGCAGACCTGATATGTTATGGTCAGATTATTGTCGAGTTGAAAGCCCTGGATCATCTTTCAGGAAAGGAACAGGCGCAAATCCTGAATTACTTGAAAGCCACCGGGCTGCAGGTTGGCCTGCTGATCAATTTTGGGAGCCATGCACGTCTCGAATGGAAACGCTTTGTCCTTTCGGGACATATCCACAAAGTGCACTAAGCGGCGCGTAGAGATTTTTCCCTTCCTTCCGCTTCGCGCCTCTGCGCGCCCTTCGTGGATTACCTCATGGATGGCCTTTCGAGACAGATCCACAAAGGGCACGAAGAGGCGCGAAGAGATTTTTCCCTTCCTTCCGCTTCGTGCCTCTGCGCGCCCTTCGTGGATCACCCTATGCAAACGCGCTCTCCTTTCGCAACCTATCCACAAAGGGCACGAAGCGGCGCGAAGAGATTTTTACGTTCCTCCCGCTTCGTGGCTCTTCGCGCCCTTCGTGGATCACCCTATGCAAACGCGCTCTCCTTTCGCAACCTATCCACAAAGGGCACGAAGCGGCGCGAAGAGATTTTTCCCTTCCTTCCGCTTCGTGCCTCTGCGCGCCCTTCGTGGATCACCCCATGGATGTCCTTTCGGGACATATCCACAAAGTGCACGAAGCGGCGCGAAGAGATTTTTACGTTCCTCCCGCTTCGTGGCTCTTCGCGCCCTTCGTGGATCACCCTATGCAAACGCGCTCTCCTTTCGCAACCTATCCACAAAGGGCACGAAGCGGCGCGAAGAGATTTTTACGTTCCTCCCGCTTCGTGGCTCTTCGCGCCCTTCGTGGATCACCCTATGCAAACGCGCTCTCCTTTCGCAACCTATCCACAAAGGGCACGAAGCGGCGCGAAGAGATTTTTACGTTCCTCCCGCTTCGTGGCTCTTCGCGCCCTTCGTGGATCACCCTATGCAAACGCGCTCTCCTTTCGCAACCTATCCACAAAGGGCACGAAGCGGCGCGAAGAGATTTTTACGTTCCTCCCGCTTCGTGGCTCTTCGCGCCCTTCGTGGATCACCCTATGCAAACGCGCTCTCCTTTCGCAACCTATCCACAAAGGGCACGAAGCGGCGCGAAGAGATTTTTACGTTCCTCCCGCTTCGTGGCTCTTCGCGCCCTTCGTGGATCACCCTATGCAAACGCGCTCTCCTTTCGCAACCTATCCACAAAGGGCACGAAGCGGCGCGAAGAGATTTTTACGTTCCTCCCGCTTCGTGGCTCTTCGCGCCCTTCGTGGATCACCCTATGCAAACGCGCTCTCCTTTCGCAACCTATCCACAAAGGGCACGAAGCGGCGCGAAGAGATTTTTACGTTCCTCCCGCTTCGTGGCTCTTCGCGCCCTTCGTGGATCACCCCATGGATGTCCTTTCGCAACCTATCCACAAAGGGCACGAAGCGGCGCGAAGAGATTTTTCCCTTCCTTCCGCTTCGTGCCTCTGCGCGCCCTTCGTGGATCACCCTATGCAAACGCGCTCTCCTTTCGCAACCTATCCACAAAGGGCACGAAGCGGCGCGAAGAGATTTTTCCCTTCCTTCCGCTTCGTGCCTCTGCGCGCCCTTCGTGGATCACCCCATGGAAACGCGCGCGCCCTTCGTGGATACAATCCTCAGCGCGCCATTGCCTCAACCGGCGAGATTTGCGGCGTACTCTGCGCGATCTGCTGCGCGAAGCGCTTGATGAAGCGCGCCGTTGCCACCGGACGTTCACGTTGCGGCAGGTGACCGCAGCGTTTCAGGACGCGCACCTGTGGCGAAGGGAGATGGGTGTGGAAAAACTCGAACGACCCCGGCGGCAGAAAACGATCACGCTCACCCCACAGGATCGCCGTTGGCGTGGGCAGTTGACGCAGTTCGTCGGGACTCAGAAAATCGGGTTCATCGGTGGCATTGATAAACTCGCGCACCACCGGGCGCGCAAAGAGGTTCGTCATGCCGCGCGCGCTGAGTTCGCGCAGCGGCGGCGGCAGCGCTCCAAAGACCATACGCGCCACCTGGCGAGCCTGATGCGCATCTGGAGGCGAAAGCAGTTCGATGAATGGATCCCACGAGCGATGCCCATCGAGCAGCGCGCCGCCCGCATTCATCAACACAACGCCGCGCACCATATGCGGGCGCTCCTCCGCCACACGCACCGCAATCCAGCCCCCCATCGAGTTGCCGACCAACAGCGTGGGGCGCGCGATGACATCGTCCAGAAACGCGCTGACAATCCCGGTCATATCGCCAATCGTCGCGGCTTGTTTGCCCGGCGGCAACCCGGAGAGACCATACCCTGGCAGGTCGATCATGAACACATCGTGGCGGCGGGCGACCAATGGCGCGACCAGGCTCCAAGTCACTGCATTGTCTCCCATCCCGTGGATGAAGAGCACCGGCAGCGGCGCCACGTGGCGGCAGGGGATCAGGTAGTAATGGATCGGAACGCCATGGATGCGCCGGGTCTGCTCGAAGGCGCCGAGGCGTGGCAGCGCATGGCGTGCAAGCCCATCCACCAGCGGCACCATCGCATAGGAGAGCGGGTCGAAGAAGCGTTCAATCGGATCAGGAACATGACCAGACATACCACGCTCCCGGGTTACTCGAGATTCAACCCCAGCTGTTGAACCTCTGCCATTGTACCACGGGATGTCGCAGACGCTGCGTTCTGGTTATTATTGGAAGCTGCAGGAGCGCTGCGGTCGTTTGCGCCGATCAACGCCAGCAAACCAGCCTCATCGAGCGTCGGTATGCCCAATTCCTGCGCTTTCGCAACCTTTGTTCCTCCCGGTTCACTCCCAACCACCAGATAATCAGTCTTTTTGGAGACACTGCCGCTCACCCTGCCGCCATGCGCCACAATCAGGGCGCCGGCTTCTTCGCGCGACATCGACGGAAGCGTTCCGGTGATGACGAACGTCTTACCTGCTAGCGCATCACCCTTTGGCGCAACGGCAGGACCTTTCGCCTCGGTGCGCACGCCGACGCGCTTCAATTTGGCGATCAGCGCCTTGCTCTCCGGACGTGCGAAATACTCGGCGACACTGGCGGCAATCGCGGGTCCAATGCCTTCGAGATCGTCGATCTCATCGGCAGAGGCGGCTGCCAGCGCATCGAGCGAACCGAAATGATCGGCGAGGATTTGCGCGACGACCTCACCGACATAGCGAATGCCAAGCCCGACAATCAGCCGGTGGAGCGGGCGATCCTTCGACTCGGCAATAGCGTTCAGCAGGTTGGCGATCCGCTTAGGACCATACCCCTCGATCCCATGAAAATGCTCCGGCGTCAGCGTGTACAGATCGGCAACATCCTGCACCCACCCGCGTTCGACGAACAGTTGCACCTGTTTCTCGCCGATTCCCGCGATGTCCATCGCGCTGCGCGACACAAAGTGTTCGATCCGCCGGGTAATTTGCGCCGGGCAGATGCCAAAGTTCGGGCAGCGGTACGCGACTTCGCCCTCGGCGCGTTCCAGCGGTGTGCCGCATGCCGGGCAGGTGGCCGGCATCTGCCAGACGCGCTCGCTGCCATCGCGCCGCGCCACGACTGGACCAACAATGTGCGGAATGACATCCCCGGCACGCTTAACGATCACATAGTCCCCGATGCGAATGTCGCGTTCGGCGATATAATCAGCGTTGTGCAGACTGGCGTTACGCACCGTAACGCCACCAATATTGACCGGCTCGATCACAGCGTTGGGCGTAATCACGCCGGTGCGCCCGACATTCACCACAATATCGAGTAGCCGCGAGACGGCCTCGCGCGCGGGGAACTTAAAGGCAATCGCCCAACGCGGGTCGCGCCCGACAACGCCGAGTTCCGCCTGTTGCGCAAAACTATCGATCTTGACCACCACGCCGTCAACCTCGTACTCCAGTTCATCGCGGCGAGTCATCCACTCGCGGCAGTACGCCAGCGCCTCCTCGAAGCGTTCGAAGCGCCGCGCATCACGGTTGACCGGAAAACCGAGCGCGCGGAGAAAGTGCAGCGTCTCCCACTGTGTCTGCAACGCCACCCCTTCGACCTGCCCGACGCCATAGGCGAAAAAGCGCAACGGACGGCGGGAAGTGACCGCAGGGTCTTTCTGGCGCAATGAACCGGCGGCGGCGTTGCGCGGGTTCGCGGCGACCTTCTCGCCAGCCACAGCCAGTTGTTCGTTCAGGCGCATGAAATCGGCAATGCGCATATAAACCTCACCGCGCACTTCGAGCAACGGCGGAACGGCAGTCGGGTTGGTTGGCGCGCTATCGTCGTTGGCGAACGAACCAAGGCGGAGCGGAATGCTGGAAATAGTGCGCAGGTTCGCCGTCACGTCCTCGCCGATCTCACCATCGCCGCGCGTCGCACCGCGCACCAGAACGCCGTTGCGGTAGATGAGGGTCACTGCCAGACCATCAATCTTCGGCTCGACGACGAACGCCACCTGCGCATCGCTGCCGAGCAAGCGCAGGGTGCGGTCGTACCAGGCGCGCATGCCCGCCTCATCGAAAGCGTTAGCGAGCGACAGCATCGGCACGACGTGCTGAACTTTGGCGAACTGTTCAGAAGGCGGCGCGCCAACCCGCTGCGTCGGCGAGTCGGGGGTAACGAGTTCGGGATGCGCCGCTTCCAGCTCGCGCAACTCGCGCATGAGCGCATCGTACTCGGCGTCGCTAATCACCGGCTCGTCGAGAACATAGTAGCGGTAATTATGATAGCGGATCTGTTCGCGCAGCGTCTCAGCGCGACGCACAGGATCGTTGGAAGTCATGGGTATGCTCAGATGATCAACGGACAGTCACAATCATCACTTATGTGGGGTAAGAATAGCATACGGCAAACCAGAAAATGGTCTGCTTGATCAAAATCCAGCATATACTTTGTTGGACGAGGTTTGCCGTTACTATTTCTCCCCTGACGATATTCATGGAGGTTATGCCGGTTCTCGGGTGTTACAAGCAGAAAAAGAATCTCTTGCAATACTGCTCGTGTCTTTCGGTATCTAGAAACACTTGTTCGTTTTTCGCGTTCCTTCTCATATTTCGATTTTCCTCCTTTGAGTTCCTCATGCCATTTCTGGAAGGTACGATTGTCATCATCGTATTCTACGTCGCAGAGAGCTACTATGAAACCATGGGCGCCATACTCATCAATACTATTGTCTATTGCCTTTTTATCGTTCAGGATTGATCTGTGATCATCAGACTTGATCGCTTTCGCCTTCAGGTCCCAATTTATCGTTCTCTTAAGATCGAAACAGGCCGTTTTGACTTTTCCAAAACTACCCCCCCGGTATAGTAAAATCACTCTTAAGTCTATCGCGACAGAGATACTCAAAATAGAATGACCACCACTCCATCTGCCTCCAGTTATAGTTCACATCTTTTAGTTTCAAGATACTTTCTTTTCCATCCCAATCAACCGGAATACCCAAAAGCAACCGTTTTGCCGCACATATATCACATCTCATTCCATTAATATTCACAACGAGTCCTCCTGGAACATTGTACGCTGCTCCACGTTTTGAAACTCCTTTTCGATTCGTTTTCTTGCGATCTCGCAATATTCCTGGCTAATCTCTATTCCAATATACTTTCGATTGTTATTCCGCGCTACAACGCAAGTTGTTCCACTTCCGCACATCGGATCGAGCACAATGTCTCCAGGTTGTGAGAAGCAGAGGATCAGGTCTTCCGCTAGTTTGTCCGGAAATGTTGCAGGATGAAGCAGTTTGAGACGATTCCCTTCGGTATTACTGGTTGCATACTGCCAGACAGTTCCGCGACATTTCATTGGATTAACTGCTTTGGGAGTTATTCGCTTGAATCCACCGTTTGTGAGCCGATCGGTACCTGAATATATCTTTCCTGCATGTTTACTCGGTATCATGAGGTGATCCTTTTGGAATGTTTTTGGTCGTTCTCCTTTAAAAAAAATGAGAACATACTCGTGATCGACTCGAAAACGCTGCGTCCACCAGGCGCCTGGGTTTCCATCGCGATGGTAAATGACGCACTCGAACAGTTTCCAGCCAACCTCATCAACCCAATTGACGGCGAGGCGAAACGAAGTCAGAGATTTTGCGAATTGCTTCGTTCCATCGCCGATGACAACAATTGCAACCCCTCCATCCTTTGTCACACGATACAGTTGGCGACCCAGCATAGAAAAATCGAATGACCAGTTCTTTTTGTAATCTCTGATCCCATCGTATGGCGGCGAGAAGAGGGTAAGATCAATCGATTCATCCCGCAAGAACGCCAGCTCCTGCAAACAATCCGCATGAATGATCTGGTTGAGTCTGGTGGTCGTGGTATCGCCCGTCATTGTCTGTGCTCCATAGACTAGCGAGGCGTTATCTGTGCCAGTATAGCATAGACCGGTATCGTGTCAAGAACATGTGTTTGCACTGTTCGCTGCGTCCCCCTCGCGCGATCCAGCGACCGGATTGTTCGTTCGCAGGTCATGGCGCCACGACGCTCAACGCGATGACCTCTGCACCCTTGCTGCGACATCATACCACGCAACCGCTCAAACGACGGTCGTTCTCCCTTCCCGCGCGATACACATATGTTTTCAAACGTCTGCAATGCCATCGATGTGATCGACGCCAGCCTCTTCCGGTCGGATGGAGTTCCTCCCCGCCTCTCAGTGCGGAAGAGCCTATACGCCGGTCGCCCAAATGGTGACGATACGGCATCGGCATTCGAATCGCGCGAGCGGCGTTGACCCATCATCCGCCCAACCATGATCCCGGCACGCCCGGCAGGCATGGGGGCGATGTGTGCTAATCCTTGTACGGATCGAACACATCTTCTCCTGCCATCGCCACACCCATCGGCTTGAGCGTGTGGACGATCTTGATCGTGTTGGCATGATGCTTCAGCACCTCCGGCAAGCGGCGGTAAACGTGCGGACTCTCATCCGTGCCGCCGCCGCGCAGTTCGACTCCCTCGCGGCGCAGCCATTCGAGCATCATTTCACGGGTGATCTTGCCCGGCTTGACGACTTCCTGCACCCGCCGACCGTTGCGCTTCACCCAGCGCCGCTTGCCAGCCGCCTGTATGCGACTCATGACGCGCCCGGCGCCGTGGATAGTGCTGTGCAGTCCAAGCCGCGACTCCTCGCTCTCCACTCCTTCAACCACCACGCTGATGTCTCCCATCGAACCGCCGACAAAGCCACGCTGACCGGGCCAGGCAGGTGTAGCGCCTTTGCGCACGACGATCAGTTCCTCACCGTTGACCTTTTCTTTCCAGGCGTAGTTGTGGTGGTTGTGAACCTCTTCGGTCACCTGAGCGCCCAGGATGTCGAGCACCTGCTGCACCACGAAGTCGCGCCCGGCATACGCATAGCGTCCGGCGAGCGTCATGGCCTGCCAGTACGCCTGTCCCAGGTCGCGCCGCAGCGAGATGACCGTCGCCGGCTGCTGCATCGACTCACCCGGCGCCGGAGCATCGAACGGTCGTCCGTGTGCCAGGTTGAGGAAGCCACTCGCAATGCGATGCCCGAGACCCCGGCTGCCAAAGTGCGCCGCAACCCACACCCATCCTTCCTCGTCTTCGAGAATATCGACCCAGTGATTTCCTGAACCGACGGTGCCGAGCTGCTCACGCGCCATCTGGCGCAGTTTGCCGACCTCTGGAATATCGCGCCAGGTCGGGTCGTCGAATAACGGATGATTGGCAGCTTTGCCGCTGGTACTGCCAACGCCGAAGACTACTTCGCGCGCCACCTGGTCCATAATCTTGCCGATATCTTTGCGAATGTCATCGGCGCGCAGGTTGGTGCGGACCCCTTTGATGCCGCAGGAAATGTCGTACCCGACGCCGCTGGGACTGACGGCGTCGCGGTAGGCGACAACGCCGCCAATCGGCATACTGTAGCCGACATGCCCATCCGCCATCAGCGCCGCCTTGACCGCTTCGGGATCGCGGGCGCAGCGGCGAATCTGCTCAATGGTGGCTTCGTCGTGTTCGCCCCAGACCGGAATGCCATCGATGATCTGAAACATAGATGCGCCTTCTTTCGCTTTCAGAACAAAATCCAGAGAACCATTGCGCCCAGGACGATCTCATGGTTCTGTGCGACTCTCCCCATCGCCCGATTGGTACATCACAACCTCATCCCGCTGCATCGCCTCACGCAACCGCTCTTCGACCACGTCCTCTTCGCGCACAATATCCAATTCATCAATGATCGGCGCGCACTCGAGCGCTTCGCAGAAATCGTGCCACGCACTGCTGCTCATATCCGGTGCAGTAATCGCCAGATCAACGTCGGATGTGCGTCCGGCGGCGCCGGTGGCGCGCAAACCAAAGACGCGCGCCTGGTCATATTGGCGCAGAATATCGCGCAGAACAGCCAGGTCTTGTGGGCACAGCGTCACCGTTGTCGTCGGTCACTCTCGTAACTATTCACGCTCTTCCTGGGGGCGCAGGCGTTCTATGCGGCGCCTTGGGGCGACTGGGCGCCGTGCGTTGGCGTTTGCTGAGACCATTCCGCCGCCGTTTCTCCTTCAGGGGCGGACCCCAAACCGCCGTCTTGGGCGACCGGCGGCATCGTTTACCCCAACCGTGAATAGTTCCTTACTCTCGTGTTCTTGACCCACCGGCAATCTCGTGAACGCTTGCAGTTCCGCTGTCCACGTCCAGCATCACCACCCCCTCCGAGTCACTGCCCATATGCGCGAGCCGCTCCCCACGGCTATTCCATACAGCCGACTGACCAACGCTCACAAAGTCGTCGCATGGACCCGTACAGTTCGCCATGATGACGTACATGGCATGCCTGCGAGCGACTGCGGGATAATGCAGCATCGCTTTCGCCAGATTGCCTGCGGGTTTGGCGACGCTGGCGAGATAAACCTCTGCGCCCAGACGAGCTGCGCCATCAGCATGGTTCATCTGGAGCGACTCATAGCATAGAGCCGGCGCCAGTCTCCAGCCTGCGACCTCCAAAATAATCTGTTCGCTGCCCGGCACGAAGCAGGACATTTCATCGACGTGCAATTGTTGCTTTGCGTACACGCGACGCGGCGCGTCTGGCACGAACCAGACCATACCGATCTGGACGCCGGAATCGGCGGCAATCGGCAGACCTGCGCCAATGACGATGTTATGCGCATCGCTACGCTGCTGCAATGCGTTAAGACAAGGATCGGCGGCGCTGCTGGCGAGCGACGTTGCAAGCGGGGGCGCATAACCCGTCAGCGACAGCTCCGGGAAGAACACCAGGTCGGCGTGGCAGGCGACAGCAAGATCGACGATTTCAAAATGCCGCGCAGCATTTCTTGCAATATCGCCCATGACAGGTCGTATCTGAGCGGCGCACAGTCTCATCGCAGCGTTCCTCAGATCATTCGTCGCCAGAACGATTAAGGGTCACAAGGATGCTGGCGAATGTGCATCCCTCCGCTCCTCCTCACCTGGCGCCCCGGCGACGTCTGCTCACGCCGATTCATAACCAGCACGCTTCGGATTCAACCATAGTATTATATCCTGCTTACGACCTGCGAGTACTGCGCTTTTGCGAAATACAAAGACGCAAAAGGTTGTCCATCAAAGGCGGGAAGATGCACATTGCACGTGGGCAGGCGGCAGGTGAGAGATGGGAGGTGAGTCCCCACTCCCCACTTCCTGACCCGTTCCCGATTTCCGGTCACTGGTTCTCATCCCTCGCTTGTACCTTTTCGAACAAACTTGACATAGTTTGTCTGCATTTACTATAATTTGATTTGTATTCTTCTCTCCGCACCGCCTCCGAAACATCGCGCACACATCCAGACGGTACGGTTGCGCATCGCATCATGCGCCGATCACAAGGAGGTATCCCATGAACATCGAGACGAGCGTGAACGGATTGGTCGTTGAAAGTCGGTCGGGCATGCGGGTCGAGCTGAGCGGAGCGCTTGCCGGACTGATCGGTGGGGTCATGATGGCAATCATCGGCGCAGCGCTTGCTATCGCCATTGGCGATGACCTTTGGAAAGCCCCGAAATTAATCTCCACATTCGTGGTAAACCCCGATGCAGCGACGGCGCCGGGCTTCCTCGCCGGTCCGGTCGTCATTGGCAGCCTGATCCATCTGGCGCTCTCGGCGTTGTTCGGGATCGGTTTTGGCGTACTGACGACGCGCATCTGGAAGATGCCGCTCAGTTATGGCGCGCCAATGGTGTTCGGCTTCGTGTACGGATTGACGATCTGGTTGATCGCCTACTTCATCATACTGCCGCTGCTCAATCCGCTGGTGCTCGAAATCTATGCTCCGGCATTTCTGATCCAGAACCTGACGTATGGGCTTTCGACGGGGTTGGCATACGGTTTTCTGCGTTCGTCATCGCGCTTTGATCGGCGTGAGGAGCGTAGCGAGCGGCACAGAGCGGTGAAGGCGTAGGGCAGGCAGCGGTAAGAGGTGGCAGGCAGCGACGTGGCAATGCGATGTCGCTGCCATGTTGAATGTCGCACATTGCATACGACACATTATACGTTGAACGCAGGAAGCCAGAAACTCGGACATGGCAGCGACTCCCCCGCTTGAGCGGGGTGTTTTTCAGGGATGAGGGGGTATTTGCCGCATCGCACTCTTCGTCCATCCTCACCGCCATACCCCCTCTCCCCTCGTGCAGCATGGACTTCGAGAATCGAACGTTCAGCGTGAGAGGAGACGAAGAACGTCGCCCAACCCATGAGTCTTTTGTCCTGACGCCGGCGCCGCACAGGCGCATCGGTGGCAGGATGGTCGTCCGCATCTTCGTGGGTCCTGGAGAAAGGCGGTGAGCAGCACGTAGGGCTGAAGCAAGAATAGAAAGGCGCCGTTCCCCCCACCCCACACGTGAAACACACCACAAACCCGCCGAACGGCGGGGAACGCTCCTCTCATTGGTGAGGCGTGATCTCGACTTCTGGACATGCACAGGTTTTGCCCAACCTGCTATATTAACGATAAACCCCTTTGCAACGTTTCTCCGTCAACCAAACAGAGTATCGTCTTTCTATCAGGAGTTACAAACCTGGCGCATTCATTCAAGGAGGAGCGCAATGAGCACGCAATCGCAGGTCAGTCGTTCAGCAGCGTCGCAGGTTGTTCGCGCATCGGCAACACCACTGCTGACGAAGATCGAAGTCGGTGGTGCAGTCGCCGGTCTGGTTGGCGGTGTCACGATGGCGGTGGTTGGTGCGATCCTGGCGATTGCGATGGGCGCCGATCTGTGGAAGGCGGCAAAACTGATTTCGACATTTGTGCTAGGGCTGGGTGCGACCGCCGGTGAAGGGTTTGTCGCCATTCCGGTGATCGTCGGCAGCCTGATCCACCTGTCGCTCTCGGCGTTCTTTGGCGCTCTGTATGGCACAATCTCCTGCCGCGTCTGGAAGATGCCGCTCGATTACGGCGCGCCGGTGGTGTTCGGCTTTGTGTACGGTCTGGCGATCTGGCTGATTGCCTATTTCATTGTCCTGCCGATTGTCAACCCACTGCTGCTCGAAATCTATGCGCCTTCGTTCCTGATCCAGAATATGGTCTATGGGATGATCCTGGGTATGGTCTACGCGGCGGTGCGCTCCGCGCCCTATATTCACTTTGAGCAGCGCTCCTCTGCACAGGCGTAGCAGAACATTCAACTCAGTATCCATCTGGCGGCTGGGGTTCGTCTCAGCCGCTTCTTGTTTGTCCCCGCTCCTGGCGCCGCAAAAGCGGGGAGCGCCGTCATCCGTCAGATTGTGTCAGGAACGAACTGAACGCCGACGGCATGGCGCTCGCGCGCTCTCCGTGACAGTTGGGTTCAGACCCGATTCACAGCGTTTTGACCTTGCGGGAGAAGGAGACAGGTGGATGCGGGGAAAACGGGCGTTGGCGCGCCAGAAATCCTTGTCGCATTCTCCCCAAACCCACCCCTGACGACACATCGCTGTCCATTTCATCCGGTGCGTGGCTGTCTTCCGTTCGAGACCCGCAAAGGAAAGGGGCGATCTCCTTCAATGGCAGCCATAATTGCGCTCTGTAACGTGCGATACGTCTGCACCTTCAGGTCGGCGGCCCCCTCCTGCACCATCAGGTGCGCCGTCACTGCCGAGATGCCCGCCAGCATCGGCGTTGCGCCAATCAGCGCAGATGCCTGCATCATGCGCGTCAGTATGGCGATCACTGACGTATCAACAGTGGCGATGCCGGTAATGTCCAGAATAGCGACCCGCGCGCGTCGTTCGGCAATCCCGTGCAACAGGGCGTCGAGGATTGCCCGACCGCGTTCGGCGTCCACGTGCCCGATGATCGGCATCACCACCACTCCTTCCCACACCGGCAGCAGCGGTGTTGAGAGTTGCTGCACCGTCTCGAACAACCGGCGCTGCGCCTGGAAACTTTGTTCGAGTTCGGCGTTGCGCGCAGCGAGCGCCGTTTGCTGCGCAAGAATATTCTCCGCCATCCGATTGAAGTTCTGCTGCAATAGTCCGATCTCATCACGCCTCGTGACTGGAACCCGTTGCGACAGATCGCCGACGCTGATCGCTTCGCTCACATGGGCAAGGCGCAGAATCGGGCGGGTGATCGTCTGAACAACGATCATACTGCCCACCACAGCCGCACTTGCGGTCAGCGCCACCAGTGCTGCGATAATCTGGAGATTTTGAACAAATGGTTGATAGACCTCATCCACCGGTTGTTCGACGGCAATGCGCAAGATGTAGTCGCCCGTCACGACATCGCGCAGGGTCATGAGGACAATCGTGCCGGCCGCGCCGCTCAGAGTCTGCGGTTCGTCTGTCACCGGCAGCGCCACGGTTCGCCCGATCAGGTCGCGATTACGGTGGGCAATAACCTGCCCGTTCCGATTGAAGAGCGTGACGGCGCCGTTCATACCGACCGGTATGTTGACGACCTGCTCAATCACCCGGCTCATACGCGCCTCGGCAAACAGGACGCCCGTGACGCTCGCGGCGCCGGGAAAGCGGTACGGCAGTGCGATAGGTAACAACAATTCGCCGTTGAGCGGATGGGTCCGCAGTTCGCCAAACGTCGGTTGTTCCGTGCTCACCGCTGCGGCAAACATAGGATCGGACGCGCGGTTGGTCAGTTGATCGGGGCGCGCGATGCCAAGACGCGAGACGCCCAACCGTTCCACGCCGGCTGCATCCGCAATGACGAGGCTGTCGAACAGATTGCGCTCGAAGAGCGTCTGCGACAGCAATGCGCGCTGCTGTTCCGGCGATCCATTCACAAAGGCGGGTGTGCGCACCAGTATGTTCGCCTCCAGAAGCGCCTCTTCGACAAAGTTCACCACAAGCGCCTCGCTGCGTTCGGCAATCTCATGCTGAATGCTCAGCGCCTGCCGGATTTGCAGGTCTCTCCCGATCCAGGAGAGAACACCACCAACAACGAGCATGGGCAACAACGCAAAGAGGAGCAAAATGGTCAACCACACCGTCCGAATACTGCGCATGATTACCGCCCTCCATATTTTTGCCATAGAGCGTCGGCATTCGCCCTGGTCACTTCTTCCGTGTCAAGAATAACCTCGCGCGGTGGCGTTTCGCCTCGCTCCAGTATCCGAATCGCCCACTCGACAGCTTCCGCCCCACCGGTCGGGTACACATAGGTGACATCGAGTTGTCCCTGCCGCACCGCCTGGATGCCGCCATCGGGCGTCGGAAGAGCGTCGATGCCGATGAACAGGATCGAGTCCGGGTCACGCCCCAGATCCCGCGCCATGGTGAAGGACGCGATAGCCATAGGATCGTTGTGGGCATAGACGACATCAACCACAGGGTTGGCTTCCAACATCGCGCGCGATAGCGGTGCGGCGCGCTCGGCCAGCCAATCGGCATTCTGGCTGGCAATGATGCGCACATCCGGGTTGCCAGCAATCCCTTCGCGGAAGCCATCGCCGCGTTCCTGCGCCGGTGTGGAGCCTTCCAGACCGCGCAGTTCGATCACGTTGCACGGCGATCGTTGCTGTTCACGGCACCAGCGCGCCGTATACTCACCCGCTTTCCGACCGATCAGGCGGTTGTCGGCCCCGATCCACATAGTGTACTGGTCGCCCCTCACCTTGCGATCCAGCACGATCACCGGAATGCCGCGCTGAAACGCTTGTGCGACGATATTCGTAAGCGGGGTGGCTTCGTTGGGTGAAATGATCAGCAGGTCGATCCCTTGCTGGAGAAAGGTCTCGACATCGGCGACCTGTTGCGCATTGTTCTGGCGTGCATCGGTGAACTCAATGCGGATGTGCGGATAACGGGCAGCGGCGGCGGCAATCTGGTCATTCATCGCCTGGCGCCACGGCTCGGCGTTGTTTGCCTGAGACATTCCAATACGCCACTGACGCGGCGCGTTGTTGCCGGTCGGGGCGGATGTCGGCGCAGTGCAGGCGGTAAGCGCAACAATGAGCATGAGCAGAAAAAGTGGCATGTGTCGTGAGGTTAGGGTAGGCATACGAACCTCCTCTTTTGGCATGAAACATGGTGTGGTGGTTGCGAGTGGGGCATCTGCACCGTGACCGATGCGCCTGTTCACAGCGCCAGACAATCCCGGCGCCTTGTCGTGCTGCTCAGATTTTTTGAACCTTCGTCTCATGTGAACGAAGTCCCTCAGAGTCTGCCCGTCCTGAGCCAGGGCTTGACTCCACAGCCAGGGGCGCTTTGCAGAGCAGATTCGCGGGGGTGATGCGGCACACGCCCATCACCTTGAGTTTCCTTACGTGGAAGCGAAAGGGTTGATCGCTGAACCTGGACCGGCGATCACGAGGTCGCTGTCGTCGCGCACGGCATCGTGTTCGACGTGTGAGGAGCGCATGAACCGTTGATATGACTCCAGCGAATCGGGGACGGAGTCACACTGCCGCTATTGTATCCATTATTGCACACGCTGCAAGTCCGGCAGATCTGTGCATGGTTGCGCCGGGCGTCCTCTGGCAGACCCAATCTCAGGATGCGGATGCCCCGGCAGGAATTCCATGATCGTCGCAAGAGATGATTCCGGCGCAATACATTCTCTTCCGATCTCACGTGCCCGGGCAAGCGCTCCGTTCACAGTCCGCAGCCGCACCTGCCGGGCGCGTGAGCACAGCGAGGAATATAAAGCCCACAACAGGCAGGCGGAGTATGGCCGGGCATCGTCACGCCAATCGCTCGAACCGCGCCTGAAAGAAGCGCAGGTACTTCGGTTCGTACACCATGCGCAGTCCGCGGGTCTGAGCGCGCGCGTCGTAGACGGCTTTCACCGCTTCCGCAACCACGTCCATATGCGCCTGGGTATAGACACGCCGTGGAATGGTCAGCCGTGTGAGTTCGAGTTTCGGATAGTAGTGATCACCGGTCTTCGGATCGCGTCCGGCGCTGGCAATCCCGCGCTCCATCGAACGAATGCCTGAGTCGAGATATAATTCAGCCGCCAGCGTCTGCGCCGGAAATTCGCGCTGCGGAATATGCGGGTAGAAGCGGCGCGCATCCAGGAAAATCGCATGCCCGCCGACCGGTTGGACAATCGGAATATCCCAATCAGTTAGCAGTTCTCCCAGGTAGCGCACCTGCCCGATCCGCGCGCGTATGTAGTCATCCTGCACCGACTCCTCGATGCCGACTGCCATTGCTTCCATGTCGCGCCCTGCCAGCCCGCCGTAGGTGTGCAACCCTTCGTACACCACCACCAGGTTGCGCAGTTCGTCGAACAATTCGGCGTCGTTAACTGCCAGCCATCCGCCGATATTGACCAAGGCATCCTTCTTGGCGCTCATCCAGGCGCCGTCGGTGTAAGAGCAAAACTCTTTCAGGATTTCGGCAATTGATCGGTTCGCATACCCTTCTTCACGCTCCTGGATGAAGAAGGCATTTTCGATCATACGCGTCGCGTCGAGAAAGATGCGCACGCCATACCGGTCGCACAGGCTGCGCACCGCGCGCACATTCGCCATGCTCACCGGCTGCCCGCCCGCCATATTGACGGTGCCCGCCAGGCTCACATACGCGATATTCTGCGCGCCTTCACGTCGGATCAGCGCTTCCAATTTGTCCAGATCGACATTCCCCTTGAACGGGTGCAGTGATTGTGGATCGTGCGCTTCATCGATGATGACATCGACAAAAATGCCGCCGGCCAGTTCCTGGTGCAGGCGAGTGGTGGTGAAGTACATATTGCCGGGAACATACTGCCCGGGGCGGATAGCGGCGCGGCTGATCAGGTGCTCGGCGCCGCGCCCCTGATGGGTCGGCACAACGTAGCGATAGCCGTAGTACTGCTGGATCGTCGCTTCGAGCCGATAGAAGTTGCGGCTGCCAGCATACGCCTCATCGCCAAGCATGATCGCAGCCCACTGACGGTCGCTCATGGCGTTCGTGCCGCTATCGGTCAACAGATCGATATAGACATCCTCAGAGCGCAGAAGAAAGGTATTGTACCCGGCTTCCGCCAGCGCGCGTTCACGCTCCTCACGGGTGGTAACCCGCAATGGCTCAACCATCTTGATCTTCCACGGTTCCGCCCAGGAGCGCCTGCCGAATTGTTGTCCCATCGTTTGCGGGGTTGGGTGGGTCATAGGTTCGCCTCCTTGCGATACGGTTACGCCGTCGAATGGTAGATGCGCTCGTGCAGCACACCGATATAGGGCAGGTTGCGGTACTTTTCGTCAAAATCAAGACCATAGCCGACGACGAACTCATTGGGAATATCGAACCCCAGGTAGTCGATCGGAATGTCGGCGCGACGGCGCGACGGTTTGTTGAGCAGCGCGCAGATACGCAGACTTGCCGGATTGCGCCGCAGCAGATGCCCGCGCAGATATGCCAGCGTCAGCCCGCTGTCGATGATGTCTTCGACGATCACGACGTGTCGTCCGGCAATATCCGTATCCAGGTCTTTCAGCATGCGCACCACGCCGCTCGACTCGGTCGTTTTGCCATAACTCGAGGTGGCGATAAAGTCCATCGCCAGCGGCATATCGATGGCGCGCGCCAGATCGACCATAAACATCGCGCACCCTTTCAACACTCCCACCAGCAACAGATCGCCGAGCGGGCGATAGTCTGCCGTGATCTGCGCACCCAATGCGCGCACCCGCTCCTGAATCTGCCCGGCTGTGATCAGGATTTTTGCCATATCATCGTGCATGGAATGCTCCCTTTCAATGCCCATCGCTACGTCCACGCCGGTCATCCCTTCGATCCATAGATGAAGCGCCGGTTGCCCGATCATGGCGTGCATCCCCTCCGCCACACCCACGCCGGGAACCCAGACAATCTGTTCGCCAGAAACGACAATCGGCCATGTGCTGCGCCACAGACGCGGCACGCGCGCATCGACCATGATATCCTGCAAGCGGCGGGAACCACGTCCTCCCTCCAGACGCATCCGGTCGCCGGGGCGCCGCCAGCGCACCGTGAGCGGCGAGGGGCAGACTGTGGCGTTAAGAAAGACATCCCAGCGGCTTGTCGGCATGGCCGCCGGGCAATAATCGGCGCAGAGCGCGCGCCCATCGCTCAGTTCGACGCAACCGGGAACCGTCAGGGTCATTTCCGCCACCGGAAGACGGACCCCATCCCCCGGCGGCGCGTCGCCGCGCATGAGCGCAAATCCGCCATCGTAATCGGTCACCAGCGCAACGCCGCCGGGCAGTTCGATCCGCTTCCCCACGCCGCGTCCGACCGCGTCGCAGGCGCGCACCACATCGTCGCGTCCGAGCGTGTCGCTGCCGCCAAGCAGCGCATACGCGCGACGCAACGCCGCGTGCTGAAGCGCCGGAGGCAGGTCGCGCCAGCGGCGACCATCGAACACGATGCGGTTCGCCCGCGCAACAACCAGCGTCAGCCACGCCCTATCCAGTTCCTGCTCAAGAAAATCGGCGACTTCGGCGCAATCCGCCGCTGTTCGTCCCAGCGCCGTTGCAATCTGCGGGTTCAATGCCGTCAGCACCGGAAGCACATCCTGTCGAATGCGCGTCCGCAGATAGCGGCGATCAGCATTCGAGGGGTCGCGGCGCGGCGTGAGACCGCGTTCGGTGCAGTACGCCTCGATCCTGGCGCGCGGCACGTCCAGGAGCGGACGGATGAGACGTGGGCGCAGATGATCCGCTTGCAGCGATGGGTCGCCCGCAAAAGTGCGCCACTCTTCCCATGCAACGACCGGGCGCATGCCGCGCAGACCTGCGACTCCCGCGCCACGCACCAGGTGCAGCAGCACTGTTTCCGCCTGATCATCGGCGTGGTGCGCCGTTGCAACCGCCTGCGCGCCAATCGTCAGCGCCACGCGCGCCAGCAACCGGTAGCGCGCCAGACGCCCCGCAGCGTGCAGGTTGAGATTGCGCTCCAGCGCCAGCGCCCGTACATCGACTGCTTCGACCGTACAGGGCAGGTTCAGGCATGCCGCCGTTTCCGCCACGAACGCCGCCTCCGCCGCCGCTTCCGCGCCGCGCAACCGGTGATCGAGGTGAACCACGTGCAGATCACATGCAAGATCGTCGCGCAGATGGACAAGCGCATCCAGCAGGCAGAGCGAGTCCGGTCCGCCGGAGACCGCAACGACCACCGGTGCGCCGGGCATAATCATCCGATAGCGGCGGAGCATTGCACGCACACTGTCGACGAGTGAGGCCATGCCGCGACCGTTATGTCGTGCGCAGACGGATGACGAACAGGGTCAACCCCTCCTGCGCTGCCGTCCGTCCGTTCATCTCGACCGGCAGCGTCGACGATGCGCCCCATCCAAGCACATAGATCCCTTCTTCATCCAGCGGTGATCGTCCCGAAAGTGGCGCAATGCGAGACGACGAGTTGAAGAGGCGAAACAGAATCTGGCGCCGATTGAAGACCCGATCGTCGCCGATAGCCACCCCAAACGGAAAACTGCCGCGTGGTCCGTTAAAATCGAAGGCAGCGCGTGCACCGGGCGCTAGCGTGCCAAGTTCCAGATATCTTCCTTGATGAACCACAATCGCCTGTTCGAGCGTCACCGAACCGACATTGCGCACCTCCCCCTGCGGATCGGCGCCGTCCAACCGAACCATACTCTGCACCTGAACAGGAGGCATTGTCGGTCCCTCAGCAACGAGCGTGCGTACCGATGCGACATCGACCAACAGATCAGGCACCGTCACCCCGGTGTCATCGCTGGTTGCCAGGACCGGACGGGCAGTAAAGTCATCGAAGCCTCGTGTTTCACTCACCAGATGATTGGCGGGGAAGCGCAGCGTATAACTGCCCCGAATCGGCGAAAACAGCGCCAGATACGCCGTTGCCACACCACGCGGTTCGCCCTCCGATCCCTGCACAATCGCCACCTGAAGGAGTTGCGCCTGCCCGCCGCGCAGCCCGAAACCGGCCAGAAACACACCGACCGTAAACACCGCCACGGTCAGCGGAATGGTCACCCATGCCCATTCGAGGCGACGCAACCGGCGCAGCGCCAGATAATTCACCGGTCCCGCTGCCAGGATGTACACCATCAGGAACACTGCCAGCATCGTTGCGGACGGCAACTGAATCGCCGGCAATCGAAGCGCATCCTGCATCATACTGATCTGATTCACCCGCGCATCGAACCCTGGAATGAAGAGCGGCACCGGTTGGAGCACCCGCGACCAGAGCCGCGGCTCCGCCGACCAACCGCGCAGCAGCCCCAGGTCGAAAGCGCTGAACACCACAACGCCGCTACCGAGACGGCTGCGATAGATCAGCGGCGCATCAACCGGCAGCGCTTCCGCACCCGAACGCGGACGCACCGCCAGCACAGGTCCGGTCGCCGGCGCCGGAGGAGCGCCGGTGAGTTGTTCGAGCAGCGACAGATCACCCTGATCGAGCGTGCGCGTCGTCTCGACCGGCAGCATATCGGCAAGACCGGCTGCGGCGCGCTCGCCATTGATCCCGCCGCCGACGACGAGTTGCCCCCCAAGATGGACCCAATCGCGGAGCGCGGCGCGTTGATCCATCGAAAGCGCAGCGGTATCGACATCATGGATAAAAATGGCATTGACGCCGCGCAGCACAAGCGGTTGGGAGGGAAGATCGTCGGGAGACACATGACGCACCACAGTCCCACTTGTGCCGCTCACCGACATCGCGCTGAGGCTGGTCAGCAGGGTTGGATCGGAGCCGACCACCAGCACCAGGAAGCGATCGATCTCGACCGCATCGATGCCGATGATCTGCTCAAGCACGACATTCCCGTTTTCGATCAGACGGACCTGCCCGTTGCGCGCGAACCCCTGAGCAAACACATCGAGCGTCACGCGCTTGCGCGACCCGCGCGGCAGATCGATCTCGTGCCGAAACACCGGTTGCCCTGGCGATCCTGGAAAACTCCACTCCAGCATACCACGCAGATCGCGCCCGTCGTTGGCGACCTCCACGATCACCGGGAACCATTCGCCCAGGCGATATGCCCCCCCATACCCCGGTCGCAGCGTCAGCGTCAATCCGAAACCCTGTTCCTGCGCAGCGACCGGAATGGTCAGCAACGCATAGATCAGAGCAACCGTAGCAACGCGCATATACAGCATTATGCATCCTTTTGGAGCAATTATGAGGGTTGTTCGTGGCTACGGCGACGCATTCGTTCGCGCAGTGCGCGAATCGTGGCGCGCCGCCGCGCCTGACGCGCCATTCGCCGCATATGCGTCTCGACCTCGGTATAGACTGCGCCATTGGGTGAGGTTGAGCCATAGGGGTCAGACGAATTTCTGGAGAGCGAACGTCCGACCAATTCCTCAACCGCCTTCTCGAAACTGGCACGATCCATTTTTTCGCCGTGCTCACGCTGGAGTTGATCGTACTGTTTGAGCAGCGCCAACGAATCGCGCAACTGACGTTCTTTCTCGTGCTTGCGAAAATCGGTCAGATAATCGTTGATCGTCGCCTGAACGCCCCGCGGGTCCGGCACGTGATCGAAGGTGAACTTCCCGCCGGCCGCGCCGCCGGTCTCGACCACGACGGTCCCAAGCCCCAGGAGGCGTTCAACAAAACTGACATCGAACGAGATATTCTGAATGGCGGAGAGTTGCGCGCGCCGCGTATTCTCAGGTCCCAGCGGGCGCCGATCAATGTCAATAATGTCGGTGCGGGTCAGGATGTAGTTGTCGTGGATCAGCGCCTCACGGATCCACCACCCCCAGACGCCGAAAAACAGGAGCGCCGCAAAAACGAGCAGGGTGACGGTCACGCCATCGATCAGACTGAACTGCACCAGCAGAGCGAGCACCACCATAGTTATGGCGAAGCCGCCCAGAGGACGAAGCAACCGAATCAGCACATACACCCAGGATGGACGCCAGACGATGCGATCGGGAAAGATTTCGGGATTAGGCGGGTAGAGTGCGGGAAGAGGGAAGCGTTGGGCGCGCACCTGAACCGACGGCGCCGACTGCTGTTGTGGCTTGTTCCCGTACACCTGATCCTCGATCAGAGTGCGCAGCAGATCGGGTTCCTGGCGGCGCCGCAGGTTACGCACCTGATCCATGATCGCTTTTTCGATCTCACGCGGCCTTGCGGCGAAGTCGAACTCCAACGTGCGCGGGCTGAACGAACGAATAATGATTTTGCCATACCCGAACAACGTCGCCTGATACGTGTCGGCGCGCACATTGACCTGTTGAATGTCGTCGATCAGAATCTGCTGCCGCACATGGCGGATGAACATTGTTTCTTCATCATAAATGACGCGCCTGTTTGTGACGATTAGCACATCATTGCGCCAGTCGTTGTAGAGGTACGCCACCGCTGCCAGCATCAACAGGGTCGTGACGCTCAACACAATGTTGATCGCATCGCCGGCGCGCGAGTAGGTCGGGTCGATGACGATCAGTTCGCCGCCGCTGAGACGGAACCAGATCGCCGCCCCGAGCGCAAAGATCGCCAGGAGGTACAACACGTCCGGGTTGCGCCACGGGGTATCCTTGCGCCGTTGCTTCTTCGCCTCGCCGCGCGCCCAGAGCGCCACCAGGACCAGCAACAAGGTGAAGAGCGCGATGTTGATCGGATCGGTCAAGGGACGGGTCACTCCTTCGCGCATGATCAACAGCGCGCCTCCGGCTGCGCGGAACAGCGCAATCGCTGCCGTGATGACCGCAATCACCAGGAATACCAGGCTCGATTGCAGCAATTCGATCCAGTGCCGCTTTCCAACCAAGACAACCTGCTCATCCGGTTCAAGTTCAAGCGGAATCGGCAGTTTTGGCTCGGTCATCATGCGCGCGCCTCCTGCGAGTCGTCGCACCGGTCAGCGATGCGCGCGATGACAAGCGCGACCACTTGTTCCGGCGACAGCCCATCGCTGATAATGGTGCATGCGTCGGCAGCAGGCGCGCTCACATAACGGTCCAGGCTATCCCGCCGAATCATGTCGTTGCGAATGCGCTGGAGATCGGCATCGCCTCCCCGACGCAGAATCTCATCCGTTCGACGACGGGCGCGTTCGTCGATCGAGGCGTCCAGGTAAATTTTGAGCGGCGCATCTGGCATAACGATGCTCCCAATGTCGCGCCCGACCATCACCACGCGCCCACGGCTACCGATGGCGCGCTGCCGCTCCCGCATGACGGTGCGCACCGCCGGATGACGCGCCGTGATCGAAACAATCCGTTCGACGTCGGGATGCCGCAACTCCCAGGTGACATCGACCCCATTGACCAGCACGGTGTACAGTCGTCCATCCATTGCATCGCCGGGCGGCAATACCTGAATATCGAGATCGCGCGCCAGCGCAGTGACCGCTTCGCCATCTTCCGGATCAATGGCGCCGTGCAGGACTGCCCACGCCAGCGCGCGATACATGACCCCCGTATCGAAGAAAAGGTAACCCAATCGCCTGGCGAGCAACTCGCCAAGTGTGCTCTTTCCAGCACCGGCAGGACCATCAATCGTGATAACCGATGGAGCGGACATGCAAAAAAGTGCGTATCATGACGCTCTCCTTCGTGGTATTGTAGCACGCGATGCCTGCGATACGCAAGCAAGAGCGCCACAAAACGGAGCAGCACCATGCCATTCTCTCGAAACCTCTGGGATCTGTTTCTAGTCGCAACGTTGTTGATCGGCAGCGTCTTCATTTGGACGACGCGCATGACCTCCGGCATTGCAGCGCCGTCTCTCACCCCCGCACCGGGGGCTATGCAACCTGCTCCACGCATCGGGCATCCGGCGCCTGAATTTACGCTGACCGCCATCGACGGCACGGAGATTACGCTCAGCGATCTGCGCGGACAGGTTGTGCTGATCAATCTCTGGGCGTCATGGTGCCCGCCGTGTCGCGCCGAAATGCCGGCAATTCAGCATGCATATGAGCGCTTCCGCGATCAAGGCTTCATAGTGCTGGCAGTCAATCAACAGGAAGACGTTGCCACTGTTGTACAGTATATGCATGATCAGCAGTTGACGTTTCCAGCGTTGCTCGACAGCGATGCCCGCGTTGGCGCCGCCTATCAGGTGCGGATGCTCCCCTCCAGTTTCTTCGTTGATCGGCGAGGAATGATCCGCGCCGTCTACCGCGGACCAATGTCGCGTGGTATGATTGAAGGAACAATCGAACAACTGATTGCCGAAACGCCATAGCATGCATCCGATCATCGAACTCGGTCCGCTGAATCTTGGCAGCGGTGCGTTGCTCCTGGTGATCGCCATCTTCGTCGGGCACGCACGATTCGAACGAGTGGCGCGTCAGCGCGGCGGCGAGGCGCTTGAGCAGCGCGCCGGTCGTTGCGCGCCGTTCGCCCTGGCAGGCGCCGCAATTGGTGCGCGATTGTGGTATGGTTTGTTCAACTGGGATATGTACAGCCAATCACCGGGGCTATTTCTGGCGCTTCGCCTGGGAGACCTGGCATGGCCCGGCGCACTGATCGGCGGCACGCTCGCCGGGTATGCGTATCTGCGGTTGCGACACATAGACGATGCCACTGCACCACTGGCAGATGCCGCTGTGCTGGCGCTTCCCCTGGCGCAGGCGATTGCATCGCTGGGATTGTTGCTCAACGGCGACGCCCTCGGCGCACCCACAGACCTGCCGTGGGCTGTGCCGCTGTTCGGCACGCTGCGGCATCCGGTTGCGCTCTACTATCTTCTGGCAGCGCTGGCGACCTGGGGAGTGCTGACATGGGTCGCTCGTCGCTCCCCGCAACCGGGAACATTGGCAATGACCTATCTGGCAGTGCAGGGCAGTGCGTTGCTCCTGCTGGAAGCACTGCGCGTCGACTCGCTGGTCACTGCTGGCGGCGTGCGTATCGCGCAGGTCGTTGGTCTGGCAATGATTCTCATGGCACTCTGGTGGAAACGAACACACGCAACATCCACGCCATGAAACCGATTATGGCGCTGCAACCGGATCAGGCGCTGATCCGCGTGTATGGCGATCTGAACGACTTTCTGCCGCTCCACGTGCGCGACACATGGTTTGTGCGTCCGTGTCGTGGGCGCGAAACGGTCAAGAACCTGATCGAAACCTGTGGCGTGCCACATCCTGAGATCGGCGCATTACTCATCGACGGTCGTCCGGTCGATTTCGATACATTGGTGCAACCCGGCGTCGCAATCGAAGTCTTCCCGATAGCGTCGGCGCCGGAGACCCCCATCCCCCTGCGCCCGCCGCTGGACGATAGACGCTTCGTGCTCGATACCCACCTGGGGCGACTGGCCGCCTACCTGCGTATGCTCGGCTACGACTGTCTCTACCGGAACGATGCGCACGACGCGGAACTGGCGCGATTGGCACACGAAGAACGGCGCATTTTGCTGACCCGCGACCTGGGATTGCTCAAACGCAGCATCGTGATACATGGCGCATTCGTGCGCGAAGTTATCCCGTTGCGCCAGATTGTTGAAGTGATGCGCCGTTTCAACCTGACGCCAGCGCCGACAGTTTTTCAGCGCTGCATGCGGTGCAACAGCCTGACGACGCCGGTCAGCAAAGCGGAAATCGATCATCTGCTCGAACCAAAGACCCGTCAGTATTTCGACACATTCCGCCGCTGCACGGCGTGCGGCAAGATCTACTGGCAGGGATCGCACTACACCCGAATGCAGGCGCTTCTGGAACGTGCATTGCAGGAGGGCGAACGGCACGTGGCAAGAAGCGCGAAACGAGAAAGGTTTGAAGGTTGAAGGTTGCACGTCGCCGACCCTCAAGGTCGTCACCGTGAAACCGTCGCCGAAGGGTTCTTGCTGACAGAGACGTTGTCCAATCTCAAGATTCCTGGTTCTCAGTTCTCGGCGACCAAGGAGCACACTATGCGCATTGCAATCGTTGGTGCTGGCGGAGTCGGCGGATATTTCGGCGGGCGGTTGGCGCAGGCCGGCGCCGATGTGACCTTCATCGCGCGTGGCGACAACCTGGCGGTGCTGCGCGAACGTGGTCTCCAGATCGAAAGCATTGTCGGCGATGCCTGGATCACCCCGGTGCAGGCAACCGATGACCCTTCAACCGTGGGACCGGTCGATATGGTGCTGGTGGCAACCAAAACCCGGCAACTCGGCGAAGCAATTGAGCAGATACGTCCGCTCATCGGACCAGAAACCGGCGTTGTCCCATTACTCAACGGCGTCGAAGCCTCAGACCAACTGGCGCAGGCGTTGGGAGAGTCGCACGCCCTGAACGGCATCTGCTACATTTTCGTCGCACGCATCGCACCGGGGGCAGTGCGGCACTCCGGGATCAACCCGCTCATCATCTTCGGCGAACGCGACAATCGCCGCACCGCGCGTGTCGAAGCGCTGCGCGACTGGCTGGAGCGCGCCGGGGTGCGCGCGACAATCCCGGCTGACATCGACGGAGAAGTCTGGCGCAAATTTGTGTTTGGGGCGACCACCAGCGGATTGGGAGCGGTCACAAGAGCGCCAATGGGATTATTGCGCGAACTTCCAGAAACGCGCCCGCTCTTCATCCAGGGCATGCGTGAAATCGTCGCGGTTGCGCAGGCGCGCGGCATCGCCCTGGACGAGAGCGCTGTCGCTGCTGCGCTGGCACAACTCGACGCCCTGCCCTACGAGACGACCGCGTCTATGCAACGCGACATCATGGCGGGACGTCCATCAGAACTCGAGGCGCAGAACGGCGCCGTTGTACGTCTGGGAGCAGCGGTTGGCGTGCCAACGCCGTTGCATGCCTTTATCTACCACGCATTGCTACCACAAGAACGCCTGGCACGGCGTGGTGCGTCGTCGTAGCGACGTTGAATATTGCAACCATTGATAAAAACAACAGGGCGGTCGTTCGTATCGCGCGACCGCCCTCCACCGGCCAATTCTTCCCCCTATCGTCGTTCAACCAGCAGGCGGATCGCTGTGCGCTCTTCATCATCGATGGCGACGTCAATGAACGAAGGAGTGCAAACAATGTCAATACCTTCTTCACTGAGATAACTACGCGCAATCGCCACCGCTTTGATCGTCTGATTGGTCGCACCTGCCCCAATCGACTGCACCTCCGCCACGCCACTATCGCGAATAACACCGGCAATCGCGCCGGCGACGGCGCTTGGACGCGAGCGTGTCGAAACCTTCAAGACCTCAGCGCTTTGTCGCTCGACCACATCGGCGCTATGTGCGCCGACAGCGCGAGTGGCGGGTGTGGAGTGCGAAAGATTGCTTGCCATACGTGCCTCCTCCGAATGGGTTGGGCGCCGGCCCGATGCGCCGGCTGGTAGATTGCACTAACAGCGCCAGGATCATTGCCGCGCGAGGCGCACGCCTCGCGCCAGCAGACGGAGAGACCGTGCGACAAGGTCGGCAATCGGGGCCGCTCCTGCCGTAAGGCGTTTCGACGCCTTATACTGTTCCGATCAGCGCGCATAGTCCACTGCGCGCGTCTCGCGGATGACCGTCACCTTGATCTGTCCCGGATACTGCAAACTCTCTTCGATCTTTTTGGCAACATCACGGGCAAGATGAATACTGCCAAGATCATCGATAGCGTCGGGTTGCACCATCACCCGCACTTCGCGTCCGGCTTGAACAGCAAAGGCGCGTTGAACGCCAGAAAAGGACGTCGCCACTGTTTCAAGCGCTTCGAGGCGCTTGATGTAGAGGTCGAGCGTCTCGCGGCGCGCTCCGGGGCGCCCGCCGGAGATGGCGTCAACAGCCTGAACCAGCCAGGCTTCGACGGTTTGCGGTTCTTCATCGTTATGATGAGCGGCAATCGCGTGAACGATTGCCGGTGATTTCCCAAGGCGACGCGCAATCTCAGCTCCGATCAATGCGTGCGGTCCCTGCACCTCATGGTCGACTGCCTTCCCGATGTCGTGCAGCAACGCAGCAGTTTTCGCCACATTGATGTTTGCACCGATCTCAGCAGCAATATGCGCCGCAAGCAGCGCGCACTCCAGCGAGTGCTGGAGTACGTTCTGCCCGTAACTCGTCCGATATTTCAGGCGCCCCAGCAGTTTGATCAGATCAGGGTGCAGACCCTGGACATTCGCTTCGTAGGCGACTCGCTCGCCCTCTTCGCGCATAACCTGATCGACTTCCTGCTGCGTTTTATGGACGACCTCTTCAATGCGCGTCGGATGGATGCGCCCATCCTTGAGTAACTTGATCAGCGCCAGGCGCGCCACTTCCCGCCGCACTGGATCGTGGCACGACAGCGTGACCGCTTCCGGGGTATCATCGACAATAATATCAACCCCGGTTAATTGCTCGAATGCGCGAATGTTTCGCCCTTCGCGCCCGATGATGCGCCCCTTCAACTCCTCGCTCGGGAGCGCCACGGTCGAAACGGTCACTTCGGCTACATAGTCCGAAGCGCACCGCTGAATGGCCATGCTGATCACTTTCCGCGCCAGTTTGTCCGCCTCTTCGTGCATCGTCTTTTCAATTTCACGAATGCGACGCGCCGCTTCGTCGCGCGTCTCGTCTTCAACGCGCTTCAGAATGATGGCGCGGGCTTCTTCCTGGCTCAATGCGGAAATGCGCTCAAGCTCCGCGCGCTGTTGCTGCCGCAGATGTTCGGCTTCCTGGTGGAGTTGCTCCATCTGACGCTCACGTTGCTGAAGCTGCCGTTCGCGTCGCTCAAGCCCCTCGATTTTGCGGTCGAGGTTCTCCTCCTTTCGTTGCAACCGTTCTTCCTGCTTTGCCAGCGCCGCGCGCGCTTCGCGGATCTGCGCCTCGGCTTCGGTGCGGAGCCGGAGCGCCTCATCAGTTGCGCGCAGAATGAGATCTTTCTGCTCAGATCGCGTCGCCTCCAGTTGCAATCGGGCTTCCGCCTCGATCTGCCGTATCTGGCTCTGAACACTGTTTTTGTAGATAAGAATGCCGATGCCTGCGCCGATTGCAAGTCCGATGACCAGCGCAGGCAAGGCCCATACGAGCCATTGCACAACGTCCTCCTGCTCAGTTGTAAAGGTGCAGCATGCTACAGCCCTCTGCCGGGCTGTGGCTACGGGCTCAAACATGCGCTAACGTGTGATTGAGTACATGCTATATTACTCTGCGGGTACATCTTCTGTCAAGATGAACGGATTGTCAAGAGCCATGATGATATAATATCACGCCAATTTTGCGATTGCACCGAAACCTATGTATCTGCGTCGTCTCGAAATCCAGGGGTTCAAAACATTCGCCGGGCATACGCTGTTCGAGTTTCAGCCCGGTGTGACGGCGGTGGTTGGTCCCAACGGCAGCGGGAAATCGAACCTCGTCGATGCCATCCGCTGGGCGCTCGGCGAGCAGCACCCCGGCACACTCCGCTGCAAACGCACCGAAGACCTGATCTTCAGCGGCGGCGGACGGCGCGCGCCCGCTGGCTTCGCTGAAGTCTCGCTGACCATCGATAATCGTGATCGCCTGTTGCCCGCGCCGTACAGCG
Source organism: Roseiflexus castenholzii DSM 13941 (assembly GCF_000017805.1). Lineage (GTDB taxonomy): Bacteria > Chloroflexota > Chloroflexia > Chloroflexales > Roseiflexaceae > Roseiflexus > Roseiflexus castenholzii. The sequence goes on along the minus strand of NC_009767.1, from coordinate 1,121,344 downwards.
AAGTGACCATTACCCGCCGCGCGACGCGCTCTGGCGAGAACGAGTATTTCATCAATCGCCAACGTGTCCGGCTGCGCGATGTACAGGAAGTCGCAGCGCCGATCAGCGGCGCGTATGCGATCATTAATCAGGGACTCGTCGATGCGGCGCTCAATCTGCACCCCCTGGAGCGCCGTCGTCTCTTCGAGGACGCAGCGGCGATCAGCGTCTATGAGCAACGCCGCACCGATGCGGAACGGCGCCTGCGCGAGACGGGCGCCAATGTCGCGCGCTGCGCCGATATTCTGACCGAACTCGAACCTCGCCTCCGTTCGCTGAAGCGCCAGGCGGCGCTTGCCCGCTCCCACCGCGACCTGACCGCCGAATTGCATACGTTGCTCGAGCAATATTATGCTCATTTGTGGAATATTGCACGGACGGATTGCGCTGCCGCCGAACGGTCGGTTCAGGCGCTGGAGTCCACGCTTGCAGCACGCCAGGCGGAGATCGCCGCTGCCTCCGCTACGCTCCGGCACACCCGCGATCATATTCATGCTCTTCGCCACCGCATCGGCGCGCTGCACGCCGAAAGCAGCGCCCTCCACACTGATGCTGAGACAGTGCAACGGACGCTGGCGGTCGGTCAGGAGCGTCTCACCGCGCTGACACGCCAGATCGAGGATCAGGAACACGCATTGCGCGACCTCGACCATCAGCGCACTGCACAACAGGCGGATCAGGAAGCCGCTGCCGCACACCTTGCCGGCGCCGAACAACGTCTGGCACAGATCCAGCAGGAGTACAGCGCCCATGAGTCGCGTCGCGCCGAACGGCTCGCCAATCGCGCTCTGTTGCGCCAGACGCTCGATGAAGCGCACCACACGCTGATGGAGATCCGCGCAGCGCTTGGAGTGGTGCAACGTCAGATGGTGCAGATTGCCGATCAATACGAACACCTGATCCGTGAACGCGCCGTCGCCGAAGAGTCCCTGGCTGCCGCTCAGGAGACGCTGGCCGCTCGCCGCCACGAAAGCGCGCAGGCTGAGGCGCAGGTCGCGGCGCTGGAGCGCGAGCTGGCTGATGCCGCTCTCCGCGCCGAACAGGCACGCGGTGATGTCGAACACCGTCGCCGCCAGCGCGCCGCCGCCGCCGAGACGCTCGAAGCAGCGCGGCGGCGGCAGATGGACCTGGAAGCGCGTCTGGAAACGCTGCGACGGCTCCATCACAGTTACGCCGGAACGTTCGCCGGCGTGCGTGCAGCGATGCAGTGGGCGGAAGCGCAGCGGCGCACTGGCTTTGCGCTCGTCGCAACCCTGCTGCGCGTTCCGGCGGAACTTGAGACCGCAATCGAAGTGGCGCTTGGTTCGCGCCTTCAGAACATCGTCGTCGATCATTGGGAAGATGCCGAGGCAGCCATCGAAGCCCTCAAACGGAGCGGCGAAGGGCGCGCAACATTCCTCCCGCTCGATACCATCCGTGCGCGTGGCAGCAATGGCGGACGGGCATATGGGACGGTAGACCCGGACGACGGCGTGCTCGGCGTCGCCGCCAACCTGATCGACGTGGATGAGCGTTACCGTCCGATCGCCGATATGCTCCTCGGTCGTACCCTGGTGGTTCGCTCGCTGGCGGTTGCCCGGCGTGAACTCTCGCGTATCGGCGGCGGGTGGACGATGGTCACCCTGGCAGGAGAGCAGGTCAGCGCCGCTGGCGCCGTCACCGGCGGCGCAGCGGTGAAGGAGAGCGGAACACTGCGGCGCGAACGCGAACTCCGCGAACTTCCCGAACGCCTGGAAGCGGCGACGCGCGCCGTCGAACAGGCGCACGCGCACTACGTGGTCGCCAGCGAAGCATATGCCGCCGCTGAACAGATGGCGCGCGAGGCGGAACGTCAGCAGCGCCAGGTGCAGCGCAACCTCGACCAGGAACGCGCCGCTGCTGCACAGGCGCAGCGCGCTGTTGACCGTGCCGATGCGGAACGCCTCATCCGGCAACGGCGCATTGAGCAGATCGACGCAGAAATGACCGCACTGCTCGATCGCCGCAGATCGGTTATCGCCGAACATGAAGACTTAACGCAGCGTGAAGCCGCGGCGCGCGCGCAGGTCGATCAGTTGCAGGCGCAGGAAGCAGCACAACGCGCCGAAGACGCCGCCGACGACGAGGCGCTGGCAGTCCTGCGCGCGCGCCGCGCCGATGCCGAGGGCGAGGTGCGCGCCCTGCGCGCCGTTTTGCACACCGGCGCACAGGCGCTGGCGCGCAGCAACGATCAGCGTCGGGCGCTGGAAGAACGTATCGAGCGCCTGTATCATGAACGTGAAACACTGACGCATGAACTGACTCACAGCGCTGCCCGCCATCAGGCGCTTCTGGAACAGATCGACGCGCTCCGCGCCCGCATCGATCCCGCCGAAGCGGAGTTGACCGTTCTGGAACAGCAGCGTGAGGAGCACGAGACGCGCACCCAGAACCTGACCGGCGCCCTGATCGACGCAGAGTCGGCATATAACCGGGCGACCATCGACGCGCAGCGCGCGCGGGATCGCCTGGAAACCCTGCGGGAGCGCGCCGCCGGCGACGGCATCGACATTGAAGCCGCTGCGCGCTCCCATCCCGAACCGCTGCCGGACGGCAACCCGGACACGCTGCATCAGCGCATCATCGAACTGAAACAGCGCATTGCACGGCTGGGAGTCATCAACCCGCTGGCGCTCGAAGAGTACGACGAAGCCGCTGCGCGCTACGAGTTCCTGAGCAGTCAGATGCACGACCTGCGCGCTGCTTCGGCAACGCTCAACGAGTTGATTGCCGAACTGGACACCGCCATCCGCACTCGCTTCGAAACGACGTTCCGCATTGTCGCTGCCGAGTTCGAGCGCAGTTTCACCCGACTATTCGGCGGTGGCGAGGCGCGCCTGGTGTTGATCAACGACAATGGCGGCGACGACGATGATCAGAATGACGCCAGACCGCCAGGCATCGCATCGCTTGGCGTTGATATCATCGCTCGCCCACCGGGGAAACGGCAACAACACCTGGCGCTGCTGTCGGGCGGAGAACGGGCATTGACCGCTGCCGCGCTGCTCTTCGCCATTCTCAGGGCGAACCCAACGCCGTTCTGCGTCCTCGATGAGGTCGATGCCGCGCTCGATGAGGCAAATATCGGGCGCTTCCGCGATGCGCTCACCGAACTGAGTGAAAAGACGCAGTTCATCGTCGTCACGCACAATCGCGGCACCATTGAGGCGGCTGACACGATCTACGGCATTACTATGGGCGACGATGGCGCATCCCGCGTGCTCTCGCTCCGGCTCGAGGAGATCGACCGTCCGTAGGTCGATCAGGCGCATCCCGCAGCGGGACGTGTCATACCAATGACGATTGACGATGCCGCATGCTGGTCATTCCGAGCCCTTCGCTTCGCTCAGGGTAAACGCAGCGCGGAATCGGAGCGGGTCGCGCAAGACCCCTCGCGCTGCTCGGGGTGACCATGCCGGATGGTCACCGGTCATTGGTATCATGCTGCGCGATGCAAAGAATCCCAGCCGATACGCGACAATGGCAGAAGTCGCGCCATTATACCAGCAGCCTATCCGCATAACCAGGGGAACGGTCTCATTGCGAGCGCAGCGAATCACTCTCTCTACTCGACGACGGATTGCGTCGTTGTCTGCGCTCCGCGCACTGGCGGCGGCATAGAATGTGAATAGAATCTTATCGGTGCGATTTCGTGCATACGAATAACACATCGGTCTCATCCAAACCAAAGCGAACGATCGCTTTAGCATCCGCCATGTCACCGGCGCGCATCGTCTGAACAGCAAAGCCCGAATCCGTCAGGCGATCAACGATGTCGAACCCATACCACCGCACGTGATCGAACTGTCCGAACAGGCGTTCCCGTTCGACAGGATCGGTGATGCTCGCATCTTCGAATGTTGGTTTGTCCCACAATGGCGTGAGAATGATGGCGATGCCGCCAGGTCGAAGCACGCGCCACAATTCCTGCATCGCGGCGCGGTCATCGGGAATATGTTCAAGAACATGGCTGCAATACACAAGGTCGAATGTGCCGGAGTCAAACGGCAACCGTCCGACATCCGCGCGCACCAGGACATCGGCGGCATACAGGTCCATTGAAACATAACCAACGCCCGGCAGACGATGAAACGCTCGTCTCAACGCCTCTTCAGGAGCAATGTGGAGTATCCATCGGATAGAGTACGCCGGCAGGATATACTGTTGCAGAGACATCCAACTGAACCGATGGCGTTGCAGCGAGCGACAGACGGGGCACCAGCGAAAGAATGGCCGGTGCAGTACGAGAAAGTGCGAAAGGTGCGCGCCGCACAAGGGGCATTCGCATTGCTCGCCTCGAAAGAGGACGGAGCGAAGGGACGGAGGCAATCGAAATAGCACCCCGGCGATCAGAAAATCAACCGCGCGACGCATACCATCGCGCGATTGTAGCGCAACACGGATTCGGATCAGCGTTGCTTGTAGATGATTCTGCATCTCCATCACACGAGACAGGTCTCCTATACTGCATAATAATGGCTGCCATCCATAACGGGATAGAGCCTGACCACGAAGGTCACGAAGCGCACAAAGGAAAGGAAAAGCGACCGATTTTACACGCATCTTCCTTCGTGACCTTCGTGTACGTTGCGGGAAAAAACGGGAGAGTCATAATATGAGAAGACCTGCTTTATCGCGTATCAATGGCAATAATACCAGATCGGAAGGTCCGATATGCAGCCTTTTACTGCCGCTATCTTCGACATGGATGGCACCCTGCTCAACAATATGCCGCTCTACTACGCAGCGTTTCGGATATTCATCGAGCGACACGGCCTGCGCCCGCCGCCGCCGTTCGAAGCCATCCGACTGATCGGCATGCGGCAGAGCGATATTTTTCCGGCGCTCTTTGGGCGCACATTGACGCCGGAAGAGATAGCGCACTACAGCGCCGAAGCCGGAACGATCTACCGTGAGATGCTGGCAGGCGTTACGCCACTGCCAGGGCTGCTGCGCTTCCTCGATCTGCTCGAGCAACGGCAGGTGCGCATCGCGCTGGCCACATCCGCTCCCAGAGACAATGTTGCTCCAACACTCGAGGCGCTGGGCATCGCCGACCGGTTTGCCGCCATCACGCTTGGCGAAGAAGTGCCGCGCGGCAAGCCCGCGCCCGACATCTTCCTCGAAGCGGCGCAGCGCATCGAGCGCCCAGCCGAATGCTGCGTGGTCTTTGAGGACTCGTTCGCCGGCATTGCCGCAGCGCGCGCCGCCGGGATGCGCTGCATTGCGCTGGCAACTACCCACTCCGCCGACGACCTGCGCGCTGCCGATCCCGACCTGATCGTCGCCGATTACGACGAATTGCTCCGCATGACTCCTCTGCTGTTTCCCTCGCTCTGAGACCGCACCGATGAATAAACTGTCATAACACGCCCTCTTGATTTCGTGTTATTGTAACATTCAAGGCATCGGCTGCGAGAGGCAATACCAGCGCTGCCATCAATCGACAAGCGAGAGACTCAGATGACCTCCGATGAACTGAATTCAGCAAATTGAGCAGGCGACCGATCCAGCCGATCTATTCGGCGATGAAACCTGCGCCGACGCCGCAGCATTGCGCTGGCGTTGTCTGCGCATAGCGGCGGCGATCCTGCATCACGACCGGCCTCCCAATCGCGCTGCCGAAGCAACCGCTGCCTTTCAGCGATTACAGTACTGGCGCGACGCGGTGCACCGCCGTTTGCAATCAGCGCCCGCCATTCTGCACATCACCACGCGGCAGCGCGTCTATCGGCGTGATAACCGCCGTTTCCCGGCGATCTGTTTTCCTCAACCGCCGATTCGGCGCGGGTGGTGCTGAAAATCGCGCGCCATGCGCGCAACAACGATCTGTCGCCGGCAGAGGCGGACGCGCTGCGCGCCCTGGGCCGCGAACTGAGCGGTCAGGCAGTGCGGGCGCATTTCCTACTTACTTGTGGAGGATGTCCTATTGCCCGACGCCGCCGGAATATCACGCCAGGCGAACATTCTGCGCTTCGAGACAGGTGCGGTCACACTCGAGGCGGTGATGCGCGCCTTTCCGCAGGGGCTTCATCCTGCCGATGCCGCCTGGATGTTCAATCGCCTGCTGGCGACACCGGCAAAGGAACCTTCGTCGACTGGTTGACCCGTGAGACAGGGACGCACACGATGATACGTTATAACAGCGGGCCACAGGCGGCGCATCGCGTCGTCGCTCTTGAACCGCAACCGCGCGAGCACATTGTTTCGCAGTTCGGTAGCGGAACCTTTGCCGCAGCAGAAACGTATCTGTCGCGCTTTATGCTGATCGATCCGCTCGCCATGGCTGCCGAAGAGCGTCACCTATACGAAATGAGTGTGAATGATGCCTTTCTGCGCACCGCTATCGACGAGCGCGCATTGGTTATCACGCCGTTTCAGCACACAATCAATCATCTATCGGAGATCGCGCGCGGCGCGCCCTGGCAGTTGCGGCATGGGGATCGGTGAAACGATGGTTGATGCGCTGACGTACCGTTCAGGGGCGCTCAGAACTATCGATCTGCAAACGCCTCGACGATTGAGAGACTAACTGCAATTCGTTCAGGAGGTCAATTGCGCAAAACCGGCGCGGCTGCGCCCTGCCTTGCCCGCCCGCCCGCCGTTTCCGACGAGATCGCCTGGCTCGAAGACGACGCTGCCGTCGAATGGCTCGTCGGCATGTACCGCGATCTGGCGTCTCAACTCCGAATCGTTGGGGAAGAGTATCTGGCAGCGTTGCTGCAACGATCAGGGACGGTCATTTTTGAGGGAGCGTAGAGAGTTCCGCTCAACGAGTGGCGTGGGTTTCACCCTTAATCTGGAGCGCGACCACGCTGGTGAACGCCGATCAGTTGTGGCGGTCGTCGGATTCGGCGGTTCGATCTGCCGGATCGGTGTCACCCGCGCCTACGCCCTTGTCACGGCAATGGACCATTTGTTACCGGGGACGCATTCCTGACGGACGCGCGGCTCCCTGCAATCGGCATAACCCATAGCAGGAAGGTGTCCGCGTCGGTTGGCTCAATCTTGTGATGCTGCGCTATGCGCGTGAGGTCGTCGGTTCGCTCGCTATGCTCGCCGTCACGTGCAGGATCGCCTGGCGGAAATGCCCATATTGCAGGTCTGCCGTCGCTATCGCTGCGCTGATGGTCTGATCGAGCACATCGTCCCGGCGCCTGCACCATCGCCGGAGCATCAGGAGGGTATCACGCGCACCCTGTGGCGTTGCCAATCGGTTCTCGAACCGCTTGCCCATGACGATGATCGACTGGTCCTCCTGGGGCGCGACTTGACCATCCCAATCGGCATCACCTCATAGAGTCCGACGGCGCGTGACAAGCGGACGACGGGAGTCGGCGCCGCCGCGCCATGTTCCCACAACAGCGCACCTACCACAGCACTTCCTTCTTCAGTTCCTCCAGGCTTTTGATCGCCCGATCAGCGTTGCGGTGGAGAAGATCATACGTCTCGAGTGAGGCATCGCCGCGCAGTTGCCCCTGGACGATCATATCGGCTGCCAGCACCAGCACCGTGAGACACTGAATGAGTTCCGTCGCCGCAGGCGATCCGGTCAATCGATATTCGCGCAGACGATGTAAGGCGTCTTCCGCCTGACGCGCATTGGGTTGCAGCCAGAACAGGAACGACTGCGACGCAATGCCATCTGTTCGCCCCTGCACGATCATATCGGCGGCACTGGCGAGCACCGTCAACGACTTGCTGAGCTGACGCATGATCGCCTGAAGCGCGGCGCGGCGCTGGACGCCCTTGTGCATATCGGACAACGCTGCCTGTGACTGGGTCAGTACAACGGGCAGCGAAGGGGACGGCTCTATCATGACTTTTCTCCTGCCTTGACTGGACGGGCATAACGTCGCCTCTCCAGCATCATTTCGGGGATGCTCAGCATCCAGACCTGATGGTCGTCACCCGTATCAGATGAATGAATTGTCATTTCCATTGAAAGAATTATACCGTTTCGCAACGTATCTGCGCAACGCGCCATGAGTCCTGATGTTGGACAGTACCTTACGCCGGTATGTCGTAGCATGCGCCTGGCGTCCATCTCTGCTACAATCATCGATGGACATACGCCTGGCAAGGAAGAAGCATGCAGCGAGTCGAACGAAACCCTGCGCGCGGCGCGAGCGTATTCCTGGCGCCACAAAGCGCGCTAACGATCGGCAGAACACTGCTGACTGCCCTGATACTTGGCACGCTCATGCTCGCGCCGCGCGCGTTCGGGCTTGCCGATTTTCTAACGACCGACGAAGCGTACCACTGGATTCGGTTCACCGAACGATTCGATGCTGCGCTCTCTGCCGGTCGCTGGGCAGATACTATCTACGTCGGGCATCCCGGCATCACCATGTTCTGGTTGGGGCGCACCGGGTTAATGATCGAGCGCATGGTGCGCGATCTGGGCTGGATCGGAGCGCCTGCCATGGTCGAGCATCTCGCCTGGTTGCGGCTGCCGGGCGTGATCCTTCAGGCGCTGTGCGGCATGGCAACATGGCTCTTGTTGCGCCGCCTTGTCGATCCGACCGTCGCGCTGGTCGCGTCGTTCCTGTGGGCTACGTCGCCGTATCTGATCGCTCATGGTCGGGTCCTCCATCTGGACGCGCTTCTGACCGGACTGATCACGCTGAGCCTGCTCTTGCTGCTGGTTTCCTGGCGACAACAACAGGCGGGCAAAGATGGATGGACCGCGCTGCTCGGTTCTGGAGCGCTGACCGGACTTGCGTTGCTGACGAAGGGACCGGCGCTCATTTTCCTGCCATTCGCCGGTGTACTCCTCTTTGCGTTCGCTCCCGCATATACGGCGACATCCCGGCATACAGGCGACATACTGCGCCTGGCATCGGGCATCGCCCATCGCCTGCGGTATGCTGCTGTGCGCTTCTGCGTATGGTTGGGCATAGCGATCTGTGTGGTCTTCGCGGGATGGCCCGCGCTCTGGACGGCGCCGGACGCAGCGCTTCGCGCATACGCCGATGAAATCATCTTCAATGGCGGACGCCCCAATGGTGATGGGCAATTTTTCAACGGTCAGGCAATCGACGATCCCGGCGTATGGTTCTACCCGGTCGCCAGCCTGTTTCGCACAACGCCGGTTATGCTGATCGGGTTGATCGTGTTCGGCCTCTTCGCCGGTCTGGACGCCTGGCGTTTCTGGAGGCGAGGCGAAGCGCCCTTCGATAGCAGATACCGCGTACTTGTCGTCTTCATCGCATTTGCCGCATTCTGGACCTTCATGATGACCCTGGGCGCGAAGAAGTTCGACCGGTATGTCTTGCCCATCTGGCCCTCACTGCTGGTCCTGGCAGCGACCGGAATCGTGCGCGGGTATGGTGCTGCGCGGGCATGGTTCGCCCGCCGTGCAACGACGATACAACGCGGCGGCGCGTGGCTCGCGCGTATCCCGCTGGCGACGTTGATCGCGCTGGGCGGCGTTGAAGTTGGTCAGGTTATCTGGTATCACCCGTACTACCTGAGTTACTACAATCCGCTCCTGGGTGGCGGTCCCGTCGCGCAGCGCATGGTGCTTATCGGATGGGGTGAAGGCATGGATCAGGTCGGAGCGTGGTTGAGCGCCCGCCCTGATATTCGATACGGACCGGTGATCTCGGCATTGCGGCCAACGCTGCAACCATTCGTGCCCGTCGATGTCCGCGACATTACCGACCTGGGAACATTGCCGGTCAATTACGCCGTTGTGTACCTGGAGTCGGTGCAACGGGGCGCGCATCCCGAGATTTACCGGCAGTTCGAAGCGATGACGCCGATTCACACGATCACCATTCACGGGATCGAGTACGCCAGGATCTATCAGTTGCCGCGTCCATTCGCGCAACCAATCCATGCGTGTTTCGGTGATGAGATTACATTGCACGGCGTCACGATCGAAGCCTCGCCTGATCATCTGTCGGTGACGCCCTCCTGGGGAGCGCTCGTATCTCCGACGCGCGATTACATGGTGTTTCTCCAGATGATCGACGTACAGGGGCGGCGTGTCGCCGGTGTTGATGTGCCGCCCGCCGGAGTTGGCGGACTGCCTGCGAGCGCATGGCTTGCGGGTCAGCAAGTGGCAGTGCCGCTGCCGCTGCCGTTGCCGTCTGACCTGCCGGCCGGAACATATGAGGTCGTCATCGGTTTGTACGATGCCAACAGCGGCGAGCGTGCGCCCGTCAGCGGCGGCGTCGCAGCCGACCCGGCGCGCGCCGGGCCGCATGCGCTGCTTTTGACGACGCTGACGCTGCCGTAATGGTGTACGAGTCGCGCGGGCATGGCGGAAAGGCGAGTTGTGCAGCAAGAAATGGATACAGAGGAGGTCGGGAAACAATGAAAAAAGCGCTAGTCCTCTCAGGCGGCGGCGGTCGTGGCGCCTATCACGTCGGGGTGATCGAGGCGCTAGTCGAACGCGGCTGGATGCAGGATGGAAGAGGTCCCGACATCCTTGCCGGCACGTCAATCGGAGCGATCAATGCCGCAGCGCTGGCGTCGGGTCTGACCGTCGCTGAACTGAAGGCGCGCTGGCTTGAGATGCACACCGAGGATGTGCATCGGCTATCGAGCGATCTGCCAACGGTCAGCCGCCCACTTGTTCGCTTCCTGATGCGCAGTGTATTGACCTCGGAAGCGCATGGCGGATCGCCTGCGATGCTGCCGCCGGAAGAGCGCAAGATGAGCGCCGAAGGATTGATCGAGCGCATCAGCAGCGTTTTTCGTAGCCGACCATTTCGCAGCATGCTCGACACTACTCCCTGGCGCCATACGCTAAGCCGCTGGATGGACTTCGAGCGGATCAATGCGCCAGACGCTCCTGCGCTGTTGCTGACCGCCACCGATCTGCAATCCGGCGATCTGCGCGTCTTCTGCAACCGACCGCTGCGCAACCATCCAGCCGACACCATCACTATCGAGCATTTGATGGCATCATCGAGCATTCCGACGGTCTATCCGTGGACGGAGATCGACGGTCGCAAATATTGGGATGGCGCAATACTGGCAAACACGCCGCTGGGACCGGTGATCGATCTGGCAGCCAGAGAGGATGTCGAGATCGTCGTCGTGATGATGACGCCGTGGGATGTGGCGCCCGAAGTGATGCGCCAGCAATTGCAGGAAGTGCCGCAGGACCTGGTGCAGGCATTGTCGCTGACGCTTGATTGGGCATTGCTGGCATCGTATCGCACCGCAATCAAAACCTTGCGCGCCTACAATCGACTGGCTGAGGCAATGCACAAACTTGAACGCGCCGCGCAACAGACCGGCAATCCCGACTTGCGGATAGAGGGAAACATTCCGCGTATCATTACCGAACCGCTGGTCGTTGCGCCGCAGCAACTTATGCCGCTGGAGTGGATTATCGACTACGAGGAACACAACCATCGGACCCTTTTCGAGATGGGGCGCAACGACGCGCTGCGTGCGCTCGACAACCGTCTGCTCGACCGCCTGCTCGACCAGCCATGATCGACCTGCACATTCACACCCATGCGACGCCTCATCACGCAACGTGGACGCCGGAGATGCTGGCGGAAGCGGCAGCGCGCGCCGGTCTGCGCGTGATCGCCGTCACCGATCACAATACCACCGCCACTGTTCGCGCCACGCAAGAAGCAGGCGCGCGCATTGGCATTCAGGTCATTTCCGGGGTCGAGATCGACAGCGGCTTCCCTGCCGGTCGTTCTGACGATCTGCTGCCGTTCAAACTCTGGCATGTGCTCGTGTACGGCGTCGACCCCGATGCGCCCCAATTGCAGGCGCTCTGCCGTTCGGTGGAAGCGCGCAATCGGGCTGATGCCGCAGCGCTGCGCGATAGGCTGATGCGCGCAGGGTTTCGTCTGACCGGCATCGATGAACTGGGGCGTCCGCCGAACGTCGCCGACATTGGAACGGCGCTGGGCAGGTCGAACGACCTGCCAAATCGACTGTCTGGAGAAGATGACGAAAGTGCGGGAATGCGCTATATTCTGACGCACCTGCCCGGCGCCTATCGTCCTCCTGCCGTCGATGAGATCATCGCCGTTGCGCATGCTGTGAGAGGTGTGGCGGTACTGGCGCATCCGGGGCGCTCGAAAGGGGTGTACGCCATCCCGGCGACTGCGGAGGACATTGCTGCGATGGCGGCAGCGGGACTGGATGGCATCGAAGTCTACTACCCGACTCATCATCCCGATCAGGTAACGATGTATCAGCGCCTGGCGCAACGGTACGCCTTGCTGATCACAGGCGGTTCCGACTCACATCATCCGCACCAACCACTTGCGCAGTTGCCCGAAGGATGGTGTCAGGCGTTTCTGGCGAGGGTCGGGGTAAGCGGTTAGGGGATAGGAGCACTGCTTCGTGGGGTGAGCGGGTGCGTGCCTCCCTTCGATACGGGGTTTCAGGGCGGACAGACCACCCGCGCGAACACCGACGCTTCCACCGTGGGACGTCCGCGCACGTGGCGCCGGTCGCCCGCGCACGCGCTCGGGAGCGGGGCGGGGGGTGAGGGGAAAACGGCGCATCCCAATGCCATGCATGCGCGCGATCCGCTCTTGAACTCCGGTGCGGGGAGGTTGGGAGGGGAAAAGGGGGTCAGGGACGCCCGACGGCATCACGGACGATCAGACAGATTGCTGTATTACGAAGAGATTACGATCCGTTCATCGTCATCGGGCAATCATAAAAATATGGTAGAATAGTAGTATCATTACGGGGCATTCTGGCGTTTGTATCCATAACAGCGGCAAAACCAACCCCATGCCGGAGCATGACGCCATCCGAAGTGTTCGCGGCGGGTTGAACAGCGGATAGTCTCGGGGTTTACAGAACAGCGGAGGCGTTTGTATGTCGAAGACGACCGAACTGTCGCACAACGGACACAGCAGTGATACGGTTTTGATCGTCGAGGATGATGCAGCAACCCGGCGTCTCTACAAGTTTCTGTTGGCGAATGGCGGATACGTTGTTCTGGAAGCCGAAGATGGCATCGCAGCGATTGAAGTGTTACAGCGCCACCACTGCGACCTGGTGATCACCGACATGAACATGCCGCGCATGGACGGGCTGGATCTCATCCGCGCCATCCGCCGTGATTTTGGCGACATCTACATCATCCTCATCACCGCATTCGGCACACCCGATACCCAAAAACAGGCGATGCGCCTTGGCGCCAACGACTATCTTGCCAAACCGTTTGACTTTGAAGAACTCGAACGACGGGTCCACACCTACTTCCAGAGCCGTCAGCGCCCCTCCAACCCCTGATTGCTTCTGCGCTCCTCCCTAGCATTGCCGGCCGCGCTCCATAGCGCGGCTTTTTCGTATGCGGACGATTCTTGAGCGCTACTATCCTGGTACGGAACAGGAAACGCCCCTGCGCTATAATACGATCCGTTGATCAATGCTCATTCAAGCAAGACCGTCTTATGAGTCACACCCTGTCAACCAGCGCCGATCCGGTACGGGTGCTGATTGTCGAAGATGATCCGATGGTCAGCAGTTTCTGCGCGCGATTGTTGCACATGAAAGGGTTTGCAGTCAAAACGGCGTGCAACGGACGGGAAGCGTTAGATATTCTTCAGACCCATCCGTTCGATCTGGTGTTGACCGATCTGCAAATGCCCGAAATGGGCGGCATGGCGCTCCTGCGGGAACTACGTGAACATTATGCCGATCTCGATGCAATCATGTTTACCGCATATGCGACGGTTGATACGGCGCGCGAGGCGCTGAAACTGGGCGCATTCGACTACCTGACCAAGCCGTTCAGCGTCGATGAACTCGAACGAACGGTGCGCCGCGCCGTCGAATGGCGGCGGGTGCGCCAGGAGCGGCAGCGCCTCTCCGAGGTCGTCGCGCTGTATGAGATCAGCCAGACGTTTACCAGCACGCTCGACACCGACACGGCGGTGCGCGAGATTGTCGAATTGCTCTGGCGGCGCTTTTCACCGGCAGCACTTTCCCTTTCCCTTGTGCATCCCGAAGATCACGAACTCGAACTGCTCGCCCATCGGGGGACACCTGCACCCACTTTGGTTGGCGTTCGCGTTCCACTCCGCCAGGAGCCTGGTTATGACTCCCTCTTCGAGCAACATGCTCAACTGATCAATCGTCGGGAGCCGGTCGCGCCTTCCCATCTGGCACGCCTCGTCTTGCGGAGCAATGATCGACCGGTTGGCGTACTCGATCTGATTCGCACCCCTGATCAACCGGGGTTCGATAGCGATGACCGCACCCTCCTGGCAATCTGCGCCTCGCAGATTGCCGCCTCGCTCGACAACAGCCGTCTCTATCGCCAGTTGAAGCAACAGAATCTCGAAACCATCGTTGCGCTGGCAGCGGCGATCGATGCGCGCGATCCGTACACTGCCGGGCATTCGCTGCAAGTGATGCAGTATGCCGTGCGCCTTGGTGAAGTCGTCGGTCTCGAACACGACCGCATCGAGGCGCTACGCTACGGCGGGCTGCTTCACGACATTGGCAAGATCGGCGTACCCGATGCCATTCTGCTGAAACCGATGTATCTGTCGCCCGAAGAAATGGAGATCATGCGCGCGCACGCGGTGATCGGCGTCGAGATCGTGCGTGGTATCAAGGCGCTGCGCGCCGTATTGCCCATTATTCGCTATCATCACGAGCGGATCGATGGCGCCGGCTATCCCGATGGACTGTCCGGCGATCAGATACCGCTCGAAGCCCGAATTATGGCGATTGCCGACGCCTACGATACTATGACTTCGGATCGCGCCTATCGCCGCGCGATGAGCCAGGAAGAAGCCATCGCCGAACTTCAGCGCGGACGCGGAAGTCAGTGGGATTCAGGTCTGATCGACCGATTCATTGAACTTGTCCAAGCCGAATCACACACACTGCGCCTGCCCCAACCGCGCGCAGTGCAGGCGTTGCGCGATCAAGCGGCGCACATGCCGAACATCGAATTGCCACGGTTCTGATGCGCTTGACAAACAGCACACCTGTCGGTACCATACATACAGAGAGCATACACAGTGTCCAGACAAGACGCTTTGCACGACCTCCGCAGTCTCGCGCGCGCGGACGCTGTGTTTTGTGCATAACATCACTCCGCCAGACTCCGGGTCTCTTGGTGCAACGAAAGGATCGGTTCAGTGAAGATTTCCGGGAGCTACACGATTGACGCGCCGCGTGACATCGTGTGGGAAGCGCTGAACGACATCGAGGTGCTGGCGCGAATCGTTCCAGGATGCGAACGCCTTGAGCAGATTGGCGACAATGAATACGAAGGGACGATCAAAATCGGCATCCAGGCGATCCGTGGCGTGTACAACGGTCGTATTCGCATCGAGGACATCGACCCGCCAAATCACTATAAACTGATTGCCAGTGGGAAAAGCGCCAACGGCGTGGTCGACGGCGTCGGCACTGTTGATCTTGTGGCGCAAGACGGGAAAACGGTGCTCATGTACGGCGGCGAGGCGCAGGTCGGCGGGACGCTGGCAAGCGTCGGGCAGCGCCTGATCGAAGGCGCGTCGCGCCAGTTGATCAATCAGTCGCTCAAGGCGCTCGCCGAGCAGGTCGCCGCGCGCGCTGCCGCTCCGGTCGCCGCAGGTGTTTCAACCGCCGAAGCGCCCGCCGCAGGCGTTTCAACCACCGAAGCGCCCGCCGTTCCTTCGGCTGTAAGCGCCGCTCCCGCAACCGCTGAAGCGCCCGCTGCGCCGCCCCCTGCCCCTGAACGAAGGACGGTGGTGGTTCCTCCCGAGGAACAATTGCGTCCCGAATCGGTCGTTTTTGGCATTATCAACGATTTTATCGCCGAACGCCCCTGGGCGCCCTGGATTGTGGTCGCCTTCCTGATCGGCTACATTCTCGGTCGGTCGCGCAGCCGCCGGGAACGCTAGCATATCTCCCTGTCCCGTTTATCCGTCGCTCAATGAGGAGGTGTCAACAGTGGCAACAATCACGGTTACGGTCAATGGCAAGTCGTACACCAACGACGTCGAGCCGCGCACGTTGCTGGTGCATTACCTGCGCGAGCACCTGAACCTGACCGGCACGCACATCGGCTGTGATACCAGCCAGTGTGGCGCGTGCGTGGTGCTGGTTGACGGTGTCAGCGTCAAGTCGTGTACGATGCTGGCAGTGCAGGCTGATGGCGCGAATGTGCTGACAATCGAAGGGTTGGCGCAAAACGGGCAGTTGCATCCGTTGCAAGAGGGGTTCTGGGAGTGCCACGGCTTGCAGTGCGGCTACTGCACACCCGGCATGATCATGGCTGCCTACGACCTGTTGCAGCAGAACCCCAACCCGACTGACGAGGAGGTGCGCCACGGGCTGGAGGGGAACCTCTGCCGCTGCACCGGGTATCACAACATTGTGCGCGCTGTGCAGTACGCTGCGGCAAAGATGCGCAGCGAAGAAGTGACTGTATAAGGCGTTCCGTCGAATCCTGGATGACCGCACCTGTCGCTCGACTTCTGGTTTTCTCCGCACTAGAAGGGAAAAGAAACAGCAATGACGGCTGAAACGATGCCAACGAGGCTGGTGGGTCAGGCGATTAAGCGTCGTGAAGACCCACAATTGATCACAGGACAGGGCAGCTTCCTCGACGACATTAAACTTCCGGGCATGACACACGCCTGTGTGTTGCGCAGCCCCTATGCCCACGCAAAGATCAAATCCATCGATACGAGCAAGGCGAAAGCCCATCCGGGGGTGGTTGCCGTCTTCACCGGCGAAGATATGCTCGACCTCAATCCGCTGCCGTGCGCCTGGCAGGCAGGGCGCGTGAAGAACAATGTCAACACGCCGCGCGTCCTGGCGGTCGGTGAGGTGCATTTCGCCGGTGATCCGGTTGCGCTGGTGATCGCCGAGGATCGCTACATCGCGCGCGATGCCTGCGACTTGATCGAAGTCGAGTATGAGCCGCTGCCGGTGGTGGTGGATGCCAAAAAAGCCACCGAGCCGGGTGCGCCGCAACTTCACGAGAATGCGCCGAACAATATTGTGATGGAATGGGATGCGGGCGATAAGGCGAAAGCCGATGCCGCCATCGCCGCCGCCGAAGTAGTGGTGCGCGAGCAGATTATCAATCAGCGCCTCATTCCGACGCCGATGGAAACCCGTGGCGCGATTGCGCGCTATGAGCAGGCAACCGGTGAGTTCACCCTTTGGACAACTTCGCAGGCGCCGCACGTCATGCGGCTGTTGCTGACGGCGTTTGTCTTCGGTATTCCCGAAACGAAACTGCGTGTCATTTCGCCAAACGTCGGCGGCGGGTTTGGGCAGAAGATTTTCTGCTACAACGACATGGCCTTCACGATGTGGGCGGCGCGCAAAATCGGGCGTCCGGTGAAGTTCGTCGAAGACCGGAGTGAAAATTACAAGTACTCGACCCATGGGCGCGATCATATCACCGACGTTGAAATTGCCGGCACCCGCGACGGCGCCATCACCGGGCTGCGCGTCACCACCTATGCCAACCTTGGCGCTTACCTCAGCACAATTGCGCCTGGCATTCCGACGACGCTCTACGGCCGGATTATCACCGGCGTCTACCGCATTCCCGCAGCCTATGTCAAAGTATACGGCGTTTACACCAACACGGCGATGGTCGATGCCTACCGCGGCGCCGGTCGTCCCGAAGCGTCGTACCTGATCGAACGCATGGTCGATCGCTTCGCCGCTGAAATCGGGATGGACCCGGCAGAGGTGCGGCGCAAGAACTTCATTCCACCCGATGCGTTCCCCTACGACAATGGCATGGGTCTGCTGCCGTATGACAGCGGCAACTACGAAGCAGCGCTCAACAAGGCGCTCGACATCATCGGGTACGCCAACTTCCGCAAGGAACAGGAAGAGGCGCGCAAACATGGCAGATACCTGGGACTCGGCATCAGTTCGTATGTCGAAATCTGCGGCGTGGCGCCAAGTAAATGGATTGGTCTTCCCGGCGAAGGGTGGGGCGCCGGTCTATGGGAGAGCGCCAATGTGCGCATTCACCTGACCGGCAAAGTTGTCGTGACGACCGGGTCGCTCCCGCACGGGCAGGGTGTCGAAACGACTTTCGCGCAGATCGTTGCCGATGAACTTGGCGTGCCGTATGACGATGTGGTGATCGAGCACTCCGACACAGCCGGTACGCCGTTCGGCTACGGCACCTATGGATCGCGCTCGCTGGCGGTCGGCGGCACAGCAGTCTACCGCAGTGTGGCGAAGATCAAGGAAAAGGCAAAGAAACTCGCCGCGCACATGCTCGAAGCCAATCCCGACGACATGGTGTACGAGAATGGGCGTGTCTACGTCAAAGGATCGCCCGACCGCGCCAAGACGCTGGCGGAGATTGCGCTTCAGGCATCGGTGGCATACGACCTGCCGGAAGGTATGGAGCCATTCCTCGACGAAACCAGCTACTACGATCCGCCGAACTGCACCTTCCCCTTCGGCACGCATATTGCCATTGTCGAGGTGGACCCGGACACCGGCATCGTCGATCTGAAGCGCTACGTGGCGGTCGATGACTGCGGCAATGTCATCAACCCGCTGATTGTCGATGGTCAGATTCACGGCGGCATTGCCCAGGGGGTGGCGCAGGCGCTCTACGAGCGCGCTGTGTACGATGAGAACGGGCAACTCGTCAGCGGCACCCTGATGGACTATGCCGTGCCCGCAGCGCATATGCTACCGCCGTTCGAGACAGATCGCACCGTCACTCCCAGCCCGGTCAACCCAATGGGGGTGAAGGGCGCGGGCGAAGCAGGGACGATCGCCAGTGCGCAGGCGGTGATGAACGCCGTGATCGACGCACTCTCGCCATTTGGCGTCAAACACATGCAGATGCCGGCGACGCCGGAGAATGTGTGGAAGGCGATCCGCGCCGCGCAGACGGCTTCCTGAGAATCGTCACAGCGCGTCCGGCGCCAGCGTCGGACGCGCTCATCTAGAATTGAGGAGCATCTCTGATGATACCGGCACCCTTTCAGTATTATGCGCCCAAAACAGTCAACGAGGCTATCGGGCTGCTCCAGCAGCACGGCGACGACGCCAAACTGCTGGCAGGCGGTCACTCGCTGCTCCCGGCGCTGAAACTGCGCCTGGCGCAACCGGCGGTGCTGATCGACATCAGCCGCGTATCGGAGTTGAAGGGTATTACAGCAAATGGTGATCGCCTGGTCATCGGCGCCGGCGCGACGTACCACGAAATTGCGACGAGCGAGGCAGTGCGCTCCGGTTGCCCGGTGCTCGCGGAGTGCGTCGGTCAGATCGGCGATATTCAGGTGCGCAATCGCGGAACGATTGGCGGCTCGCTGGCGCATGCCGACCCGGCAGCCGATCTGCCTGCCGTGGCGCTGGCGCTTGGCATGACGATCAATGTGATGGGGGCAAACGGCGCACGCAGCATCACCGCCGACGATATGTTCGTGGCAATGTTGACCACGGCGTTGTCGTCCGATGAGGTGATCACATCGGTAACCGTACCGATACTGGGGAAAGGCGAAGGCGCGGCATACGCCAAACTCCGCCATCCGGCGTCGCGCTACGCCATCGTCGGCGTTGCGGCGTATGTCAAACTCGACGGCGACACAGTTTCTGCCTGTCGCATCGGTGTCACCGGCGCCGGTTCGGTCGCCGTGCGACAACCGGCAGCCGAAGCGGCGCTCGTCGGCACATCCGGCGATGACGACGCTGTGGCAGCAGCGGCAAACGCCGCCGGCGACGGGGTCGATTACCTTGGAGACATCCACGCCTCTGCGGAGTATCGCCAGGCGATGGTGAAGGTCTATACCCGCCGCGCGCTGACCGAGGCGGTGCGCCGGGCAAGGGGGTAGGCAGAGGCGAGAGGCGAGAGGCGAGAGGCGAGAGGCGAGAGGCGAGAGGCGAGAGGCGAGAGGCGAGAGGCGAGAGGCAAGAGGCGAGAGGCGAGAGGCGAGAGGCGAGAGGCGAGAAGCGAGAGGCGAGAGGCGAGAGGCGAGAGGCGAGAGGCGAGAGGCGAGAGGCGAGAGGCGAGAGGCAAGAGGCAAGAGGCAAGAGGCGAGAGGCGAGAGGCGAGAGGCAAGAGGCGAGGAGCAGCAGCGGCTATCGATGCCAGCTTGATCTTTGTGGTTCGCACGAGGGCGCAGAGGGGGCGAGGGTCTCTTGCGCGCCACGCCCACGCGCGCACGCATCACCCAAAGGCGCGAAGGCGCAGAGGGGGCGAAGGAGCGCTCCTGTGTCTTTGCGTGTGTGCGGGGCGGCGTGCGCAGGACGCTGCGGGCTGAGGTCCCTTGCTGAGGAGGTGGAGGGCTTGTCACATACGAATCGGGTTCTCTCTTTCTGCAAATCCTCGTGCGCCAATGGAAAGACGTGAAAGGGCTTGCCCCATACGATTCGAGTAGTACAGGCTATTCTGAATTGCCATTCTGTCGCTGAGCAGCGGAAGGGCGAGTCTATATCTATAGAGCGATCACCTGCAACCTGGACAATCAAGGATGTGGCGCGGCTGACGTTGGCTTCGACAGGCTCAGCCAACGTCAGCCGCAAGCCGGTCAACACGGGCAATGATCGGGCAAGATCGGATTGTTCGCTCCACGAGACCGCGCCCCGTCACCTGGTTGCCCGGCCTACCCGTCCTGCGCCTGCGACGCACGCCGCGATGTTGACTGTGTGTTGGGTAAGGTATGGCGAGCCACTCCTTATTATTACCGCTCGATATGTCTAACAGGGGATTACATGGATACACCCGTGCCAACCAGCACATTCTGTGGCTATGCCTTGACCAACCTTCACCCTGAAACCATCAGGATGAAAACGCTCGCTGAGCAGCATCTTCACGCGATCTACTACTTGCCAGCAGGCATTCCTGTCATAAAGTGAAAGATCGAAGTAACTGACGTGCCGCTTGGGGATCACGAGGGTATAACCAGGTAGAGAGGAGGAATTTTCCAAAACAGCATAGGCATTAGCTGACTCGGTCAATAACTCACAATTACTTGCTGGAGCACAGAAAGAACAGGACTCATTTACCTGCAACTGATTGAAATGACGATACCGGTAGATTTCACAATGATCGGTGCGCAAGATGCTTTTATAGGGCAATGTAACTTGGCACTGATAAACGTTCTTGTGATATTTGACGTGATTGCGAAAACCGTCACGCCGAATATCGCGGCGAACGGCAAAGTACGCGCTTCCAGTTGGATATAGCAATTCTGAGATAGCCATCAACACATGAGACTGCTCATCTGGAAGCAACACATTCAAGACATACAGGCATATAATTGTATCGAACTTTCCCTTTGGGACATTGGGCGCATAGTAAGGATCATAACCAGTAACATCGTGGCCTTGCTTCTTTAAGTGATTGACATCTGCTCCCAATCCGCATCCAAAATCAAGCACTCGTCCGTTGATCAGCCCTCGCGAGAGCAGATTCCTGAGCGGGAAGGATGCCTGAGTACGATCTTTGACAGTAAGATGGCTATGAGGGTTATGAACTGAACGAAAGATGAGATTCATTTGATTTCCCTCTGATAACAATGTAAATTGGGAAATAACGAGGATAATATCTCATTTATTGTTATACACCCATTCGGATGGGAAACCCATGTTTCTAGCAATCTGAATTTGTGGAGCAATTGAATCAAAGAGGGTTTTTCGAAAGGATTCGAGATCCATCCACAAAAAATCATCCTGAGACGCAACCTTGAAAAGTAAAACATGATCTTCAAGCAGTCTCGCAAATGAATGTTTTTTCGAAACAATATTCACAGCTTCAAATTGCGCAGAAGAGAAGACATCAAAATAGTGTTCAATTTTCGGAAGATTGTCGCTCTTGGAAGAATTAGCCGATCTACTGGCAGGAACAATGTTCCAAAGAGCATCGTGCGTGACAAAGCTCCAGGGTATGAAGTGATCAAGCGTAAATTGACCCCTTTTCAGTTTGGAACCCGAATAGATACACTCCAACCAACCTTTTTGTTCTAAAACGATATTCCAGAACTCCCGTGCCTGTCTTAGATCTCTTTCTTGCGGCTCAAACAACTTACCTGCAATATTCGGCACATTTGGATTATTCTTTTGCAGGTATTGAACGAGATGCCAAAGACAAAAACCTCTCAGGATGGACAGGTTCTGCTGGAGATAATCAAACCACAGCGGTTGGATCTCGATGCATAGTTGCTGAAGTTTTACAAATCGATACAGACAAGGAGATACAGGGTCATGAAACACAGAAAAAGCCAGACCCATGATGCGACTATTGACCTCTGTGTCTCTGACACCTCTCATCAGATCCTGTGCGAAGAATGGACGAAGGAAGCGATAGGGGACATATCGAGCGAGATTCAGTATTGACTTGCCCAGATCATTGTCACTTGAGACATGTCTCAGCACAGCTTCAGCGATGAGATCAGCAGCAGCATTCATCGGTAATCCGGCGCGTTCTCCCAATAGCACCGCAATATCGCCCAACCGATCCTGCTTGCCAAACGAGAGGCGAAAATAATTGGTAGGGTACCAGACCATGGCAAGCATATGTGCCAGAAGATCAAGAATGGGCAACGTTCGCCTTTGCTCATCCTTTATCTTTTCTAGAATGGACAGAAACCAATAGAACTTGTACGAGTTTGTCACATCGTTGAAACTCGCCGCCAGAGCAGAAACAGGAAGGTGGGAGGAGTAGGGCAAGGAGTACATACGCAGTCCGACCATAATCCAATCAGGACGGGATGTTCAGTTTTTGTTATCTTTATTACCGTGTTGAGTCAGATAAGGTTACTCTTCGCCTCCCGTTTGAGGAAGAAGGTGAATGAGGGTGAAGGTGAAAAGCGGACACCACACCATGTATCTGCAACACCCCACTCTCGCTTCCCTTGCCTCCCTTCCAGATTCATGCTATGCTACAAAGCAAAGATAGTTGACAGAAACACTCGACTATGCGCATCTCCAGCAAAGGCGAATACGGCTTGCGCGCGCTGCTCGATCTTGCGCAGCGCGTCGGCGAAGGACCCATCCAGAGCCACGACATCCATCTCCGCCAGGGGATCGATGAAAACTACCTCAACCAGATCCTGATCCTGCTCCGCCGCGCCGGGCTGATCGAAAGCATCCGCGGTCCGCAGGGCGGGCATCGCCTGGCGCGCCCTCCGTCACAGATCACGGTGCTCGATGCGCTTACAGCGCTCGAAGGTCCATTGCTGGCCCTCGATAGCGGGCGCGACGCCCTGACTCCGACTGAGCCGATGGACCGCGACCTTGTGCGCGAGGTGTGGGACGGGGCGCGCGAGATTCTGGAGCGCTACCTGGCGAGCGTGACGCTCGAAGACCTCTGCCAGCGCAAAGCGCAGCGCTCCGGCAATGTGATGTACTATATCTGAGCTACGAGACCATTAATCCCTGCGCTTCGAGCCAGAAGCGCCCCCACGCCATCACCCCCAGCATGATCCCGGTGAGCGCCAACGCGATGGTCGCCGGACGCGCCAGTTCGACCACGCGCACCACCCGCCCTTCGTAGTTCATCACGAGCGCGACGATCAGCAGGTTCACCAGGAATAAAATGCCGACAATGCCGGTCCAGGCGACGATGGCGATGGGCCAGTAGGTAATGGCGACATTGCCGTAAATTGCGGCGTGCACCAGCAATCCCAGCAGCAGCGCACCGCCGAGTTCACGCCAGTTGCCGATCACCCGTTGTTCCATGTCCGGGTCGCGTCGCAGCGACAGGTTCAGCACCAGCATGATTGCCACTGCCATCGTCGTGCCCATGCCGATGCCCGTCAGGGTGCGCAGTTCGTTGCGCGGCGTGTACAGATGCGGCAGGAAGAGGTCAACAAAGAGCGAGTTGAAGCCGTCCACGGCCATGATGGCGACCAGCGCCGCCAGCGCGACGACGATGGCGGGAGGCGGCAATTTTGCAGCGCGCTCGCGTCCCAGCAGCACGAGATAGATGAAGGTCAGTAGAAAACCGCTGTAGATGCCGGTGTTGCGGGCGCAGAGCGGGAGTTGCTCGCCGCCGAGCGCAACATTGTGAACCTGCGCGCAGACGCCATGAACTGCCGCATACATTTTCCAATGCAGCGGTGCGCCGGGCCAGAGGAGCATCCCTACGAGTATCGCTCCAAGCAGACCAACGAATGCGAAGCGCCACGGAACCTCGCGCCCGCTGCGCTCCCGTTCCTTGCGCGCGGCGATCTCGCGGCGCGCCAGTTCGATGATCTCCTCGCTTGTTCGTTCCATCTTGCCTCGTCGTCAGCGCAATCGATCCACCTGCTCCTGCATTCTATCGAATGTCATGATACCGAGTTGCCGGTAGCCGATTGTGCCATCGCTATTGATAAAGTAACTGATTGGAATGTTTTTTGCGCCGTACCGTTCGACAATGTCGCCGTCGGGATTGGCGATGAGCGTGAATGTCAGATTGCGCTCACGCGCAAATGGAATAATCACTTCCGGCAGTTCGAGGCGGTTCACCCCCAGCACCACCACATCACTGCGCTCATCGAGGCGTTGCAGGTCGGGCATTTCTTCCTCGCACGGCGCGCACCACGTAGCCCAGAAATTGACCACCACCTTCGCGCCGCGCAGATCGCTCAGGCGGCGCGTCTCACCATTCGCAAAGGTGAACGCAAAATCCGGCGCAACATCCCCTTGCGAAGGAATGCCGCCGCCGCGTTCAACCAACCGCGACTCGATAGCCACCCCTCGCGGAATCTCGACCACTGCGCTGCCGCCAGACGACGATCCGGCGCGTTGCCCGGCGCACCCTGCCAGCGCCGCCACCAGCGTGAGAAGAGCGACAGCAGCCAACCGACGTATCGCCTGCGTCCGGGGAAATGCACACATCTCACGTTGCCTCATAGGTTCCTGGCGACCCAATGAGCGGCGCCTGCGCCGGAAGTTCACGGTCGAGCCGCGGGTAGACGACCAGCAGCACTGCCAGCGCTGCCAACGCGCCGGTGATTATGCGCAGCCAGAAGTTGAGCGAGCCAATGTCATCGCCACCGCTCCGCCAACCAAGGTGCAGGATGTCGTTGATCATATGAGAACCGGCATCGAGCGTCATCGGCAACAGCAGAAATACGCCGAAGCGCAGCGAAACTGGTCGAATCCAGCGCCGCGCAAAGGAAAACAGCATGCCAGCGATGAACAACCCGCCGTAGAACGATGTGCAGCGATGACAGAACGCCACCTGATAGCCGCAGAAACAGAACGAACGCTCAGGGCGCTGATGGCACAACGGTGTATAAATGCGGAAAATAATCTCACCCGCCAGCGGATGACCATTCGCCTTGAGCCACGGCGACAACCACGGCAACCCTGCGTAGATACCAAGGAGACCGTTGACGATCAGAAGCCAGCGGCGAAACATCCAGGCGACCGCCCGATCGATCCAGGGTGCAGAATAAGATGGAGGATTGATCGTCATAATCAGTATCATTATAGCAGAAAGAGGGCGACATGCGCCATGCGAAGATGAGATGGTCGCATCCCCAACAGGCGCGCGGTGTAAGGTGAACGTGGGAAGGCGCCCAAGGACAGAAGCAGGGAGCAAGAGGCGATCGACGGTTCCCTGTTCCGCTCAGGAGCGTGGTGAGCAATGGAACGCGGATCGACACGGATCGCGACGGATGCGCGCGGAAGGACTCGCAGTCGTTCTCGGTTCTTCGTCCTCAGTCCTCGCAAAAGGGTATGAACTGTTTGTAACTCGCCCCCGCCGCGTAACTTTTCTGGAAAACATGCTGTTCATATTGTAGAGAGCGGTACAGCACTGCGATACGACCAATGACCAAGCGCACACAAGAGGGAAGACCGCGGTTGTCTCCCCTCTCCCCAGGGTTTGTGACAGTATGAAGAGAGGAACAGACGTATGTATATCCTGGTTGCCGATGATGATCTGCCCAATGTCAAACTGACTGCATTTCTCCTTGAAGAGGCAGGCTACAAAGTCATTAAAGCCTACGATGGTCCCTCCATCCTGCAATCGGTCGAACAGTACAACCCGGATCTCATTCTGCTCGATGTCATGATGCCGAAGACGAATGGTTTCGATGTGTGCCGGCAGATTCGGCGCACGTCGGATGTCCCGATCATTTTCCTCTCCGCTCGTTCGCAGTTACAGGATCGGGTGACAGGCTTGCAGATTGGCGGCGATGATTATCTGGTCAAACCCTTCGAGCCGTCAGAGTTGCTGGCGCGGGTGGAAGCCGTGCTGCGGCGGCGCAACAGCGACATGCTTAACCCCTCGGCGCGCCTGAGCCATGGAGACATTACGCTCGACCCGGTCGAGCACAAGGTGCTGTTCGCCGATGGCCGGATCGTCGAACTGACGCCGCTGGAGTTTCGCCTGCTCTACTATTTGATGAAGAACTCCGGGCGAGTACTGAATACCAGCCAGATTCTGAATAAAGTCTGGGGGTACGACTGCGAAGGCGAAAGCAATCTGGTAGCCGTCTACATTCGTCGCCTGCGCACCAAGATTGAGCGCGACCCTGAACACCCGCGTCATGTGTTGACGGTGCGTAATCTGGGGTACAAATTCGAAGCATAAGGTTGTTGCACTGCGCGCCGTGCGTGTTCGCTCCTATCGTGAGGATGCCGTCATGATCGCTGGAGAGACCCTGACCCGGCAGTTGCCCTATTGGCTGGTTGAACGCCGCGAACATCTCACGCATCTTTTTGCGCCTGTGCCTGCGCTCGCGCTGGTTCTGTGGCTATCGCTCGCTGCGCTTCCCGACACACTCTGGATGGCGCTGATCGGGTATGCAGCGGTCCACTTGTTCCTGTTCTGGATGGCGTATGGCCGTCCTACCGGCAATGCCGCGCGATTGCCACATGCCGATTGGGCGTCGATCCTGGTCGACGCGGCGCTGAGCATTGTCGTGATCAGCAACCCCACCTCACTGTTGCACTTTCTGCCGGTGTATGTGCTCATTGCATGGCGCGCCGTCGCCGGGTACCGTCGCAACCAGGCGACAACGATGATCGTGTTTGTGCTGGGACCGATCTTCTTGTTCCAGTCGCTGCTGAACCGGACCGGCAATACGGCGCTGACGCCAGGGGAGCAGTGGGGTGCAGCCAGCATTCTTGCGGGGAGTCTGGGATGCGGCATCGTCGCCGTTCTGGCGAGCGCGCGGCAACAGGCGTCGATCCATCAGTTGCGGAGCGAGTTGCAACGCGAGCGGAACACGCGCGAAGCGCGCGTCGAAGAACTCGAGCATCTGGCGAATGAACTGCGGATGCGCATGCGTGAGCGCCACGCGCTCGAAGAAGGGTTGCGCGCCATCACCAGCACCCTCAGTCTCGACGATGTGCTGGAGCAGATTCTGGATAGCACTGTGCAGACGTTTGGCGGCGAACGCACCCATGCGGTCGTGCTCACGCTGAAGACCGATGGCTCGTGGAACAACCGCATGTATGCGCGCGATGGTCAACTCCAGGCGCAATGGGTCGAACCGATCATTCGCCGCGTCATGCGTGATCAGACGCCAGCCGTGATTGCCGACTCAGCGCTCGACCCCGATCTTGGAGAGATGAGCAAGATCGGGCTGCGTTCGATCATTTGCGTCCCCCTCTTCGTCGGCGATGGTCCGCCGCGCGGCGCACTCACCGTCGTGAGTGCCACATTCGCAGCCTTCTCCAGCAGTGATGCGCGCCATCTCTCGGCATTCGCCGCTCAGGCCGGCATTGCGATTGGCAATGCTGAATTGCACAGTCAGCTGCGCCGACAGCAGCACCTGCTCCAGGCAGTGCTCCGTGACATCAATGACGGATTGGTCGTGCTCGATACCGAGAACAATGTCGTGCTGGCCAATCCGGTTGGGCAGGCGCTCCTCGATGACCAAACGGCGTCGCAGCCCTGGCTGGAACGCATGCGCGAACTGGCAAGCCGCCTCTCCGACGACGGTCGCCCGGTGGCGTCGCCTGAATGGATCGTTGGCGACCCGGAGTGTGAGGAAGGGTGCATCGTCTACCAGGCTGTTGCGTCACGGGTGCGCATGAACGACGATCTGCCCAATCTGACAGCGATTGTGCTGCACGACATCACCGATCACAAAGCGGAAGAGCGCGCGCGCATGGATTTTATTTCGATGGTGTCGCATGAACTGCGCAACCCGCTCCATACACTCAATGGCTTCGTCAAACTGGTGCTGCAAGGGCGCGCAGGTCCGCTGACGGCGTTGCAGAAGGATTTCCTGTCAATGGCCGATGAGCAGATTGAGCAGTTGAGCGGGCGCGTGTCCGAATTGCTGGAATACAACCGCTTCAAAGCCGGACGCCTGGCACTGCACCCCGATGTCGGCGATCTTTCGCTGCTCATTGCGGGAACGGTGAGCCGATTGAGCCTGCAAGCTGAACAGCAGCAACTGTCACTCGTCAACGAGACGCCACATCTGCCACTGTGTCGGTTCGATAACCAGCGCATTGGTCAGGTGTTGACCAATCTGATCGAAAATGCGATGAAGGCAACGCCAGCGGGTGGTACGATCAAGATATCCGCCGACGTTCATGATCAAGAAGTGTGGGTGCGCGTCTCCGATACAGGGATTGGCATTCCATCCAGCGAACTGGGCAAGATCTTTCAGCGTTTCTATCAGGTAGCGAAGCACCGCCGCGCTCAGGGAACCCATATGGGTCTGGGGCTGGCTATCTGTCAGCAGATTGTCGAAGGTCACGGCGGGCGCATCTGGGTCGAAAGCGAAGAAGGCGTTGGGACAACATTTACGTTCACGTTGCCGCTGGCAGTCGATGAAAACCACATTGCCGGGTAAGTTACATTTCTTTTACCGTCAAATGCCGGAGATTCATTCATCCCTCAACTATCTCGACTATACTCTGATCAGTCTGGCGCCGGTATCATCATCGCCGGAATTCTGCGGTCGAGGGAATCGTGAAGATCGCTCTGGTTGCCCTGCCACCTCTGGATGAGTCGCGCGCAACGCCCCCCTTGCCGTTGTGCTACCTGGCGGCATTTCTCGAGCAGCAGCGCCATATCATTCGAGTGTATGATCTGGCGCTCCATCGCAGTGATCTGCACACGAGCCACATTGATGCGGTGCGCGCATTTCGACCCCAGATCACCATTGTCGCTGCCGATAGCGTCGCGGATGCGATAGGTCCTACAGAACGATTGCGAACCACAGGGCTGGTGTTGCCGCTGACGCTGGGGGTACGCAATCATCTCCCTCCATGGCTCGCTTCGCGAGCGCTCGCTGAACTCAATCGACTGCTGCCGCATGCATCCGATATCAAGAATCTGGTTGCATGCGGGCTGCTGGCGCTCGATGAATCGCTCGACAACCTGCCCTTTCCAGCCCGTCATCTGCTGCCGCTCGAACAGTACCCGCTGGTTACGCCAGAAGATGAGTTATGCACAACCGTCTTGATTGGGCGAGTTTCCAGAGATGGCGCCCGTGTCTTTCGGCAGCCTGCACTGCTGGGCGCCGAACTCCGATCCATCGTTCAGGAACACGGCGTGCGTCACGTTCTTCTTGAGGGGCTGGCGCTCACCGACGACCGCGATTGGCTGTACGCCTTCTTATCGCAGATCTCCTCTATGCACCTGGGCATCAAATGGGAAGGTCGCGTGTCGCACTCGCACCTGACCGGCAGCCTGATAGAAGCAATGCAGCGCTCCGGTTGCGAGGCGTTGACGTTTGAATTTGCGGCGCTCTCGGTCCTCGATGCGAAGCATGAACGCGATGCACTGATTGCCACCGTGCGGCAGGCGCGCGACCTGGGAATGCGCGTCCATGGGCGCATCGCCCTCGATCCACACTACCCCTCGATCCCGGCGGTTGTTGATATGTCGGCAACCTTCGGGCTGGATGAAGTGCGCTTCTTCGTGCCGAAGGACGCAGAAGCGCCAATCGAGAGTGACGAGGCCGCAGAGATCGCGGACCTCATCGCGCGCGCCCGTGAGCATTATCAGATCAGCCTCGGTCGTCAGTATTTCATTGATCGGTTTGGCGTTCGTCTCGGAACGATGATCTGGTATGTTGGTCGGACGGGGTTGCTCGGCAGACGCTGGCAGCGCCATATGCAACCCGATGAATCGGCTTCCGCAGGTGTGCTTGAGCATGGGAGGGGCTAGGAGGTTAGAACAACTTTCTCCCTGTCCGTGGACGCGCCCGCGATAGGTCCCTCCGTGCCCCTCCACGCGCCCCTAATGCGCCCCGACCATCTCCACACAGGCGCGCCTCACATGATATTGGCAGCGGTATGTTATAATCATGCGCACCCCAATTCGACACAATGCCTTCAGGAGGAAGAGGTATGCCTGTGTTCAAGGACTATGCCGAGCTTCATCAGTGTCTGAGTACATTGTATGATCAGGCGAAGTGCGACGCTCGCATTGCGCCGAAGATCCGCGACTCGCATCTCGTGATCCAGTTCCGCTACGAAGATCCGCGCGCAGTAGTGACGATTAACGCCGCTGCGCCGCCAACACAACCAGGGGCGTATTTCGATGTTTTGTGGGGTGACGATACCGGGTTGAAGCCGGATGTCGAAATGAGTATGAAAGCCGACATTGCCCATCAGTTCTGGCACGGCAAAATCAACCTGATGACCGCGCTGGCGCGGCGTCAGATTATTGCTAAGGGTCCCATCCCCAAAATACTCAAGTTGTTGCCCGCTGTTGAGCCTATGTACGAAATGTATCCGCGCCTGTTGCGCGAGATGGGACGCGCCGATCTTGTGTTGACATAGGACAGATGACATCCCCGTGCTGCGGTGCGCTTGCGAGGCGAGCGATGAGCGGCGAGAGGCAGGTGCGCTTGCGCAGATCTGTGGCAGTAGGACCCGATGCGGACACAATGCTCATGACAGGAGTATGATCGGCGCCTGCCGGCGAATGGACGCGGTCACAGCGTGGTCGCATGAGCGCGCAAAGGTTCGTCGCTGATGGACACGTCTGTGCAGGGGCGAGACTGTGAACGTTCACACCACGGTCGCCTGGTGTGTTCGCCAATGGTCGTGCATGGTGGAGGCCTGGCACAAACGATGGCGCTGGTCGCGCGCTTCACGAAAGCCAATGAGCAGCGAAGACATGTACGAACGAGGGGTGGCGGACGCTGAGCGCGGTGAGTTGCACCCGTTCTATTACCAGCATTACTACCACTACCGCCGAGGCTACGATCAGGCGCGTCGCCGTATGCGCCGCCCGTTCTGGACTACGTTGTTGCCTGGTCGCCATGCGGTGCTGATTGGGGGAGCAACGCTTACCATTGCCCTGATCGTCATCATTGGCGGCATCTGGCGCAACAACGAAAAGACCGACGCTGCCCTCCTCGCAATGCCCGCCACCGACACGGTTGTAACCGCAACGGCGCGTCCCACGCGCACACCGCTGTTTCCCACTGCTACGCCAGAAGCAACGCCTGAGCCGGTTGTAGTGACCCTGCGCGTCAATGGATTTGCACAGGTGGCGAACACCGAGGGACGCGCCCTGCGCGGACGCGCCGCGCCAGGCTTGAAAGCGCCGGTACGAGTGGCGTTCGCAGAAGGGGAGCGTGTGCGCATCCTGGAAGGACCGGTTCTTGCCGATCAGTATATCTGGTGGCGGGTCGAAGGACGCGCCGGAACGGGTTGGGCAGCGCAGCAATCGCTCGAAGGCGTGGTCTGGCTCATACCGGTGGAGTGAATGATAATGTGGAGGATTTGTATATCGAAGTCGCAACCTATGTTACGCCTGTTCGCGCTTCCAACTTTGGTCAAGATGTCGTATAATCAGGAGTGGCGGTGATCTCAATGGAGGTTTTTCTATGAACTGGATAGTTGCAACCTTCATGCTCATGTTCGTTCTGGTTGCGTTCCTCCCCCTGGTTGTGTCGCTGGCGTATACGTGGGTGACGAATCCTGAAACGCAGTCCACAGAGGAATAGGTCGCCGGTTCTATTGTGATCGCCTGACAGCCCATCGAGGTCGGGAAAGTCCTGGTTTGTGCTGTTTGACACAGCCCCCAAGGGGGCTGTGTTTTTTTTGCCGAGAGATTCTGACTGCAAAAATGAACAGCGCCAGCACCCTTCCATCATACCAATTCCCTGTGACCATCCGGCATGGTCACCCCGAGCAGCGCGAGGAGTGGTGCGCGACCCGCGCAGATTCCTCGCTGCGCTCGGAATGACCAGTCGCTGCGCGCGGAATGACCAGCATGCGGCAGATTCAAGCGTCATTGGTATCACCCCGCGCCCCGCGCCCCTCGCGCCCCTCGCGCCCCTCGCGCCCCTCGCGCCCCTCGCCTCGCCCCTCGCGCCTCGTCCCTCGCGCCTCGCCCCTCTCATACCAATTCCCTGTGACCATCCGGCATGGTCACCCCGAGCAGCGCGAGGAGTGGTGCACGACCCGCGCAGATTCCTCGCTGCGCTCGGAATGACCAGTCGCTGCGCGCGGAATGACCAGCATGCGGCAGATTCAAGCGTCATTGGTATCATTGGTATTCATACGAGCCAGGATGCGCCGTCACCGCGAAAACCAGTGATATGTTCCCTGCCGGGAGAGGGATACTTCCTGCCATGAGAGGGGGAGTTTTCCCCTGCAAATTCTTTGCAAGGTATTGACAAAACATTGGCGATGGAGTATGATACCCACGAAGGTTTACTGAACAGTCAAGCAAGAGAGGCATTGGTCCTATGACATCGCGTTCACCACGACTCTTTATTTTCCTTACGGTGCTGATCGATCTCCTCGGCGTCGGCATTGTGTTGCCGCTCATGCCCTACTATGTCAAAATCGTGGAGCAGTCGAGCATTCCATGGCTGGCAGCCAACCGCGCAATGATTGTCGGCGCGTTAATGGCATCGTTTGCACTGATGCAGTTCTTGTTTGCACCAGTGCTCGGCGCCCTCTCCGACCGGTATGGACGGCGGCCAATCCTGCTCCTCAGTCTGGTGGGCAGCGCCCTTTCGTATACGTTGTTCGGCATGGCGGAATATCTCTCGTTCCTGGGAGTTGAAACCGTTCTGGCAATCCTCTTTCTCGGCCGTATTCTGAGCGGTATTACCGGGGCGAGCATCTCGACCGCGCAGGCGTATATTGCCGATGTGACCACCCCCGAAGAGCGGGCGAAGGGGATGGGCATGATCGGGGCAGCGTTCGGTCTGGGGTTCATGCTCGGTCCGGCGCTCGGCGGGTTGTTGAGCACGGTCAATCTGGCGCTGCCCGCGTTTGTTGCAGCGGGGCTGGCGTTGGCGAATGTGGGCTTCGGCTACTTCAACCTGCCAGAGTCTCTGCCACGTGAGCGCCGAACGGTTACGTCGGTGCGTGGCGTCAATCCGCTGGAGCGGGTGAGCGCGCTGCTGCGGCGCGCAAGCATTCGGCCATTGCTGATCGGTGTGCTCATGCTCAACCTGGCGTTCGCCAGCCTGCAAAGCAATTTTGCTGTGTTCAGCGATGTGCGCTTTGGGTTTGGACCGCTCGACAACGCGTTGATCTTCACGCTGGTCGGGTTGCTGGCCGTTCTAATGCAGGGCGTTCTCATCCGTCGCCTGGTGCTTGCTTTCGGTGAAGCGCGGCTCGTCATCGCCGGAATGGCGCTTATGTCTCTCGGGTTTGTTGCGATCGCCGTTGTGCCACAGGCCTGGATGCTCTTTCCGGTGATTGGCGTGGTGGCGATTGGGAGTGGTATGGCGACGCCATCGCTCACCAGCCTGATCTCACGCCGGGTCGCCGCTCACGAGCAGGGCATGACCCTCGGCGGCACACAGGCGCTGACGAGCCTGGCGATGATCATCGGTCCGATCTTCGCCGGTGTGACCTTCGATAGCATCGGCGCCGGAGCGCCATACTATCTGGGAGGCATTCTGATTGCTGCGGCGATCACGGTCGTCGGTTCGGCGCTGCTGCCCATGATCCGGCAGCGGGTCGAACAACCGCAGGGAAGCCTGGTCGTCGGGCGCATGGAAACGGAATGATGCCGACGACGAAAACGAGCGCCTGGTGAGAGGAACATCGTCAGCACCCCATACGACACAAATCGTTTGACCCCGCAGCACATCATCTCATCGGCGTCGCTGCGTTGGTCAGGAGAGGGCGCACGCCTGTGGCACTGCGCCCTCTGCTCTTGCGTCCCGCCTTCCATCCATTCGCAGGAATAGCGCGTACATCGAGGTGTATGAGCAACAACGCCTCGTGGAGTCGGAACTGCTGTATGCGTGCTGTAATGCTGGTTGGTCGTGGGGGGACGACACCTGGCGCGGGGGCGTCGCTCATTCGCCTTGCAGCGCGCTGTCGCACCGCAGACATTGCGCCGATAGTGACACCTTGCTTTGTCCGTCATCAGCGCCCTTCCTTTGCGGAAGCGCTCGATCAGTGCGTCGCGCAGGGCGCTCAGGAAATCATCATCGTCCCCTACGCGCTGGCGCTGTCGGAACCCGATCAGGCAGAACTGCAACGCCTGGCGGACAGCGCGCGTCGGATTCATTCGCATCTTGCGTTGCGCATAACCGGTCCGCTTGGTCATCATGCCGCGCTGTCGCAGGTGCTCGTCCAGCGTGTCCTCGAAGCGGATTATGTCGCTGCCCATCATCTGTGGGGACATCAGCCGCATGCCGCCTGGCCCACATGGCAGCAGGAACACGCGATCGGACTTATCATCGTGATCGACGGTCTGGCAGGCATTCCGGCGACTCTGAAGGAGGCAATGCTGGCATTGCACACCCACGCGCCACGCTATGCCGATGTGCATTTCTGTGCCATTGATCGGAATGAACTGGATCTGAGCGCACCACTCGAAGCACTGATGGCTCAGGAATGCCGATGGGTGATCATTGCGCCGTATATCCTGGAGCACTGCTCATTCGTCGGCGCCGCCATCGAACGCGCCGTTGCTGACATACGCGCCAGATACCCGGATATCACCGTCATTCAGGCGGAGCATCTGGCATATGACCGCCGCTTGCTGCAAGCCATCGCTGATCGCGTATATGCGTCCAGACAGCGTGATGCGGCTCTATAGCCGGTAGACTCGTGTGCGTCAGGAAAGGCACGATTTTGGCGCATCAGACGCTCGACGCCGCGCATGGTCGAGGAGTTTGCGCAACTGCCGCAGATGCTCTTGCTTGCGCGGTTCGCGCAACGCGCGCGCCGTTGCCGTCCAGTAGCGGTGGTTCTCGATGAACGTCACCTGGGTGGTGTACCACTGAACATCGCTCATCGGTCCGTCGAACGCTTCATTCTCAGCACGCAGTTTCTCACTGTGTTGCCAGAAATGTTCACTGCCCAGCGTGTCGAGATCGGCATCCGCCAGAATCTGCTCTGGCAATGTGGCCGGTGATTGAGGGATGCGGGTTGCCATAATCATGCGGCAAATTTTTTCGATCTGGACGGGTGTGTAGCCAAACGCAGGTAACACCTGCGCAGCTATTTCTGCACCCGCCTGTTCGTGCTCCTCACGACGCACGACAAACCCCAGATCATGAAAATACGCCGCAGTGCGCAGCAGCAACAAGTCTTCACCGTTGACCCCTTCGGCATGCGCTAACCGCTCGGCTGCCGGCGCCACATCGTCGCGGGTGTGCTGAATCGAATGGTACGTGATGGTTTCCGGCAATTCCGTAGCGAGCCGGGCAAGCGCATATGCTCGCGCACCTTCAAAGTCCGGTTCCATGAAATGTCTGTCCTCAGGCACGATCTTGCACAAGAAAGGTCGCCGACGCCTCATCGCGTCTCTCACGACCTTGCCTGACTGTCATTATATGCTACCTGGCAGGGATATGCATGCGCAGCAGGCTAGTACACGATATGTCAAACCGCTCCAACATCCGCAACCGGCGCCGTTTCGCTCTGACGCATCGCATGCAGCGCCTGATGCGCGCCCGCACTGAAAAACTGTGTATCGCTCCCGCTCATCAGCATGGTCATGCCGCGCTGTTTCCATCCGGCGACCTGCTGCGGGTCGCTGCTGTGGATGCCGCATGCCACGCCGGCGCGCCGCGCCGCCGCCAGCACCTGCGCAATCGCGGCTTCCACAGCGGAATCCGTAACACTGGCTGCGCCCAGCGAGATGGCCAGGTCGAAGGGACCGATCAGCCCGACGTCCACGCCAGGAACTGCGAACAGGTCATCGATGCGACGTACCGCTTCCAGCCGTTCGATCTGCAGGATGACCAGCGTGTGCTCGTTCATATGACGCACCAGGTCGCGCGGCGCGGCGCCGCGATAGTCGGTGTGCCCGCGCCCGGCGGCTGCGCCCCGCACGCCTTCGGGTGGGTATTTCATGTACCGGACCAGCGCCTGCGCCTGTTCGACAGTTTCAACGCGCGGGAGCATAATCCCCATTGCGCCAGCGTCGAGTGTGCGCGCCACCAGGTCGTATGCCAGATCGGGAATGCGCACCAGCGGCGTCAGACCTGCCAGCCGCGCCACTCGGATCATTCCGGCAACCTCACCGAGATCGTAGACGCCGTGCTCCATATCAATGAAGACAAAGTCGTACCCGGCGTGCGCCAGCAGCAGGACATAGGCAGAGGACGCACTTTCGATCAGCATGGTTCCATACACTGGATGACCGGCTTTGAGCGCCTGTTTGACACGGTTGATCGGCAGCATTGCGTGTTCTCCTTTCGTTTGCATTCTACCGCGATTTGGGCTAGGATGCGCGGCGAGCGGCAAGGGCGGGAGAGCGCGCGGATCGACGCGGATCGAGACGGATAGGTGATTATCAACACACTCGCGCCAATCTGCTGCACCCGTGACTATCCGTCTGCTCAAGAGCACACGGATGCCCGCAGAGGATCGACACGGATGGAGACGGATTCGCCCGGATGAGTCTCGCCGTCATGCGCGGCGCTCGGTTCTTGGTTCTCGGTTCTGGACTCTCAATTCTCGGTGCTCGTCACTCCTGACTGTAAGATTGAACGAGGTATGCTCAACATATTCGACGGCGTTCTGACGGAACGCGACTGGAAGCGTCATCTCAGCCATACATTCGAGGTTCCTGACGGTGCGACCCGGCTCTTCATCCGGTTGCGCTTCGATCCCCCGGTGGTCGATGGGATCGCCAACATGCTCTGCCTTTCGCTCTTTGACCCAAACGGATTCCGTGGCGCCGGGCATCGCGGCGGCGCCCAACACGATGTCGTCATTGATGGCGCGGACGCAACTCCCGGTTACCTGCCCGGTCCGTTGCCGGCCGGCGTGTGGGACGCCGTGATCGATACGCATATGGTGGTTCCCGGAACGCCCTGTCGTTACACACTCGAGATTCAGACGACGGATGAGCCGGTCGCGGAACCTCTGCCGTCACCGGCGCCTCCATCGGTGAAGACGCCGGGACGCGGCTGGTATCGTGGCGACCTCCACGCACACACGATTCATTCGGATGGTGAATGGGACATTCTCGCTCTCCTGGAAGCCGCGCGCGCTCGGCGCCTCGATTTTGTGACGCTCACCGACCATAATACGATTTCGCAACTCCGCCACATCGATGCCCTGACCACCAACGACCTGCTGGTGATGGGGGGAATGGAACTCACCACGTTCTGGGGGCACGCATTGAGCCTGGGAACGCGTCGCTGGATCGACTGGCGCATTCGCCCCAGTGAACGGAGTATGCCGCAGATTGCCGCCGATATCGAAAAGGAAGGCGGACTGTTCGTCATTGCGCACCCACTCGCGCCCGGCGACCCCTACTGCACCGGCTGTGACTGGCGGTATGTCGAAATGATGCCGGGCACGGCGCGCGCCGTCGAGGTATGGAATGGCTTGTGGCACGGCGACAGCAACAATGAAGCGGCGCTCGCACTCTGGTATGAATGGTTGAACTGGGGGCTGCACCTGACGGCAACCGCCGGAACCGATGCGCATGGTCAGGCGCCGCCAGAAGTGCGACCTGGTTTCAATGTCGTCTATGCGGCACATCGTAATGAAAGCGCAATTTTGCGCGCTATTGCGCACGGCAGACTCTACCTGAGCAGCGGCCCAGTGCTCGAATTGACGGGCATGAGCGGTGAGACTCACACGATGATAGGGGGCACGCTTCCCAGAGGCGCTGCGACGATTCACGCCCGCTGGTGCGACGTTCCTGCCAATGCGCGACTGCGTCTGATCGCCAATGGTGCACAACTCAGCGAAGACATCGCCACGCCTGAAGGAGAGCGCACCTGGAACCTGGAAGAAGGCGCCGCGCAGTGGTGCGTCGCCGAGATCCGCGCAGCGGACGGCGAGATGCTGGCAGTGACGAATCCGATCTACTTCGCTCCTGAAGAGTGAGCCGCATCCGACCGGTGATAGAACACGAAGACGCGCGGATCGTAGCCCGATTGCGTCTGCCCACACCCGAAGAACACGGAGTGATACCAATGACGATTGACGATGCCGCCTTCGTGTCATTCCGCGCGCAGCGAGGAATCTGCGCGGGTCGCGCACGACCCCTCGCGCTGCTCGGGGTGACCATGCCGGATGTGCACAGGGAATTGGTATGAGAGGGGCGAGGCGCGCGGGACGAGGGGCGAGGGACGAGGCGCGGGGCGCGGGGCGCGGCACGAGGCGCGGGGCGCGGGGCGCGGCACGAGGCGCGGGGCGCGGGGCGCGAGGGGCGAGGCGCGGGGCGCGGGGGACGAGGCGCGGGGTGATACCAATGACGCTTGACGATGCCGCATGCGTGTCATTCCGCGCGCAGCGACTGGTCATTCCGAGCGCAGCGAGGAATCTGTGCGGGTCGCGCACGACCCCCCGCGCTGCTCGGGGTGACCATGCCGGATGTGCACAGGGAATTGGTATGAGAGGGGCAAGGCGCGAGGGACGAGGCGCGAGGGACGAGGCGCGGGGCGCGAGGGGCGCGGCACGAGGCGCGGGGCGCGGGGCGCGCGGGACGAGGCGCGGGGCGCGAGGGGCGCGGCACGAGGCGCGGGGCGCGGGGCGCGCGGGACGAGGCGCGGGGCGCGAGGGGCGCGGCACGAGGCGCGGGGTGATACCAATGACGCTTGACGATGCCGCATGCGTGTCATTCCGAGCGCAGCGACTGGTCATTCCGCGCGCAGCGAGGAATCTGCGCGGGTCGCGCACGACCCCTCGCGCTGCACGGGGTGACCATGCCGGATATGCACAGGGCATTGGTATGAGAGGGGCAAGGCGCGAGGGACGAGGCGCGAGGGACGAGGCGCGGGGCGCGAGGGGCGCGGGGCGCGGGGCGCGAGGGGCGCGGCACGAGGCGCGGGGCGCGGGGCGCGGGGCGCGCGGGACGAGGCGCGGGGCGCGGGGGACGAGGCGCGGGGTGATACCAATGACGCTTGACGATGCCGCATGCGTGTCATTCCGAGCGCAGCGACTGGTCATTCCGCGCGCAGCGAGGAATCTAAGCGGGTCGCGCAAGCCCCCCGCTCTGCTCGGAGTGACCATGCCGGATGGTCACAGGGAATTGGTATGAGAGGGGCGAGGCGCGAGGCACGAGGCGCGAGGTGATACCAATGACGCTTGACGATGCCGCATGCGTGTCATTCCGAGCCCTTCGCTTCGCTCAGGGTAAACGCAGCGAGGAATCTAAGCGGGTCGCGCACGACCCCTCGCGCGGCTCGGGGTGACCATGCCGGATGGTCACAGGGAATTGGTATGATAGAACACGGAGACGCGCGGATCGCAACGGATGCAGACGGATTGGACCCGACGCGCCCCGGCTGTCACGCGCTTGCGCCCTCCGCCTGCCGTCCGACAGACCTGGATGGCTCCAGAAGCACGAGCACTGCACTAGCGCCCCTGTGTGATCTGCTCACGCTGATACGACTCATCAAGCACTTCGACGACATGCATCACCCTGGCACTCAACCCGGACCTGCGCACGCCAGCGATCAGTTGCAGGTGGCAACCGGTATTGGTGGTGACCACCAGCGTTGCGCCGGTAGCAGTAACATCCTTCATCTTGGCGTCGAGCACCTGATCGGCGATCTCGGGTTGGGCGATGTTGTAGACACCCGCGCTGCCACAACAGCGGTCGGGTTGCCGCAGTTCGATCAGTTCTAAGCCGGGAATGGTGCGGAGCAGATCACGCGGTTGGCGTGAGATGCGCTGCCCGTGGCGCAGGTGGCACGAATCGACGTATGTTGCGCGAATGCGCATCTCGCCGCGCGGCGGTCGATGCAGGTGATCGGCGAGAAACTCATTCACATCACACACCAGTGACGCAAAGCGCTGCGCTCGTTCAGCGTAGATCGGATCATCTTTCAGCAAGTGCGGATATTCCTTCAATGCCAGACCGCACCCGCCGGCATTGACGATGATCGCCATCACATCTTCCGCCAGAAACGCATCGATATTGCGCCGCGCCAGCGCGCGCGCGGCATCGAGTTCCCCGACGTGCGCGTGCGCCGCACCACAGCATGTTTGCGCCATCGGCGTAACGATCTCAAAGCCGTTGCGCCGCAGCACCCGGCGCGTCGCCTGATTGACCGGCGCCAGGAATGCTTCCTGAATGCATCCGATCACGAACGCCACCCGTCCGCGCCGCTCACCGACGGCGGGAGCAGGCGCGCGGTAATCGACATAGCGCGGCGTGAGCGGCGGAATGATCGATTCCATGGCTCGCAAATGCGGCGGCAACCCATTCACACGACGAACGAGCCATTGGAGTCCGGTGGTCTGATAGAGCCACAATGTCGCTGCCAGCAGTTTCAGGCGTCCACGATAGGGCATCAACTGATGCAGCCCTGCCCAGCGTAGCACCCGTTCAGTCGGCGAGACGGAGCGATGCTGCTCGACCAACTCGCGCGCCGGTTCGAGCAGCGCCCCGTACTGCACGCCGGACGGGCAGGCGGTCTCACAGGCGCGGCACGCCAGACAGCGCGTGATATGGGTGGCAAATGCGCCATTGACCTGCTCTTCTGCAATCCTGCCGTCGCTGACAGCGCGCATCAGCGCGATCCGCCCGCGCGGCGAGTCCATCTCTGTACCGAAAACGTCGTAGGTTGGGCATGCCTGAAGGCAGAGGCCGCAGTGAATGCACTGATCCAGTTTCGTGCGATACTCCCTGCTTTGCAGCAACTCGATAACCCGGCTCATAACACTCCTGGCGACACGTTACAAAATGGCGAGACCCTGAGCGACATTGCACGAGTCCAGCGGCAGATCGTCGTCCTGGACCGACATCCCTGGTCCGTACCAATCACCGGACGTGAACGATGGCACGCTTTATTTACCCTCATATGTGATTTTTATCCATATGAAGATGCACCAACTCCTGCCTCTGTTTCCAGAGATTGTGGGAAATCCGAAAACGAACGGCTATTGCTGTGACTCTGTATCTGCGCTTCTGCGCATTGTACTATAAATTGCATAGAAGCATGATAAGATAGCGTGAACATATTTCACCGGGGTTTGACCATGAGCAATCAGCAACCTGAATGGCATTTGCCGACTCGACTGGTCCATGCCGGCGAACGCGCGCCGGCGCCTGACGCCACACCAACGACGACGCCGATCTATACCAGCGCCACATATCTGCATGCCGACTTCACCGCGCTCGATGAGGCGCTCGAAAGCGACAGCGGCTATGTATACACCCGTCATGGCAACCCGACGGTGGCTGCGTTGGAAGAAGCGATGACGATTGCCGAGCGCGGCGCGGGCGCGGCTGTGTTTGCGTCGGGGATGGCGGCGCTGTATGCGGCGCTGCTGGCGGCCGGCACACCGCGCGGCGCTACCGCGCCCGCGCCGCGCGCGATCCTGGCGGCGCGCGATATGTATGGCGCAACAACGCTGATGCTCCAGGAGTTCTTTGCCGTGCGCGGGACGCAGATTGCAACCTGTGATATGTGCGACCTGAATGCCGTCGATGCGGCGCTGAACACTGTTCGACCCGATGTGGTTCTGGTCGAGCAGATATCGAACCCGCTCTTGCGCGTCACGGACATTCGAGCACTGGCGCAGCGCGCGCGCGCGGCAGGCGCGCGCCTGGTCGTGGATAGCACGATCGCAACGCCGATTCTCCAGCAACCGTTGACCCTTGGCGCCGACCTGGTCGTTCACAGTGCCACAAAGTATCTTAGCGGGCATGGCGATGCCGCCGGCGGCGTAGTCGTGGCGCGCACTTCCCTGGTGCGTGATACGTTACGCCGTCAGGCGCGGTTGCTGGGCGCTACTCTGGGACCGTTCGAGGCGTATCAGATCCTGCGCGGATTGAAGACGCTGGCATTGCGCGTGCGGCAACAGTGCCGTTCCGCTGCTGAGATCGCCAAATGGTTGACAACGCATCCGGCGGTCGCGTCGGTGCATTACCCTGGGCTGGAGACGCACCCACAACACACGCTGGCGACTGAGGCGTTCGGCGGATTGTATGGGGCGCTGGTCACATTTGAGCTGCGGGAAGCAACGCGCGCGACGCTGTCGCGCTTCTTCGATACGTTGCGCCTCATTCTGCCCGCCACGACCCTGGGAGATGTCTACACCCTGGCAAGCGCGCCGGCTGTCGCCTCGCATCGCGAACTGACGCCAGAACAACGCGAGGAACGCGGTATCAGCGACGCTATGGTGCGACTCTCCGTGGGGATCGAAGATGTCGCCGATATTCTTGCCGATCTGCGGCAGGCGTTGGAGGTTGGTTAAGGGTCAGGAGGGGTTAAGGGTTATATTTCATCATTTTCGCCGATCTTGTGGATCAAACCCCTGACTCCTGACCTCTCTCCTCATGTCACCTGCTTCACCTGCCGAAACTCCTCCCGATCCCACGCGCGCGCTTCGAGGATGTGGAGCATACGATCAACGGCATCCCACACATCGACGAAGCGCAGGTAGAGCGGCGCAAACCCGAAGCGCACAATATCCGGCGCGCGAAAGTCGCCGATAACCCCTGCGGCGATCAGCGCCTGCATCAGCGCGTACCCCTGAGGATGGCGAAAACTGACCTGACTGCCACGGATAGCGTGGTCGCGCGGCGTCATCAGTTCCAGCCCATACCCGGCGCAGCGCATCTCGACCAACTGAATGAACAGGTCGGTCAGCGCCAGTGATTTTGCCCGAATCTGCTGCATATCGGCGTCGAGCAGCAGATCGATGCCGCATTCGAGCGCTGCCATGCTGAGGATCGGCGGCGTACCGCACAGGTAGCGCCCGATCCCCGGCGCAGGTTCGTACACCGGATCGAAGGCAAAGGGCGTGGCATGCCCCATCCACCCGGAGAGCGGTTGACTGAACACCGGCTGCCATCGGCGCGCAACGAACAGATAGGCAGGCGCGCCGGGACCGCCGTTGAGATATTTGTAGCCGCACCCGACCGCAAAATCAACCTCTGCGCCATTCAGGTCCATCGGAACTGCACCAGTCGAGTGCGCCAGGTCCCACAGCGTCAGCGCTCCACAGGCGTGCGCCCGCTGCGTCAGATGCGCCAGATCGTACATGCGCCCGGTTTTATAGTTCACGTGGGTCAGCAGGAGCACAGCGACCTGATCGTTCAGATGATCCTCGATCCGCTCACCGTCTACCAGCCGCAGTTCGTGAACGCCGCCGAGATGCCGGATCAACCCCTGCGCCATGTACAGGTCGGTCGGAAAGTTATCCGGCGTCGAGAGGATCACATGCCGACCCGGCTTCAGCGCCAGCGCTGCCGCAAGGGTCTTGAACAGGTTCACCGAGGTCGAGTCGGCGCAGATCACCTCGTCGGGGTGCGCACCGATCAGGCGCGCGATCTTGCCGCCAATGCGCGACGGAGCATTGATCCAGTCGCACGCCGTCCATCCCCGGATCAGCAGGCGCCCCCATTCGTCCTGCACGACCTGCTGCATGCGCTCAACGGTGCGTTTGGGCAGGGGACCGAGGGAGTTACCGTCCAGGTAGATGAGATCATCAGGCATGTGGAAGAGATCGCGAAAGCGCGCCAGCGGATCGGCGGCGTCGCGCGTGATGAGCGTCGTGCGAGAAACCAGAGCATCGTGAGGCATGGCGATCTCTTTCCCGGTGTTGCATGTGCCTTGCTGTGGGATGCTGCTGCGCGAAACGGTAAAAGTGGACGACATTATAGCATAGAACATGTGCAAGTCATGTGTCGGTCTATTTTCGCTGTTTTATCTTGACAAATCGATTTTATTAGCATATGCTAACATCAAACATTTGAAACGTCGCTATGATTGGGAGCGACGCGCCTCGACAGGCATGCCGCATACCCCTGGGAAGGAGAGCGTATGGCGCACCGGTTGCGTTTGCTCGTGATCGTTCCGTTCATTCTCTGGGCGCTTGTCGCCTGTAGTCAGGCGCCACCGGCGTCTCCTCCGGCGCCAACCGCTGCCGCCACCGACCTCAGCGGCATCAAGGAGTATCTGCTAGGGCAGACACGCGCGCTCACCGCCGCCGCTGCCGAGATTCAGGCGGCATCGGATCGCTACTATGCCCTGGCACAGGAAACGAACTTCGATTACAGCGCTCTGTGGACCAACCGCAGGCAGGAAGCCATCGCTGCAATTGAATCTGCTCGCGCCGCGTGGATGAAAGCAAGCCCGATCTACGAGAAGATGGAAGGAATCGTTGCCGGAACTCCCGACCTCTCGCAGTTCGATGTTGATATCGATGCGGGTGCGGCTGGCAATGAGGACCCCAACAATGCCGTGTCGTTCGATCTGACGCTTCCCGATGGACGAACGCTCCCCAAACCCGGCAATCTTTTCGGTGTCACAGAAGGCACGCTCTGGGGAACCGAGCCGGCGTTC
Source organism: Roseiflexus castenholzii DSM 13941 (assembly GCF_000017805.1). GTDB lineage: Bacteria > Chloroflexota > Chloroflexia > Chloroflexales > Roseiflexaceae > Roseiflexus > Roseiflexus castenholzii. The sequence continues at coordinate 1,076,741 of NC_009767.1, read as the reverse complement.
ACATCGGGCGTCACCGCCGATTGGAATGGCGATGGCATCATCGAGTTCGGCGAAACCCTTCCTGATGCCAGTGTGCTCAAAGCCAGCGTGGACATGCTGACGCAGATGGCGAATGATCTGCACGTCGCCGCTGAGGCATGGACGCCGACCGAATCGGACGCTTTTACTGCGCTGGTAGTCATGGTTCCAACGATGAGCGAATACTTCGCCTCCTGGCGCGACTCGCGCTTCGTCTCCGGCGATGCCTCGACACAGCGCGATTTCAATGTTATTTCGCGCCTTACCGACATTCAGGACATCCTTGGCGGTCTGGAGGTCGTGTATGCGCAGGTTCGTCCGCGTGTCGAATCAATCGATCCGACACAGGCGGAACAGATCGCAACCGACTTGCGCAATCTGAAAGCATTCGTCGCCGACGTCTCCGCTCAGGAGCAGAATGGCAGACGTTTCACGCCTGAAGAGGCGGATACGCTTGGCGCCGAAGCGCAAAACCGTGCAACAGCGATCACCGGACAGATCAGTCAGGTTGCGGGCATCCTGGGAGTGAAGATTGTTGAGTGAAAGAGGCGACCTTATGCGCTCATGGCAGCGCTTCGCAGTGGCAGGCGTTCTGATCGTCGCACTCCTGGCGCCACACGTGGCGCTGGCGCAGTCGCCCGATCCCGGTCGGACGGCTGAACGGATCCGTGCAGCGCTCTTCCAGGCGCAGATGCAGATGCACACCGATCCGACCGGCGCGCGCGCGCGCATGGAGGAGGCGCACGACGCCTATCGCTTACTCGCACCGACTATTGCCGCCTATGCGCCAGCCGCCGATGCGCGCGCGCGCACCGGGTTCTCCGACGCGAAGCAGGCTCTCACTATCGGCGATATGCCTGTCTTCGCCGATGCACGAGCGCGTATCTGGACAGCAGTGCTCGCCGCAGGGTACGATATCGTCGTTGGGTCGCTTCGAGCGGGTGATGCCGATACGGCACGCCAATGGCTGACGGTGCGCGAGTTCCGCCATGCCACACGTTTCTCGCGTCCGAATGCCGATGCCGCTCGCGCCGTTTACGATGCTGCCACGCAAACCATCCCCATTGCCGATGCGATCCCGGCCGTTCAGTCAGACCTGCTTGATACCTATCAGGCGCGTCTGAACGAAGCGTTACAGACCTTGATCGCCGCCGATCAGCAGGACTTCGCCATCCGGCGCGCCGAGGCTGCGGCGCTGGCTGAGGGCTATTTTACGCTGCTTGCGCCGGCGTATGCCGAACAGCGCGGCGATGCTGCCGCCAATACCGCGTATGCGGCATTTGAACGCCTGCGGCAGGCGGCGCTGGCAGGAGTTAATCTCACCATTCCTCTGGAAGCCGTGCAACAAACCCTGCGTGGATTTCGTGCAGCGCCGCTTAGCCCGGCGGAACAGAAGCGCCGCACCGGTCAGATGCTGCGCTTCCTGCACCTTGTGCCGGTCGAGTATGAGCGGGGTGTGCGCAATGGACAGGTCACGACCGAGCTCGAGATTCGTGAAGCGATCACATTCCACGCCGGCGCATTCGCCGCCTTTACCGATCTGCGCGATCTGTTGGAACAACGTCATCCTGCATTGACGGAACGGGTCGCCGGGCAGTTCGATACGCTCGGCGCAATGCTCGCCGGCGCCGGCAATCGCAGCGCTGTCGCCGACCCGACAGCAGTGAAGCGTGCAACGACCGATCTGCTCTCCAATCTCACAACGCTGCTCCCACGTGAATGGCAAAAGCAGGATAGCAGCGCCGATTTCGATGTCATCCGCACGGCGCTCGACCAGATGGAGCAGGCGGTTCGGGCTGGCGAGTACGAATTGGCAGAGTCGGCGCGCCTGGAAGCCTATGCCATCATGGAGATCGGTCCAGAAGCAAAACTTATCGCATTTGCGCCACAGTATAAACCGCTTATCGAAGGGTATTTCTGGTATGGTCAGGGGAACCGCAAAGGTCTGGCGCACCTGATCGAACGGCGCGCCCCGCCTGCCGAGATCGCCGCCACGCGCATCGCGCTCGATCAGGCGCTGGCGGAAGCCGAACAAACGCTGGCGGGAAAAAATGCTCCGGGCGCGATTGCAGCCAATGCAGCGGTCATCGTCTTCCGCGAAGGGTTGGAGGCGGTCCTCATTCTGGCATCGTTGATGGGCAGTCTCAAAATCGGCGCGCAGCGTCGTTTCCGCAAACCACTCTGGATTGGCACAGCGCTGGCGTTTGTTGCGACGGTGGTAACCTGGGTGCTGGCCCAGGAGGCGCTGATGGCGATGGCGCGCTTTGGCGAAACGCTTGAGGCGATTGTGTCGCTGATCGCCATTGCAGTCCTGCTGCTGATCACGAACTGGTTCTTCCACGATGTGTACTGGAAAGACTGGATGGCAAACTTCCATCAGCAGAAGAAACGCATTCTCAGCGGGCAGGCAGGGCAATGGCTCGGCTTGATGACGCTTGGCTTCGCCAGTATCTATCGTGAGGGGTTTGAGACCGTGCTGTTTCTTCAGGCGCTGACCCTGGAAGGCAGTGTCACTGTCGTGTCTGCCGGTGTGGCGATCGGTCTGATTGCGACGCTGCTCGTTGGTCTGGCAGTGTTTGTGATGCAGGCGAAGTTGCCGCACAAGAAAATGTTGATCGTCACGGGGGTGCTGATCGGCGCCGTGCTGCTCCAGATGGTGGGCAAGACGGTCAATGTGACGCAGGTGATCGGATGGCTGCCGATCCATCCGATTCGCTGGCTGGAGCTGCCGTACTGGGCAGGGTTCTGGTTTGGTCTGTATCCGACATGGGAAGGCATCGGACTCCAGGCGGCTGCGGCAATCTTCGTCATCGGCAGTTACTACCTGGCGGAATATATGCAGCGGCGTGAGCGCCGGATGAAGCACTCTGCGAGCACCGCCGCCCATCCTGTTCGTGAAGTATGAGGAGACCACGATGCCTGGCGAAACGTCGGTAGACTGGACGACATTGCTCCAGCTTGCGCTTGCGCTGGGCATTCTGTCGTTGTGCTGCTATCTCATTGGGATCACGACTGCCGCGCGCATCCAGGCGTGGCGTCGGCAGCGCCCGACCAAACTGCACAAAGCCAAACACGAGGCGGTTCGGTCGCACATCCGCCGAAGCGCACCATCACCGCACCGCCGCACGACGGAAGATGTATCGTAAAGGAGGGGCGTTATGCTGCCTGCTCTTGGTTCCGTGCCGCCCAACCATCGCCTGACGGCAATGGTCAATCGCCTGCTCGATGAGGAACTTGCCCGACTTTCCGGCGATCAGGAGTCCTTCCCTTCATCATTGCCTCCCTCAGCGCGCGCTGCGATCATCGAGATTGCGATGCGCACCCTGGAACGCCTGAATTGGGAAACGTGTCAATCGTCAGCGGGCATGCCTGTGGTGCGCCAGCGCAATGGTTCACGTTGATCGCTCCGTGAACGCAGCCTCCGGTGGTTTTCCCATGCGCATCGCATGAATGCATACGGATGCGATGCGGGAAAGAAGCCTTCTTATACCCATGACGATTGAAGATGCCGCATGCGTGTCATTCCGAGCGCAGCGCGGAATCTGAGCGGGTCGCGCACGACCCCTCGCGCTGCTCGGGGTGACCATGCCGGATGTTCATAGGAAAGGAATTGGTATTATGCCGGAAGAAACCGCGACACATCTGCCTGGCGCCCATCTGGATATCGCAAAGATGCCCGGGCACTGGCTGCTGGCGCGCATGGGTAAGCGCGTGCTGCGCCCCGGTGGTCTCGAGTTGACCCGGAGCATGCTCGATGCGCTGTCCATCGACTCGAGCGATCATGTGATCGAGTTTGCGCCGGGTTTGGGAGTGACCGCGCGCCTGGCGCTGGCGCGGCAACCAGCATCGTACACCGGCATCGAGCGCGATGAAGCCGCTGCCCAAAGTGTTCGTGCATGTCTGTCCGACCCGCGCTATCGATGTCTTGTCGGCAGCGCCGAGAAAAGCGGACTGGAAGACGCTTCGGCGACGGTCGTCTGCGGCGAGGCGATGCTTACCATGCACACGCCAGGTCAGAAAATGCGGATCGTTCGTGAGGCGTATCGCATACTGAAACCTGGTGGACGGTACGGCATCCACGAGTTGGGATTGACCCCTGACGATCTGGGAGAAGCGGAAAAAGACGCCATTCTCCGCGATCTCTCTGCGGCAATTCGCGTTGGCGCCCGTCCGCTGACCTCTTCGGAATGGCGCGCTGTCCTGGAAACTGAAGGGTTTCAGGTGCGCGCAGCGTTCACTGCACCGATGCATCTGCTGGAACCCAGGCGCCTGATCCAGGACGAAGGGCTGGGAAGGGCGTTGCGGATCTTCTTCAATATTCTCCGCACACCGGCGGCTCGTCAGCGTGTTCTGGCAATGCGGCGCGTCTTTCGCGCACATCAGGATCATCTGATGGCAATCTCGCTCATAGCGGTCAAACCGGAGGCTTTATGAACGCCACAACATTTCTCGACCTGGCAGAACAGGTCACGATCCCCGAAGACGGGACGATCAGCCGCACCCTCTACCAGGACGACCGATTGAAAGCGGTGCTGTTCGGCTTTGCCACCGGGCAGGAACTCTCCGAGCACACTGCATCGATGCCGGCGATCATGCACTTCGTCCAGGGTGAAGCGCGCGTGACGCTGGGCAATGAGACCATCGATGCGCGTCCGAACACCTGGGTGCACATGCCAGCGCATTTGCCGCATAGCATTCAGGCAAGGACTCCGGTGATCATGCTGCTGTTATTATTGAAAGGGGCACGGTGACCACGTGGTGTATCTTGCCATACTCACACTCCACAACCTGATGCGCTGGGTGACGCTGGTCGCCGCGATCTGGGCATTGTACCGCGCCTATCGAGGTTGGTTCGGCAGACGCCCGTGGACTCCCGCCGATCAGCGCGCCGGGCGTTGGTTTGCCCTGGCGCTCTCGCTGCAACTGCTGATCGGCGGGGTCTTTTACTGCCTGCCGGACTCGGTCGCGCAACTGGCATGGACAAACCTGAATGTGGTAATGCGCGAACCGTCGCTCCGCTTTTTTGTCGTTGAACACAGCGTACAGATGTTTGTGGCGCTGAGTCTGACGCACCTGGGCAGCGCGCTGGCGCGCAGGGGGCGCCAGGATGCGGATCGCCACCGGCGCGCTGCATTGTTGTTCTCGGTCAGCCTGCTCATTGCTTTTGCCGCCATTCCCTGGCCCTGGACGCCACATGAGCGACCACTGGTGCGCCTGGGCTGGAAATGGTAGTGTGAGGAGGCGTGTATGGCAGAAACATCTCCTGGTTCGGTGCGTCTGCGCCCGATTGCGCTCCCCGTCGAACATGGCGGCTGGGGGTTTCTTGGCGCGCCGATCATTCTTGGGCTATGGGTGGCGCCGTCAGTTGCCGGCGTCTGGCTCAGCCTGGCGGCACTGGGAGTCTTTTTGACGCGCCAGCCGCTCAAACTTGCGCTCGGTGATCGGCAGCGCGGCAAACGCTACCCGCGCACCGCGTGGGCGGAGCGGTTCGTCGCGTTGTACAGCGTCAGTGCGCTGCTGGCGTTCCTCGCTGCCTGGCTGACAACGACGCATCCGTTCTGGCTGCCGCTGCTGCTGGCGGCGCCGCTCGCGCTTGTTCAGTTTCGCTACGATTTGCTCAAACAGAGCCGTTCGTTGCTGGCGGAAATCTGTGGCGCGAATGCGCTTGCTTCGCTGGCATCGGCGCTGGCATTGTGCGGTGGATGGCACATCGTTCCGGCACTGCTTCTCTGGCTTCTGCTGGCGCTCAAAGCGACCGCCGCGATCATCTATGTGCGCGCCCGCATCCGCCTGGCGCGCACTATCCCCACTGCGCGCGCGTCGGTGTATCTGGCGCACGCCATCGCGTTGGCGGCAGTCGCCGGGCTGGCAGCAATCGGGCTGGTTCCCTGGCTGGCGACAATAGCCTTCGGCGTGCTCCTGGGGCGCGCGGTGATCGGACTGCTCCCCCATAGTCTGGCGACGCCAACCGCAATTGTGGGAGTTCAGGAACTGGGATTCAGTCTGCTGACCGTTGCTGCGATCGCTGGAGGGTTTATGATAGGATGGTGATGATCTGACGTTGATGAAACAGAACACGCGAGAACTGAACAACCCCGGTTCTCCGGCGGCGTGCGTCGAAGCCGTGCAAACGATCAAAGCCGCTGGTGTCAATGTGGAGATCATTCTGCTGTCAGACGCAGGGGGTGCGCGCCTGGCATCGGCGCATGCCATTCGCTCGACGCGCCTGCGGCGATGAACCTGAACGATGGCGACCCGATGTCTATCTCGATCGTATCGTCTGACAGTCCTTATATGCGGTCAATACATTGAAGCACAGAGCGAACCGTTGGACGCTGTAGCCGTTCGCAGACAACTCGAGTGTCTCAAACCTGGCGCAAGGAGCGTCTGCGGCGATGGAGTGAACGTGGCGCTGTATCACCTGGAGGAGTTCATACCAATGACCTGTGACCATCCGGCATGGTCACCCCGATCAGCGCGAGGGGTCGTGCGCGACCCGATCAGATTCCTCGCTGCGCTCGGAATGACAAGAATGCGGTATCTTCAATCGTCATTGGTATTATTTCTTGAGGTTCGTTTCACTCCTGAAAGAACCGCTCGACCGGAATCGGCAACGGCGCCGTCTGCGACGGTAAGCGCGCCTGCCCGCGAAAGACGCCGCGCGAGCGGTAGGCGCTCCGATCCAGAGTAAGCACCTCCACAGTCTGCGCCGCCGGATCAACAACCCAATAGTCATGCACGCCAGCGCGCGCATACGCATCCTGCTTCTCGCGCCGATCATACCCCGCTGTGCCGGGGGAGAGGATTTCCACAACCAGATCGGGCGCGCCAATGATGCGACTACGGGTGATAATGCCGAGATTGGCGCTCAGAACAACGACAATATCGGGCTGAACCACAGTGTCGAGCGCCAGTTCGACATCAGTGGGCACAGTCAGAACCGCGCCAAGACCGGTAAATTGGATGTGGATCGTCAGAAATGTTGCCATACGATTGCTGGTCATCTGATGTTCAATTTCTGGCGCCAGCATCATGTAGAGCACTCCCGCAATGATCTCGTAGCGGTTTCCGTCTTCCGGCAGCGCCGCATAGTCGGCGTATGTCCAGCGACCCTGCGGTGGTCCGATCATCGGTGTGGCGACGGCAACGACGGGAAGAGTGTCGCGGAGGTCTGATACAGTCATAGGCGCCTGCCTTTCACGCACTTTTTCTGGTATTGTAGCCCGCCCGAGTCGCATCCGGGTGCAGGCACACATCGTCAAGACGCTTGCGCGCTCTAGATGCGTGGCGTTTGGGAGCACAGAGATTGGTTCAGGCGGATGCCACGGATCGATAACCTTCACTGCCAGGCGGATCTGCGCGAATCTGTGGCATCCGCGTGAGTCCGTGCGCTCTTCACGACGGATGGCGCCAGGACTCGTCTCACTTTCCATGCCCGCTCATACTGATGCCGAGCAGCATCGCCGCCGTTGCGAAGCGGTCGGTCCAGAGGCGCGCGCGTTGATCGCCGGTGAGCGCGCGCGCTGCCAGGGCAGCGTAGTGAGTTGCGCGAATGGCGAAGAGGTCGTTCTGGGCGCGCCAGAGATCAATCTCGAAGGGCAGCGCGCGCACCAACCGAGCCAGGTTCAACAGGCGGTCGAGGAGCGCCGATGATTCAGGATCGGTCAGAAGCCGCGCGGTAACCTGTTCGACCAAGCGGCGCAGTTCGCCGATCAACGGCTCGCGCGCCAGTGAGACGCCTGCCCGGCGCGCTGCGTCGATCAGCGACCGCGACCGGTCGAAATCCGGCGGATCCGTCGTCAGCGCACGATAGACCGCCATGCTCATGGCATACTCCGCAGCCCTGGCGACTTCCGGCGGCAACGGGATGCCCTGGTTCGTCAGGAACGAAATGAGCGGCGTATGCCGGTCGTAGAGGCGCTGATAGGCAGCAGCGGTCTCTTCGAGCGCCGGCGTCAGAATCGCCTGGACAATCGCGCGCTGCTCATCGTAAAAAACCGACTTGAGCGAGTAATCGAGCCGACCAAAGTGATTGGTCAGCGCCTGGACGACCCCGGACAGATCGGCACGCTCGAAGGCGGGCGAAATCGTGTGGAGCAGATCGGCATAACTGGCTGCGCCATCTTCGGTGCGCACCCCGCCGATCAGGTTCTGGTCTCCCAGGTGCAAAACCCCATAGCGCAGTTCCGCCGACTCAAGCGTAATGGTCGAAGTCACCCGCGCCACGCCCAACGCCAGTTTCGCATGACCGGCTTCCATCACTCGATGCCGGCGTTGCTCGACGGTGTAGCAGTACACTTTCCCCGGTTCGCTCTGCACATTGAAGAGCGATGTGGCGGCATAATGCGCCGCGACCTGGCGCAGATCGACGATGTGCGGTAGCACCAGTTGCTCATAGACGCCACGACCGTTGACGAACTGCGGGAGATTGCTCGGCGCTTCCGCCAGCCGCCGCAAGAACTCCGGTTCCAGGTCCTCGCCGTCGAGCGTGCGCGCCAGTTGAATCGCGCGCGCTGCATATTGCAGCACCTGAACGGTTTCCAGCCCTGAAATGTCGGCGAAGAACCAGCCGCAACTGGTGTACATCAGCATCGCCTGGCGCTGGATTTCGAGCAGGTGCAACACTTCAACCTGCTCTTCAGCGCTCAGTTCGCGCGTGGCATGTTCGGCGAGGAAGGTGTTGATCGACTCCGGTGACCGGTCGAGCACCACCTGGATGTAGTCGTCGCGCGCTGCCCACGGATCGAGGAGCAGTCGCTCGGCAAGCGCCTCGAACCGCGCCGCCAGGGTGTCGCGCAGCCAGTCGAGCGCAGCGCGCAGGGGGGCGCGCCAGGTTTGTTTCCATCCCTCGCGCCCGCCATTGCTGCATCCGCAGTCGCTGCGCCAGCGCTCGATGCCATGGAAACAGCTCCACGAGGTGCGTTCGGCGATCTGCACCTCGTGCGTCGGCGGGTGAATGGCGAGGAACTCAGAGTAGTTCGTCAGACGCGCCATCCGTTCGCGCTCCAGGTAGTAGAGCGCATAGGCGAGCGCCATGTCGCCGCGCGGGTGGTGATGCCCGTAGGTTTCGCCATCGGTGGCGATATGCACCAGTTGCGGTCCTGCTCGTCCGTTGAATCCACCGAGCAGGCGATGGGCAAAGTTGCCGCCGTTGTAGAGCAAACCTTCGAATGCGACGGCGCGCGCGATCGGACCGTCATAGAAAAAAAGGGCAATCGAGCGCCCTGAAGGGAGTCGTTGCAGATAGGGCATGGTCGGATCGATTTTGCCGCCGCCGACATCCTGCCATGTGGTTGCGCCGATCTTCCGCACTGCGCGCGCCTGATAGGGCGACAGGATGGTGAAGTGGATGCCGCACTCCGCCAGCGTTTCCAGGGTTTCGATATCAACAGCGGTTTCCGGCAGCCACATCCCCTCCGGCATGCGTCCAAAGCGCCGCTCGAAATCGCGGATGCCCCAGATGACCTGCGTGCGCTTGTCGCGTTTGTTGGCAAGCGGCATGATCATATGGTTATACGCCTGAGCAATCGCCGATCCGTGCCCTGAGAAGAGCGACCGACTCTGCCGGTCGGATTCGATGATGGCATGATAGGTGGCAGGAACGTGCTTCTCGAGCCAGGCGAGCAGGGTCGGACCAAAATTGAAACTGATGCGCGCGTAGTTATTGACCACGTGAACAATGCGACCGTCGCCATCCAGAATGCGCGACGCCGTGTTGGGGGTGTAGCATTCGGCAGCGATGCGCTCATTCCAGTCGTGGTACGGATGGGCGGAGTGCTGCGGCGCGATGGTTTCGAGCCACGGATTTTCTCTTGGCGGTTGATAGAAATGCCCGTGAATGCAGATATAGCGATCCAACCCTCACCCCTGCTTCTTGCGCTCTTCCCACAGTTCGGTAAAGGTCTTCGGCGCGAATGGTGGAAAATCGCGCTGCTTCGTCCATCCATCGAGCGGCGGCGGCAACCAGCGCACCTGACCGTTCCGCGCCAGCAGATGGGTCCCGAACGATGCCATTTTGCCACCCAGACGATAGAGCGCCGGGTTCATCATCGCCTGCCGCCAACCGAACATGGCGGGTGGTTCATATCCCTCGTACTTGCCATTGTTCACCGCATCGGCGCGCAGCCGCAGCAGCAGATCGGGGATGGCGATCTTGACCGGACATGCCCATTCGCACGCGCCGCACAGGCTCGACGCATGCGGCAGTTTGTGCGCATCTGGAAGGTCCGGTTGCAGCAACGGCGTCAGAATAGCGCCGATCGGACCAGAATAGACCCCGCCATACGCATGCCCGCCGATAGATTGATAGACCGGACAGGCATTCAGGCAGGCGCCGCAACGGATGCACATCAGCGCCTCAGCATATTTCCCACCAATGATCTCCGAACGGCGATTGTCGAGCAGCACCAGGTGAAACTCTTCCGGTCCATCCGGTTCGTGAGGACGGCGAGGTCCGCTGATGATTGAAGTGTAGACCGAGAGGCGCTGACCGGTTGCCGAACGCGCCAGCACCTGCAACAACACGCCAAGGTCATCGAAGCTCTCACAGATACGCTCGATACCCATAATCGCAACATGAATGCGTGGCGCTGTAGTGGTGAGGCGGGCATTGCCTTCATTTTCGACAATCACAATCGCGCCCTCATTGGCAACTCCGAAGTTGACCCCGCTGATCCCCATATCCGCCTGGAGGAAGCGCTGGCGCAGTGCCGTGCGCGCCGTGCGCGTCATCGTTGGAATATCGTCGGTTGGCTCCATGCCCAGGTGCTGCACAAACAGATCGCGCACCTGCTCACGGGTCTTATGGATTGCAGGAGCGATAATGTGCGACGGCGTTTCTCCCGCAAGTTGAATGATATACTCGCCAAGGTCGGTTTCGATCACTTCAAGCCCGGCGTGTTCGAGCGCTTCGTTGAGGTGAATCTCTTCCGACGCCATCGACTTCGATTTGACGATCGTGCGCACCCCGCGCTGCTGCGCCAGGTCGAGGATATACCGGCGCGCCGCAGCGCCGTCTTCCGCCCAGCAAACGCGCCCGCCGTGGCGTTCGACATTATCGGCGAGGCGCGCCAGCAGTTCATCGAGGCGCGCCAGCGCCCCGGCGCGAATGGCGCGCGCCTGATGGCGCAGCGCCTCGAAGTTATCAACGTCGGCAACCGCCTTCGCGCGATTGCCGATAAAGCGCGTCGTCGCCCGCTCGAGCGCCGTCTGCAACGACGGATCGTGCAACGCACCGTCAACCCGCTCAACAAACGCAATCGTGTGTGTTGCCATCGGTTCTGCCCTTTCCCTCTCGCGCCCCTAACCTCTACCCCCCCAACCCAACCCTGTTCGCCAGCACCTCGGCGAGATGGCATGCCCGCACCCGCGACTTCGACCGACTGAGACCACCGGCGATCTGCGTCATGCAACTCGAATCGCCGGTCACTACCAGGTCGCAGCCGCATTCGGCGATATGCGCCAGTTTGCGCTGTAACATCGCTTCAGAAATCTGATGCTGCTTAACGGCAAACAGACCACCAAAACCGCAGCACTCATCGCTGCCCGGCAATGACACAATGCGCGCGCCAGCGACATGGTCGAGCAGGATGCGCGCCTGCCGCCCCAAACCCATGTAGCGCAGACCATGACAGGCGTCGTGAACTGCTATGACCCCATCGTAGCGCGCACCAACATCGGTGACACCGAGCACATCGACCAGGTATTCACTCAGTTCATACGTGCGTTGCGCCAGTTCTTTCGCGGCGGCCTCGTGGCGTGTGCCGTGGAACAGTTCGTGGTACAGATGGCGGATCATCGCACCACACGAACCGGACGGAAGCACGACATCTCCCTGGTTGCGCAGGATTTCGATAGTCCGCCCTGCGACCGCATAGGCATCATCACGGAACCCGGCATTGAACGCCATCTGCCCACAGCACGTCAGCCCGCGTGGAACAACGACCTCGACCCCCTGCCGTTCGAGCAATTCTGCGGCGGCCAACCCGATATTGGGATGGACTTGATCGACAATGCACGTCACAAAGAGTACAGCGCGCCGGTGCGGTTGCACGGTCATCCAGGACCTCTTCTGTCTACTGATACCAATGACGATCAACGATGCCGCATTCTGGTCATTCCGAGCGCAGCGCCTTGTCATTCCGAGCGCAGCGAGGAATCTGCGCGGGTCGCGCACGACCCCTCGCGCTGCGCGGGGTGACCATGCCGGATGTTCACAGGTCATTGGTATGAGACGATGCGTATTCCGCCCGCATTATAGCAAATGTCACACACTGTTGCGCACAGCGCGGTTTCTAATGCATCTCTTATCTTTCAACAGCATCCTTTTCGGGGTGCGGTGCGTCTAGTAGAGTGAAATAGATATCGCGGCGGCCAGACACAATGATAAAGCACGAACCGACACGATAGCACCAGACATTGCCGCCGCCATACCTCCTCTTTCACGGTCGCTCATGAGCGGCCGTTTTTTGGTTGGCGAAGATCAGCGCGGGGCAGGCACGGAATCCTGCCCCTCCATTGCACCTTGCGCCTGGCTCTCAGTTCTCGGTTCTCAGTTCTCAGTTCTCGGTTCTCAGTTCTCAGTTCTCGGTTCTCCCACCCCTACTCCAGCGACTCGAGCAACAATTCCGCCATATCCTTGCGCGCCAACTGCTCATCGACACCGGCGTTCTTTGCCGCATCCTCGAACATGACCATGCAGAAGGGGCAGGCAAGCGCAAGCGTTTCCGGCTTCTCCTGCATCAACTGCTCCAGGCGGATAGCATTCACACCGCGTTTCCCCCATCCCTCCATCCAGACATTGCCGCCGCCGCCGCCGCAGCACATTGCGCGTTCGCGGTTCCAGTCGGGCGCTTCGACAAGTTGCACGCCAGGGATGGCGCGCAGCACATCGCGTGGTGCGTCGTAGATGTCGTTGTAGCGGCCAATATAGCACGGATCGTGGTAGACAACCTTCTGCTCGATCGGTCGCTTCGGCGTGAGTTTACCTTCGCGCACCAGTTGCGCCAGCAGATCGGTATGGTGAATAACCTCGTAATCGATGCCGGCGCGCCCGCCGAACTGCGGATACTCGTTCTTGAGCGTGTTGAAGCAGTGGGCGCAGGTTGTGACGATCTTCTTGAACTTATACTGGTGCATCGTCTCGATATTCGCCTGCGCCTGCGCCTGAAACAGCAACTCCTCTCCCATACGCCGCGCCGGGTCGCCGGTGCAACTCTCCTCCTCGCCGAGGATCGCAAAATCGACGCCAGCGCGCGTCAGCAGTTGCACCATCGCGCGGGCGACGCGCTTTGAGCGTTCATCGTAGGCGGGTGCGCAGCCGACCCAGTAGAGCACCTCAGCGCTCTCCTTTTCCGCCATGGTCGGCACATCCAGTCCATCAGTCCAGGCAGTGCGCTCGCGCGCCGGCAGGCGCCACGGATTGCCGGCACGCTCGATGCCCTCCAGTACACGCTTGACATTCGACGGCACCTCGCTCTGGATCATCGTCAGGTTGCGGCGCACATCAACGATCAGATCGACGTGCTCGATCATCGCCGGGCACTCTTCCATGCAGGCCCGGCACGTCGTGCAGGACCAGATTTCATTTTCGGTATAGATTTCATGTTCGATCAACGGCAGCGTCTCACGGTCGCCATCAATCTTCGCATAGACCGGCTGGCGCTCGGCGACCGGCTTGGGCGCCTCATTGTACTGGTCGGTTGTCAACACCGTATGGGCGCGCCCCAGGCTGCCGTCGTGGAGCAATACCGGTTCGCCGCGCTGAAGATTCGCCATCTTGGTAATCAGGAACTTCGGAGAGAGTTGCGATCCCGACGCATACGCCGGGCATTTCGACTGACAGCGCCCGCACTGCATACAGGCATCGAAATCGAGCCGTTGCTTCCACGTAAAATCCGCCAGCGTCGCAACACCAAGGCGCGGCTCGTCTTTTTCGATCTCAGCCTCCAGGTTGGGAATAGGAGTCAGCGCCCCTTTCGGTTCCAGATCGCGGAAGAACGTATTCAGCGGCGTGTAGAAGATATGCTGGAGTTTCGAGAACGGGATCGATGCAAGAAAGGCGGCGGTGACCAGAGTATGGCTGAACCAGAAGAACAGGTGCAACCCCAGACCGACAGGGCTGCCGTCACCTAATCCGATGTTGCGGAAAATAATCGCCAGACCATAGCCGACGAAGGCGCGCGGCGCCCAGTCCTGCGTGATGACCGGAATGCCGCCGATGGTCTGATTCGCCAGGCGCAACCCCTCGATAAAGTAGCCGCTGATGCCAATATATCCCAGCACCGCCAGCGCCCACAGATCGGTGCGCCGGTTGTGCAGCCGGTCGGGATGCTTCGTGTAACGGCGGTATGCCATCCAGAGAATGCCGACAATGAAGACCAGCCCCATGAAATCCATGATCAGTTCATAGTTCTTGTAGAACTCCCCGACCAGGATTTTCCCGGCATCCTTCCCCATCAGCGGAATGGTGAAATCCTCCTCAACGGCGATAATATCGGTGCCGATGAACAACGCCAGAAAACCGAAGAACACCAGCGCATGCATGATGCCCGGCCGTCGGTCTTTGAGGGTCTTCTTCTGACCAAACACCTGGACGAGAAACTCGACCACGCGCGCGCCAAGGTTGTTGATTCGCGCATCGGGCCGCCCTTTGCGCCAGCGGTTGACATCGCGCAGGATGCCCCACGTCATCACTGCCAGGACGATGAGCATAGAACCGTACACGGTCAATGAGCCAAGCGTCTCGCCGACGTTCCAGTAAATCTCACGAATGGCTTCGGTCATACGGATCTCCCCAGGGCCTCAGGGCCAGAACTATGATGGAGTTCGTTCAGGTATCCGCCACAATGAGGGGTACGTGCGACTCAGGCGGGGCGCATCACTGCGCGGCATTGGGCAAATGATAGCAGATGTGTCAATGCTTCTGTAGCATATCATAATCAACGCACTGCGTCAAAACAGCGCATAAGATGCACAGAGCGCGTGCAAATACTTTACATTGCACCGGTATGCTGCGCGGTCCGTCACAATCCTAGCACGCTGGAGTGCGCTATGGAGAAAAGAGGATATGGCAGGAGGTTAAAGGTTCGTAACCGGTTTCAGCCGCGTTTCCCACGCGCTATCTCGCAATCATCGGACGGGCAATCATCACGTAGCGATCAATGCCATCCAGAGTATGCACCGGAGACAACCCGGACTGAAGCAGAAGCGTCGTCAGGGTTGCAGGATCGGGCAGGCGATCATCAGCCACTGCGCCACCTGCTCGCCGGTGAATTGCATTGATCATCTCGCGGCTGTTCGCATGGCAGATGACCAGTGTACCGTGCGGCGCCAGGCAACGACACAGCGCGCGTAAGGTCGCCGCCTTGTCGGTGAAGTGTGGTAAGACCGCATTACAGATGATCCAGTCGAACATCCGATCACACAGCGGCGGGTTTTCGGCGTCCGCCTGTATGCACAAATCCGCATCACCTCTGGCGACGGCGTAGTCCAGCATGCGCCTGGAGACATCCAGCCCTATCAGCAACCCCTTATCGCCAATGCATGATCGAAGGAGTGCAAACAGCACTCCCGTGCCACAGCCGACATCGAGCACCCGCGCGCCAGAGGAAAGACCCAGCCCGGTAATGATGTCAGTCAGTCGCGCCAGGGTTTCAGGACGCTCCATGGCATCCCAGGAATCGGCCAGCCGGTCGAAAAAAGCCTGCTCTTCACGCCATCTCATGTCATACCAATGACGATTGAAGATACCGCATGCGTGTCATTCCGAGCGCAGCGCGGAATCTGCGCGGGTCGCGCACGACCCCTCGCGCTGCGCGGGGTGACCATGCCGGATGGTCACAGGTAATTGGTATCACATGCGCTTCCATCACGGAATATCGAGTGAGTTCGATGTGAGCATACGATGATGCGGCGGTAACGTCAAGGCACGCACGCTCAGTGGGATGTAGGTATGAATTGACAGCGCGTCTGGATGACCTGAATCGTACCGTGTGGGGGAGTACACGGATTCCCACCGATCGAGACGGACGTGCATCAATCGGATGGACCGCTCATACAAGCCGATCTGCATGAATCCGTCGCCTCAGCATCAATCCGTGGTCTCTATGCCAGATCAATGCCGGACCCTGCTCAGGGTCACAGCGCCAACGAAGACGGGGCAGGCGACGCTGCCTGCCCCGTCTGCACTGCTTGCCGGCAGTAACGCCATACAACCAGGGAAATGCCGCTCTCTGGCGTATGGCGCTGCCTTCATCCGACTACCGCGACTCTGGCTTGCCCGACATGATCATTGACAGGAAGTACAACGTGGCGACGATGAGCACGATGGTGAAGAAAGCCATCAAGAACGGCGCCATAGCCAACCTCCTTCCACGAGAGATCTATTGGAAAATGCGTTATATGCTTTGAATGCACCATCCAATTTTTTCTCGCCTTTTCAGTATATCACGTCATGGAATGACTTGCAAGACTTCTATCACCCGAAACACGCCTGTTCTTGCACCTTTCTAACATATATCTAACATTATTCTAGCAAAAGTGCCAGACGCCGAAAACACCGACTTCAAAATAACTCTACCAATGACGATTGAAGATGCCGCATTCTTGTCATTCCGAGTGCAGCGACTTGTCATTCCGAGCGCAGCGAGGAATCTAAGCGGGTCGCGCAAGATCCCTCGCTCTGCTCGGGGTGACAATGCCGGATGTTCACAGGTAATTGGTATCATAGCGATATTCCGACAAAAACATAGGGACGCACAGTGATGCGCCCCTGGTTGTCTCACAATTGTCTCACTTTTCCGGTGAAAGACTCAGTCGTTTGCTCTGGTCATTATTCTCTCATCTGCAGGACAATCTTCGCCGCGCGCGTCGTTCCCGCCAGCAACTCCTCGAATGCCGCCGGTCCCGCCGCTAATGGTCGCTCTTCGAGCCAGTCATCGTCGAGCGTCACCCAACCGGTCGCCAGCAGGTCGAGCGCCCGCGTGAAGTCGGCGTCGCTGTAGGTGAAACTGCCGGTCACGGTGATTTCCTGGCGCACGATATAATTGGCAGCAACCATCGACTCTTCTTCGTGCAATCCGATGAAGACGACGCGCCCACCGGGAATGACGGCGCGCACCGCCTGCTCGCGCGTCACCGTCAACCCCACAGCGTCAATGGCAGCATCAGCGCCGCCCGGCGCAAATTCCTGCACCGCCGCCAGAACATGACCACGGGCATTAACGGTTGCGGTTGCGCCCCAGGCGCGCGCAACCGCCAGGCGGCGGTCGGACACATCGCTCACCAGGATGGACTCGATGCCGGCAGCGCGCGCCGCAACCAGGCAGAGCAACCCAATTGGCCCGGCGCCGAGTATGACGAGGCGTCGCGGCGCTCCGGCATGTGCCACGGCGCGCACGCTACACGCCAGCGGTTCGGTGAGCGAACCCAGGGTCAGCGACACATGATCCGGCAGAGGGACGCACAGACGAGCAGGAACAGACACATACTCAGCAAATGCACCCGGACGGTGAGCGCTGATCA
Organism: Roseiflexus castenholzii DSM 13941; assembly: GCF_000017805.1. GTDB lineage: Bacteria > Chloroflexota > Chloroflexia > Chloroflexales > Roseiflexaceae > Roseiflexus > Roseiflexus castenholzii. Next base: position 1,059,200 of record NC_009767.1, on the reverse strand, counting down.
ACTGCCGGTTGCGGCACAGATTGCTTCGCCCTGCCCGGCAGAGATCGCACACACCGCACGTCAGCAATGGATTGAACGTGACCCGTGCGCCTGCCCGCGCCGGCGAGCCATCGCTCAGCGGCGTGTCGTAGTCGAAGGCGATCCGTCCTGCCGCCTCGTGCCCCATAATCAGCGGCGGTCGGCGCAGACTGTTCTGCCCCAGATAACCACTCAGTTCCGACCCACAGATTCCGACCGCTGCAACTGCGACCAGCACCTCGCCCGGTCCCGGCGTCGGCACAGGTTCATGCCGCAACTCCATCTTGCGCGGTCCCAACCAAACCAGCGCGGCCATTGTTTTGGATTGCATCTTCGTGCTCACTCTTTTTGCATTAGGCGCCCACAGATAATCTACGAAGGATACAAAGAATGAAGACCTTTGAGGACGGGCGACGCATCTTCAGTGCAAGCAGTCCTTCCCGCTCGCCGCATCGCCAGCGCAGCGGATGCCCGGCAGAGCAATCAAAGGTCGGACATGCGTTCTTCGCCCACAAGCCACGCGCCTCAGATATACTCCAACTGACTCACCCGCCGTCGCCATTCGGTCTTGATCTCCACTTGCGTGCCATTGCTCGCCTGAAAATCCATCAGCAGACGGTTGAAGACATTCGGTTGGTCAAGGAAGGGGAAGTGATTCGAACGCGGCAGTTTGATCACCTGTTGCATCGAGGCGTGGTCATCGTGCAGGAAGCGCGCCTGATCAGACGACACAATGGCGTCTTTTTCGCCAAAAACCGCCAGCAACGGCGTTTCGAGGCGTTCGAGGTCCTCACGCAGATCGGTCGCAACGACCGACTCGATCACGCGCTGCACCACCGTTTCGGAGAGGCTGTCGGTATCTTCGATAATTTCATTCAGAATTTGCGGATAATCGACATTGAGTTGACGCATCAGGCGCGTCCAGATGTTGCTGGGAGCGGTGCGACCGAAGAGACGCGACAGCGCGCCAGGTCGAACGTAGTTCTGGATCTGCGATCCCTGAATTGGAGCACTGACGATCATGAGGCGCGACACCCGGTCTGGATACTGACTTGCGGTGCGGAGCGCAACCATTCCACCAAGGCCATGCCCTACAAGACTGGCTCTGGCAATACCGAGCTGGTTCATAAAGCAGATGACCAGATCGACGTACTCAGCAATTGAAAACGCGCCATCGCGTCGATCCGACTCGCCAAACCCCCAAAAATCGATAGCGAAGGTGCGATACCGTTCGGAGGCGTGTTCCATCGTCGGCAACCAGTAGCGCCATGAACCAAGCCAGCTGTGCAGAAAGATCACCGGCGCGCCACGGCGACCGACAACCTCATAGTGTACCAATCGATTGTCGATATGAATCGCGCTCATGACCGACTCTGCGATGTTGCCGCCGATTCCGACTCTGGCTGGGTCAGCGGAATAATGAAACTGAACGTACTTCCCTTGCCCGGTTCACTCTCGACCCACATCTGGCCGCCGTGCATTTCGACATACGATTTGGCGATCGACAGCCCGAGACCGGTGCCGCCGGCCTCATCACGAAGCGGATTATCGGCGCGGTAGAAGCGGCGGAAGAGGTGCTGCTGCTGCTCGGGCGAAATTCCCACGCCATTATCGATCACATCAACCTGAAGCAACCCGGCGGGATTCAGTCCGGCGCGCAGTTTGACCGACCCTTCGGGATAGGTATACTTCACCGCATTCGATGCCAGGTTCAGCACTACCTGTGTCAGGCGCGTCTCATCCGCCATGACCGGCGGCGTATGGTCGGCAACTTCGATGCTGAACGACAAACGCTTCCGCTCAATTTCAGCGCGCAGCGTCTTGTTAACCTCCTCGAAGATAGCGCCGATAGAGATATGCTTGAAGGTCAACCCGACCTTGTTATCATCGATCCGCCCGATCTCCAGAATATCGTTGATCAGGTTCATGAGCCGATGGGTATTACTCTTCACCACACTCAGATACGACAACTGCTCCTCATTGAGCTTCCATTTAGGATTAAGCATCAACAAATCTACATACCCTTTGATCGATGTCAGCGGAGTGCGCAGTTCGTGAGAGACATTCGAGATAAATTCACGCTTTGCGCGATCGGCTTCGACTTCGCGCGTAATATCGTGGATCACGACTACACTGCCGTACATCGCGTTCCGCGGACCAACCCAGGGCGCAAAGTTCAGCAGAATCGACTGCGTCGGCTCCGGAAGTTCGAGCATGCGGTTATGGTTTTTTTGCGCCTCAGTCAGCGCCTGCAATCCCTGGCGCAGCCCCTCATAGATGCGGCAAGCGCGCTCAGACGCCCCATCGCCCGCACAATATTCCGCGATCCGGGACAGTGGTTGTTTGACAACAAATTGCGCCGGGACGCCCAGAATCTGTTCGGCAGCAGCATTGTAGAGCACAATGTTCTGATCTCCGTCCACGACGATCACGCCCTCGCCCAGGCTTTGCAAGATCGCCTGATTTTTACTATTCTCCTCGCGCTGCTGCGACCACAAATTGCCGCGTTCGGTGGCAATGTCGTTGATAATAGAATAGAGCGTCGCATTGTTGATCACGATTGCCACTTCGTTGGCGATCGTTGCCAGCAGTTGCAGTTGATCCTGGTTGAAAAAATCGACTTCGGGACTGGTCAGGATCAGGACGCCGAGCGGACTGTCCTGCGTCATTAGTGGCGCAGCGATCACCGAACGCACCTCTTCGGCGCGTCCTTCTTCGTGCAGCCAGCGGGGATCATCGCGCACATCGGCGATACAGACCGCCTCCTGCCGTTGCATCACCCACCCGGACAGCCCGGCGCCGCGCTCGAACATGATGGTAAAACGCTTCGAATCAACCGAGCCATCGGCATTGAGCACGGCGCGACACTCGAGTTGACCGTTCTTAAGGTCCTTGAGCATAATCGAGCCGCGGCGCGCACCAATCGCCTTCGACGCCAATTCCAGCGCACGGTTCAGCGTCGTTTGCAGGTCGAGGCTGGCTGTCAGTTCCACTGTAATTGCGTGCACCGCCTGCAACCGATCGCGCTCGGCGGCAAGGCGGGCATATGCATCCTGCAACTCTGCGGTGCGCTCATTGACCAGCTGCTCAAGCTCCGTATTGAAACGGCGCACCTCGGCGAACAGGCGCGCATTGCGGATCGCCTGCGCCGCCTGGCTTGCCAGCGCGAGGACGAGTTGGGCATCCTCTTCATCATACGCGCCGACAGTGGCGCTATCGACGTTGAGGATGCCGATCACCTCATCGCCGAGCAGCAATGGCGCACCCACCCAACCACGGATATGTTCAGTGCCGTCATCCACATTGGACGGCGGCGCTTCCCGCGCATCGATCAGCACCAGTGGACGACGAGTGTACAGCACCTGTGCCAGTGACGGATCATCATCAACGTGCAGTTCGAGATGCTCGACACGCTCCCGGATCGACTCATCAAAACCACGCGCCGCCACGATACGCAGCATATCCCCCTCGCGCAGCATGAGCGAGGCCGTATCGTAAGGAACAATCCGCGCCAACTGATCGAGGATCATGGCGAAGATTTCGTCGAGCGCCAGCACGCCAGTCATCATGTGCGCAACTTCGCGCAACGTATCCGCCACCCGACGGCGCTCCTGCTCGCTCTGGAACAGACGGACATTGCTCAACGCAATGGCGGCCTGATTGGCGACGGTCATCAAAAAGCGTTGCGCATCTTCATCAAACCTGCCCGGCTCATAGCTCTGGACATTTAGAACGCCGAAAACCTCATCGCCCTGAATGATCGGCGCGCCCAGCCAGGAACAGATCGGCGGATCATCAGGGTCGCATGGACGCAGCGCAATCGCCTCGACCTCCTGCCGGGTGCGCAACAGCAGCGGTCGCCGTTCGAGAATCACCGTCGGCGTTAATCCGCCCGCCAGATCATCAAGGACTATCACCTCAGTTTCTCTATCGGGCGCACGGCGGCCATCCTCATAGACCAGCGGGAACGTCAGGCGGCGCGTTTTTGCGTCGTACAACGCAATGAACGATTGCGACGTATCGAGCACTTCGCTCATGCCGCGGTGCAGCGCTTCCAGGATTTCCGCAGTGCTGAGCGAGACATTGATCGCCTGACTGATATGGTTCAACGCGGTCAATTCGGCAATCCGCCGCTCACGCTCGGCGAACAATCGCGCATTTTCGAGCGCAATCGCCGCCTGATCGGCAATCCCCGCCAGCAAGGTCACCTCGTCGTCGCTGAAAGACCGCTGCGACACGGTCATAACGCTCAAGACCCCGATCGTCTGTTCGCGGTAGGCGACGGGAACACCCATAAACGAGGTGTACTGATGCTCGCGGTTGAACTGCGGATAGAGCGACGTGCCATCTTCCTCGACATTCGTCACCACCAGCGGGCGCCCGCTCGCAGCGACGCGCCCCGTCAGCCCTCTGCCGATTGGCACGCGCAACACGCGCGCCATATCGGGCGAAATGCCCTGCATGGCTGCCGGAGAGAGGAATCCATCGGTGTCGATCTTCCAGAGGGCGACGGTATCAACCTGCAACTGTTCGGCGACAATCGCCATGAGCGATTGGAGCACGTCGTCCGGTTTGAGCGAGGAACTGAGCACCTGTGCGGCGCGCAGCAGCGCCGACAGTTCACCGACCTTGCGTTGCAACGCTGTCGCGCTGTCGCGCGCTTCGGTAAACAGGCGAATGTTCTGCACACCAAGCGCCACCTGTACGGCGACCGTGCTCAGGAACGCCAACTCGCGGTCGCCATAGGCGCGCGGCGTCGCGCTCTGCAACACGAGGACGCCAACGACCTCGTGATCACCCGCTGCCAGCGGCACGCCAACGCTCGACACCCATGCATGGTCGGCGTCGCCGGGATAGACGACATCGAGACCGACGTCAATCGTCCCACGATGCGCATCTTCCAGACACATCGGCTGATGCGCATCTATCACGCGGCGAATCAATCCGCCAGGCGACGGCGCGCGGTCGATGCGCTGATACACGCGCGTTCCATGCGCTACGATGAAGGTCTGACCAATCCGATCCCGCGCGGAATCATACACGCACGCAACGAACGCATCGACCGGCAGGAAGCCGGCCAGCGCCTCGTAGACGCCAGCGAACATCCGCTCAATATCAAATGTCGAACTGGTAATGTGCCCGATATAATTGATCAGGTTCAGTTCATTGATACGTTGCCCGCGTTCCGCAAACAGTTGCGCATTCGACAGCGCAACCGCAAGTTGGTTAGCGACCGTCGAAAGCCACTGCACATCACGCGCATCGAAAGCGTGCGGCTCGAAACTCTGTACCGAGAGGACGCCAATGGTCTGATTTTGACGCATCAGCGGAATGCCAACCCATGAACGGATTGGTTCTCCCAGATTGACCGGCGTCACAGGCAGGCGATCCTGCGCTTCAAGATAATCCTCGATGTGGAGCATTCTGCCGTGATCGATCACCCAACCGCTCAACCCACTGCGAGGAATCGTGCGTTTGTGCAAATGCGCTGCGGTCACCCCTTCACGCTTGAACAACTCAAAACAAATCTCGTCACGAAGCGGATTGTACGACGCCACAAAACAGAACGACGGAGTCCCGACGTGCGCCTCGATTTCCTCATAAATACGTTCGAGCAAACTGTCGAGATCGAGCGAGGAAACCATCGCTGCGCTGGCGCGATAGAGCGCCGCCATCTGTTCCGCCTGTGATCGGGCTTCACGCAGCAGCGTGGCATTCTCGATAGCAATCGCCGCTTGATCGGCAAATATTTCGAGCGTTTCGACCGCGCGCGGGGTCGGGAGTTGACGGTCATACGGTTCATCCACGACCATGATCCCGACCAGACGCGACTTACTCCGGTAGAGCGGCACGATCAGGACATCATCGACCTGCCATTCATCCGCTGTACGCAATCCTTCCGTTTCCAACGGCGAGAGCAGGCGCAGGTCCGCTCCATCGATCAGTTCCCGCACACGCACACCCGGCACAAAAAAACTGCGCCCGATGCGATACCGGGGATCGAGCAACTGTGCGAGCAGCGACAACGGCAAATGACGCCGGCGCAGGCGCTCAATGTCGGACAGCGGCAACCCCGCAGCGGCGACCAGCGACGCCGTCGCGCCATCATCGGCATCGATCAGATAGAACGCAACCGAGCGGAAGCGGGCCGTTTCGGCGACGCTGAACGCAATCTGTTCGAGCACATCGTCGAGCGAGCGATCGGCGCGCATTTCCTGCCCGATGCGCAACACTTCATTGAGGGTCGTCGCGCGCTGAGCCAGCAAATCGCGCTGGCGACGCTGTTCGTGGTACCGCTCTTCGTTGCCGATGGCAAGTGCGATCTGATCGGCGACTGCGCGGATGAAATCGAGCGCATCGCGATTGAAGGCGCGCGTCCGTGAACTGTGCAGATTGATAACGCCAATGACTCGCTCTTCATAATAGATCGGCGCTGCCAGCGTCGCGGCAGGCAATGGACCAACCGCCGCCGGTCGATCATCATCCATAAGTTGATCGACGATCCGCGCCTCACCGCGCGCTATCACCTCCGCAGCAACCGTGCGTCGCTCGTCCAGGATCGTATTAATCAACTGATGATCATCATCAGGAGCATATCCTTCAGCGACAATCAGGCGCACCGGTCCATTCTCGCCGACGGAGCGCAGCGTAACATAGGTCTGTGGAGAAACCGCGACACCAAGCGCATCGGACTGCTCCATCTCAAATGCTTCACGCTCCACCACATAGCCGCGCAACGCCACATACCCCTGCGTTGCGCGCGTGGCGCGCAGCGCTTCTTTCAGCGCAAAATCGAGGATGTTATGGAGATAAAGCGTTGAGGTCAGTTCGCGACTGATCCGTTGCAATGACCGCAATTGCAGCAGACGACCCTGAAGATGTTCATCGTCCTCGGCATAACGCTGGGCACTGGCGATAGACTGCGCCGCCTGCGCTGCGAGGATGGCGATCAAACGTTCCTCGTGTTCGCCGAGTCGATCAGGTTGAACGTCCATCAACTCAAGGACGCCAACCACCTGATTCCCCACCTGCAACGGGGTTGCCATATATGCGCCGATTGGACGTCCATCGGCAAAAGCGACGACCGCAGGCAAGATAGGAGCGTAGCGAATATCGGAAAGACGAATAGTGCGCCGATGACGGGCAACCCATTCACTCAACATCTGATGGTCATTCGATACGATCGGCGCCGGAGATTCCAATGGAGCGCCGAGGGACGCAACCGGTTCGAGCAGTCCGGTTTCGAGATTGAACAGACTGAGAAGTACCGTCGTGCAGGGGACGAGTTGTTGCGCCCATCGGACGACTGCGCGAGGAAGTTCATGGGACGCAAGCCCGGACCCCAGATGAACACTCACCGCGCGCAACGTATCGATTTCGTCGGCATACCGTTGTTCGCGCGAGGATTCTGCCGTTTCAGTCGTGGGGACTGATGCGACTTCACGATCCAGCAGCGCGATCAGCAGTTCGATCTGATGGCGCAGTGTGGTCAGAAAGCCAGGAGTGAGTTGTTCATGATGAGCAGCCGGTATGCCAAGCCACACCATGCCCGCAGGTTCATCACGAATGTAGAGCGGCAGTTCGATCGTCTGATCGGGAACAGGAATGGCGCGCTCAATCAGGCGCTGACGCCATTCCGCGCCGACACCCCAACCGGCGCTGATCGTCGCACCTTCAAACTGCAACGCGATCACGCCCCAGGGGCAGGGCAGGCACTCCTGCGCCAGGTCAACGATGCGCTGCGCCAGTGACTGCGCATCACCACTGACAGACCGGCCATATTCCGCCAGTCCTGTTAGAATCTCCCATGCGCGAACGTGCGGTGACGTAACAGTTGTGGCGTCCATTGATGGAGACCTATCGCAACACCGGCGGCGGCATATCGCCTGACCACCGTCTCCTATGCTCGTCCGACGCTCATATGGCTTTTGCGCCCCTGCTCACGCGCCTCGGCGACGGCGCGCTGCCGAACTTCTTCAACACTTTCGCTCAGTTCGCGAATATCGTAAAACGGCCCGTCGTTGCTGGTCAGAATGCCTATCGAGAGCGACATCAACGGCAACTGCCGCACACTGCCATCCTCTCCCTGGATCGTGATATACCCATTGCGGCGATCCTTGTAGTCGTAGTGCAGCCCAATGTCTGCATCGAACCGGTCGCACAGGCGCTGAGCGATCGCCTGGATGGCATCAGGCGTCGAGGTAATGACAAACGACGGACCGACAATCATTTGCCCGGCAAAATCTTCAGGGCGCCCCAAGTCGTTGATCGCCTCGCTGATTAACAGCGCCGTAAACTTCAGCACCTCTTCGCCAACCATAGCGCCATAGGACTGCGTGAAGGCGTCGAAGCCGTTGATATGCACCAACGCCAGCGCCCATCCGCTGCTGGACAGCAAGGTGCGATATTGTTCATTGATCAACTCGGCGGTTGGCAGGTTCGTGACCGGATGGGTCAGATTCTTCTGCCGCGCGCGATCAAGGGCGCCTTTGACAATCGTATGCACTTCTTCGATATCAAAGGGCTTCACGATGTAATACTCCGCCTGGACCTCGCCGAGTCCCTTCAGGCGATCCTGCTTTTCGCCGCGCGCCGTCAGGAAGATGATCGGAATATGGCGCGTTCGCGCACTCTGGCGTAGCGCCTTCCCAATCTCGTACCCTTCCATATCGGGAAGATTGACATCGAGCAGCGCCAGGTTGGGCGGCGTCTTCCGGCAAATTTCGAGGGCAGTCTGACCGCGCATTGCGGTCAGGACGTCATACCCCTGCGACGTAAAATAAATCTTGAGCAGACTGGAAATGTCGGGGGCGTCTTCGACGACCAGGATCTTCTCTTTGCTCACAACACAGCCTCCTAGCGTCGCGCAGAAACGGATTGCGCAAGCGACATCGATATCAGCAGCGGACCGTGCGGCTCTTCGTCGCCATCGTGAACGGCGGGATCATACCGATGGGGCCAACGATACACGGTACGGCGCGGCTCGCCGCTTGCGTCGGCATCGTCCTCATCATCACCTGCCAGATGCACGACATTGTGCCCGATGGCGGTGTCCGGCGCCGAGTAGAGCAGCACAGTATTCGATTCTATCATACGTGCCGGGTACACGACAAAACCACTTCCGATCTTGACATTGTGACCGACCGCAGATCCCAGGACCGGCAATCCGACCTCAGCCAGTTCCGGTTTTTCAGCGCCTTTCCAGCGGTGAAAGGTGCGGATGGGCCGATTCAGCAGGTGGAAATCGGTAAAAATGTTGCCCGCGCCGATGAAGGTATTTCGCCCTACCACACACAACTGCAAACAACTGAGTTGGGCGACCATCGAGTTTTCCATCAGTGTGGTCATAAACAAGCCAGCGTTGAACGGCAGGTAGCAGCGGTCGCTCACCACACTCAGCATCACCTGCGATCCCTGCATGATATTGACGTTATCGCCAATCAGGCTATTGGTGATCACGACGCCAGCGCCGATATAGACATTGTTGCCGATGACGGTCGGTCCATGAATAACCGCTGTGGGATCGATCGAGCAATTTTTCCCGACCTTCACCAGACGCGAGCACGACAGAAAATGGTTGCGCCAGGGCGGAGCAAACGGGTTGAGTCGCTCCGCCAGCGTGGTCAATGATACCGCAATTTTCTCTTTCCAACTTTCTTCGACGAGTTGCTCGTGGATCCGCCCCCACGAGAAGACCCCAAACGGCGAGTTTGCCAGAAACAGATGCACCCAGTTTTCGATCGACAGAAACGCGCGCATTGGCACCTGAAACACCAGGTCGCCGTGACGCGCCATATAACTGGGGATGTGGTAGTACCCCATTTCGCGCGGCAACGTATCGATCACCAGCGGCTCCGGATCGGCGTCGGGACCGCGTGGGTAGTAGAACAGGTCGGCGACGTACACGCCATGGCGCTCATCGAGGCGAATGCCTTCTTGCAAGTGCAGCGCGTGCGTGACGATTGCCGCGTCGTTGCGCGCAAAAGCGATGCGACAGGCGCGGCCAGTTTTGCGCGCCTCGCGGATGAAGGCATCGATCAGGTACTCGTTGAAGAACAGATTGTCACGATGGACGAGCAATTCTTCGTTGACCGGCGGCGCTTCTTCGAGCGAGTCGACTTCCAGCGCACCGCGGCAGTAGGGAGCGAGCAGGTCACGTTGCAGCAGCCAGAGCGGTTTGTTCAGCACACGCAGATCGCGCGCCGGCTCGCCGAAGGGGGGAATGAGCGTGCGCTCGCGGATGATAATGCGTTTCATAGATGGAACTCCCCACAACGATAGCCGGAGTTGAAGGAGAGGGCGAACCTCCTTCCAGGCTCTGCTCTGTACTATACAGAATAGGGAAGGGAACCTTCAAGGGCATGAGATTACAGTCGAATTACGCGCCGGAAGATTGATGAGATGCGCCAAAGACGGTATCCGACCTTGAAACAAAAAACACACGCTGCGACCAGCCGGACGGACGGAATCCGGCAGTCGAACGTGTGTATGCATCGGAAGGTTGGAGTGCGCCCGTCCTGTCCCCATTGCGCAAGACGTCTGCACCTCCAGACAATTCAACTAATCGATCGGGTCTTTATCGATGGCAAAGATACATCGTTCGCATCCCATGCCCTGGCACTCAGTCTGTTCGATACGGAACGAATGACCGCCGGTGACCCATGTGAGCGCTTCTTCGAGAATACCCTGCGCAAGATGGCCAACCGGACGATCCGATTTCCGTCCCCAACAGATCGGGCATTTATCGATAATGTACAGGAACTGACCCTTACGCTCCTCGACATGGGACGGTTGATCACTGAACCGATCAAATGTCTGCGCCGTCGCATTGAGAACGATCTTCATTTTCATCGTCATCGGCATGAGCTTCAGCGCAAGGTCAGCCATACCGAGGAGCGGACCAAATTCTTTCAGCCCCAGGTTGAACGCATAGCGTCCAGCGCGAAGTTCCATGCCGCGCGCGCCGCGTGGACCGTACATCGTCTCGGTGGCTTTGGAGATCGCCGACAAATCCGAGAATGGAAATTCGCGTTTGAGGTTATTTGGCGGGTAATTATTGACCAGATGCCGGGTTCCGGCCAGGTTCAACAGCGCATTGACGCCATTTCGCCCCATGACATCCTCGAGGCTGATGAGATACAGGCGGCCGATCAGATTGGGATAATATCGCACCTCAAGTTCATCTGCGCTGCCACGCTCGTCAGGCATTGCCCGGCTCCTTACGGGTCTCAGGAGTAAACGATTGGTTAGAACGCGCCATCAGTCGATGGCTTGCATCATTGTACACGAAGGGATCGGGATCGTCAACAGCATTCACGGCGTTTCTTCGTATGAGCCAATATCGTATGATAGAGTGGCGTAGGTGGTGAGGCGTGCGGCAAGGGGCGGGAAGTCTGAACGCTGAAGGCTGAAGGCGCAAAGGTGGAGGCATTAAACGTTGAATGTTGAACGTGGAACGTGCTCACCGCTGATCACAAACCCCTTTTCCCTGTCCTGTTCCCGGCTCGCAGATCGACACGGATCGCAACGGATGCGCGCGGATGAAACTCTTCGTCGTTCCCGGTTCTCGGCTCCTGGTTCTCAGGATATAATCCGTCAGCGCGAAAACTGTATCGTCAGTCAGAGAGGCAATGACCGGCCATGCGCATTGTGATGCTTGCTCCGTTCGGCATCCGTCCCAAGGGCACACTGGCGGCGCGCATGTTACCGCTGGCGCAGGCGCTCACGCGGCGTGGGCACGAGGTTGTGATCGTTGCGCCGCCGGTACACAACCCGGAGGACGCCGCAACGTGCGTGGTCTATGGCGATGTACCGGTGGTCCATACCGCTGTGCCGTCGATCTCCGGCGCTACGGCAGTGGCGCAGCAGACTCTCGCGCTGCTACGCGAGACGCTGCGCCGCTCGCCGGATGTTGTGCATCTGTTCAAACCAAAGGGGTATAGCGGTCTCGCCGCTTTGCTGCTTCGGGCGACTCGCCCGGCATTGCCGCTGGTGGTGGATACTGATGATTGGGAAGGTTTCGGCGGTTGGAACGATCTGCTGCCGTATCCTCCGGCGGCAAAGCGTCTGTTTGCCTGGCAGGAGCGCGATCTGCTGCGCCGGGCAAATGCGGTGACGGTCGCCAGTCGCGCGCTCGAAACCCTGATATGGAGTCTTGGCATTGATCCTGATCGCGTCTTTTACCTGCCGAATGGCGTCGAACGTTTAGCATCGAACATCCCGTGTCCCATGTCCCATGTCTCACGTGCAACGTGGAACCTTCTCCTCTATACCCGCTTTTGGGAACTCGATGTGCGCGAGGTTGTGGCGGCGCTTACCGGGATTACGTCCCGGCGACCGGATGCCCGCCTGATCGTAGCCGGCAAAGGTGAGCGTGGCGAGGAGCAGATTCTGCTGCGCCTGACGGCACGCGCCGGTCTTTCACACGTTGTCGATTATCGGGGATGGTTGTCGCCGGATCAGATCCCGGCGACGCTGGCATCCGCCGATGTTGCGCTCATGCCTATGCAGGATACGCTGATCAACCGCACGCGCGGTCTGGCGAAACTGCTCGAGTTGATGGGCGCCGGTCTGCCGATTGTCGCCAGCCGAGTTGGGCAAGCAGCCGAGTACCTGGAGCATGGCGTGAGCGGCTGGCTCGTTCCGCCGGGCAATGCTGGGGCTTTGGCGGAAGCGGCGCTCCTTCTGCTGAACGATGCCGATCTCCGGCAACGCCTGAGTGTTGGGGCGCGTCAGGCGGCCTGGCGCTACGCCTGGGGCGCGCTGGCGCCGGTTGTTGAACAGGCATATGTGAGGGCGCGGGGTTGAGCGTGTTGAACGTTCGATGGCGTAGACCTTTGAGGCCGGCGACGTGCGGGCGCGTTGCTGCCGCGCCCCTACGTTGCCGTCACAATCCCGTGCATCGCGCCCCTGCATCTGCCTGCAATTTGTAACCCTCATTGTCTCAACTGTTTCGGCCTTATTATCGATTTGACTCCATGTCGATCAATCGCATACGCTGACATCACCATATACTGGTAATGGCGATCATAATCACCGGAATGGGGACATGGGTAAGCACGATTTCCATGGTGGATCGGCAACAAACCGGCGCGATGCGTCTGCATCGCCGGCTTCCGCAATCCCTACCGACGACCCGCACGCGGCGCTGGCGTTCTGCCGCCGTCTGGCAGGGTTGATCGCCGATCACTCCGTCAATGGCGCTGCAAAAACGCCACAACCGCAGCCACACCTCTCGGTCGTGATGCCGGTCTTCAATGAGCGCGAGAACCTGCCGGCGCTCTATGAGCGTCTGACCCGCGTGCTGAACGCCGAAGGGCAGCAATATGAACTGGTGTTCGTGGACGACGGGAGCCGGGATGGCAGTCGGGATGTGTTGCTGACCCTTGCTGCACGCGATCCGCGCGTCGTCGTCGTCGAGCTGGCGCGCAACTTCGGGCATCAGATTGCGATCAGCGCCGGGCTGGATCACGCACGCGGCGATGGCGTCATTGTGATGGACTCGGATTTGCAGGACCCGCCGGAGGTGCTGCCGCAGTTTATCGCTCGCTGGCGCGAGGGGTACGATGTCGTGTACGCAGTGCGCGCGAGGCGGAAAGAGAACCTCTTGCTGCGCGTGGCATATGCGTTCTTCTACCGGATGTTGCGGCGGATCGCCAATATCGACATTCCGCTCGACGCTGGCGATTTCTGCCTGATGGATCGGCGCGTTGTCGATATATTGACGGCAATGCCGGAACGAAACCGGTTCGTGCGCGGCATTCGCAGTTGGGTTGGGATGCGGCAGATCGGGTTGCCCTACGACCGACAAGGACGGCACGCCGGGAAGCCGAAATACACACTGAGTCGGTTAACCTATCTGGCGCTCGATGGGATTGTGTCGTTCAGTTTCGTTCCACTGCGGATTATCACGATGCTCGGCTTTCTCGTCTCGACGATCTCGATAGCGCTGGCAATCGTGTACGCCGTGCAGCGCATCGCGTTCGGGCTGACCCCGCCTGGATTCCCGACCCTGATCGTGGCGATTTTCTTCCTGTCCGGCATTCAGCTGATTACCATCGGCGTCATCGGTGAGTATGTGGGGCGCATTTTCGAGGAGGTCAAACAGCGTCCGTTGTATGTGGTGCGGCGGGTGGTTGGCGGGGAGTAGAACCGGAGAACTGAGAACCGAGAACTGAGAACCCAGAACTGAGAACTGATACCAATGCGCGGTCATTCGTACAATACTGCCAGGGTGCTGCGGGCGAAAGCCCTCGCTGAGGCACGCGGTTCGACTGCGCTCACCGCAAGTGTAAGCCCCCTTGGGGCTGCTGATGCCGAGACATTATCAGGTTGTTACGCCTTGCGAACCGGGCGCTCGAACATCGTGTATGACTGACCGCAAGGTAGTATGAGAATCAAGAACTGAGAACCGATACTCATGCACGGTCATTCGTACAATGCTGCACTGCCAATGTACACTGCTCATCCCCAAGTGAACCGGGCGCTCGAACATCGTGTAGATTGCGATTCGGCGTGAGGACTGAGAGTCAAATGAATCTGCGCTCTATTGCAAGACATCAAGGATGGATGTGGCAGACCTGGTACAGTGTTCGCTGGTATCGCCAGGTGCTGCTTGCGATAATGATTGGGAGCGCTGCGGCTGTGTTGTGTTACCGATTCAGAACGCTGCCAATGTATTACCCGGGTCCGGGCGATTTCAACTGGGCGCTTGATACGGCGACCGCCCTTTTTCAGGGGCGTGATCCCTACGACTTTGAAGCATCATCGCTCAAAGTGCCATATCCGCTGCCTGTCGCTCTGTTCGGATTGCCGTTTGTGGCATTGCCCAAACCCCTGGCAGCGGCGCTCTTCTTTGGCGGATCGTCGGGGTTGTTGGCGTATGGCATTCTGCGCGCCAATGAACCGTGGCGACTGTCCATCTTTGCGTCATTTCCATACATCTATGCCTTGATGTTTGCTCAATGGTCACCGCTCATTGCCGCAGCGTGGTTTTTCCCGGCGCTGGCGCCGCTCCTGGCGCTGGTCAAGCCGAATATCGCATTGCCTGTGGCGCTGAATCGTCTGACATGGACCGGCGTAACGCTGGCAGGCGGCACGCTTCTCGTATCGTTGCTGATTTACCCCTCCTGGCCCCTGCGCTGGCTTGGAATGACGCGAGAGTATCAGAACATAACACCCCTGCTGACGCTACCGTTCGGTCCTTTTCTGGCGCTTGCGCTGCTGCGCTGGCAAGATGATCGCGCCCGTTTGCTCCTGGCGATGTCGGTGCTGCCGTTTCGCGGAGTGTACGACCTGGTGGCGCTCTGGCTGATACCTCGCTTGAGTCGCCATGCGTTCGTTCTGACGGCATTAAGCTGGACTGTGCCGCTTTTCGATTTCGGCGTCGGGCTACAGACTCGTCCGGCCTGGTCGGTTCCGGTATTGTTCCTGCCTGCGTTGGGGTGCGTTCTCTATGATCTCTGTCAAGAGAGACGGCACGATGCGCATTCTCATGCTCAATAATGAGTTTCCGCCGCTCGGCGGAGGCACAGGCACGGTCAACAAGGCGCTGTTGCAGCGTTTCGCCCGTGTCGCCGGTCTGGAGATCGATCTGTTCACGGCAGCATTGGGAAGCAGACCGGAACGTGAGCAGTTCAGCGAACGCATTCAGATCTATAAGGTTCCGGTCAATAACCGCGATCTGCACCACTCGTCGAACCGTGAGTTGCTGACCTATGCGGCTGCGGTGTCGCCTGTTGCGCTGGCACGACACCGCGCGATGCCTTACGACTTCTGCTTCGCCTGGAGCGCCGTTCCTGCCGGCGGCGTGGCGTTGGCGCTCCGCCGCCTGACCGGATTGCCCTACCTGGTGCGGGTGTGCGGACCGGACATTCCCGGCTTCGAGGAGCGGTACGGCTGGCTATACCCGCTGCTGACGCCGTTCATCCGCGCGGTGTGGCGCAATGCGCGCCTGGTGGTGGCAAAGTGCGACGGCGAAGCCGCCATGATCCGCGCCGTTGACCCTACAATCACCCCAATGCTTGTGCCGAACGGGGTTGATGTTGCGGCATTTCACATCGCGTCGCTGCGCCCGCACGGTCCATTGCGCATCATCTGCGTGGCGCGCCTGATTGAGCGCAAAGGACAGCGTCATCTCATCGCCGCGTTGCGCCGTCTGCGCGACGCCGGCGTGGCAGCAACCGTCGAGTTCGTTGGAACCGGCGATGCTGAACAGACTTACCGCGCCGAAGCGGAGCGCCTGCACGTCGCCGATCTGGTGACCTTCGCAGGGTATGTGCCGCGCGAGCGGATTGCCGAACACTATGCGAATGCCGACGTATTTGTGCTGCCATCGTACAATGAGGGAATGAGCGTGGCGACACTCGAGGCTATGGCTGCCGGGTTGCCGCTTGTGGTCACGCGCACCGGCGGAACTACAGAGCTGGTGCAGGAAGGTGTAAACGGGCTGACCTTCGCCTGGAGCGATGTCGAGACGTTGACACAACACCTGACGTATCTCGCCGCGAACCGTGATTATCTGCGGCAGATGGGCGCCGCGTCGCGGCAGCGGGCGGAACGGATGTCGTGGGAAGCAGTGGCGCAGCAGTACCTGCCCATGTTTGAACAACTGGCGTCCAAAACAGCACGCCAACGTGCCGTCAGCGCGGCGAACGTGCTACAATGTTCCTAAGCGCGCAGCGCCAGGAGGAGACACGATGACGACGCCTGTGACTATGCCGGAGGTGGACCCCGCCCAACCGCCGCCGCCGGAGTATCTGCCGGATTATGACCGGTTCATCACCGAGGACGACGCGCCGGTGGACAACTTCTTCTCCGAAAAGCAACAGCGCCTGCTGACCGAGCCGCTCTACAGCGCCGACGTCGCCGCGCGCCTCGGACGCCCCCTCCTCGCCGCCGCCAATGTCGGCATCTTCTTCGGCGAAGGCGAGCCGGCCATCGTCCCCGACGCCCTGCTCAGCCTGGACGTGCGCCTCGCCGACGACCTCTGGCCCAAGCCCAACCGCTCGTATTTCATCTGGCGCTTCGCCAAGCCGCCCGACGTGGTGGTGGAGATCGTCTCCAACCGCGAGGGCGGCGAACTCGACCGCAAACGGACGCGGTATGTCCAACTCGGCGTCGGCTACTGCCTCGTCTTCGACCCGCAGCGCCTCCTGGGAACGGAACTGCTGCACTGCTACGAGTTGCGCGGACGAACCTACACGCCGTGCGACAGCCCCATCCTGCCCGACGTCGGGCTGGGGGCGCGCCTGTGGGACGGGGAGTACGAAGGAGTGCAGGCGGTCTGGCTGCGCTGGTGCGACCGGGACGGCAACCTGATCCCCACCGGGGCGGAACTGGCGGCGCAGGAGCGCCAGCGTGCCGAAGTGGAGCGCCAGCGCGCCGAAGCCGAGCGCCAGCGCGCCGAGCGGCTGGCGGCGCGGTTGCGCGCCCTGGGGATCGACCCCGATGCGGAAGCGTGAGCAGCGCACGTCTTCGGCAGATGGGCGCCGCGTCGCGGCAGCGGGCGGAACGGATGTCGTGGGAAGCAGTGGCGCAGCAGTACCTGCCCATGTTTGAACAACTGGCGTCCAAAACAGCACGCCAACGTGCCGTCAGCGCGGCGAACGTGCTACAATATTCCCACGCGCGCAGCGCCAGGAGGAGACACGATGACGACGCCTGTGACTATGCCGGAGGTGGACCCCGCCCAACCGCCGCCGCCGGAGTATCTGCCGGATTATGACCGGTTCATCACCGAGGACGACGCGCCGGTGGACAACTTCTTCTCCGAAAAGCAACAGCGCCTGCTGACCGAGCCGCTCTACAGCGCCGACGTCGCCGCGCGCCTCGGACGCCCCCTCCTCGCCGCCGCCAATGTCGGCATCTTCTTCGGCGAAGGCGAGCCGGCCATCGTCCCCGACGCCCTGCTCAGCCTGGACGTGCGCCTCGCCGACGACCTCTGGCCCAAGCCCAACCGCTCGTATTTCATCTGGCGCTTCGCCAAGCCGCCCGACGTGGTGGTGGAGATCGTCTCCAACCGCGAGGGCGGCGAACTCGACCGCAAACGGACGCGGTACGCCCAACTCGGCGTCGGCTACTGCCTCGTCTTCGACCCGCAGCGCCTCCTGGGAACGGAACTGCTGCGCTGCTACGAGTTGCGCGGGCGAACCTACACGCCGTGCGACAGCCCCATCCTGCCCGACGTCGGGCTGGGGGCGCGCCTGTGGGACGGGGAGTACGAAGGGGTGCAGGCGGTCTGGCTGCGCTGGTGCGACCGGGACGGCAACCTGATTCCCACCGGGGCGGAACTGGCGGCGCAAGAGCGCCAGCGCGCCGAAGTGGAACATGCGCGGGCAGAGGCGGAGCAACAGCGCGCCGAAGCCGAGCGCCAGCGCGCCGAGCGACTGGCAGCGCGGTTGCGCGCGCTGGGGATCGACCCCGATGCGGAAGCGTGAGATGTGCGGCATTTGCGGCATCGCCCCCCTCGCACGCCGCATCCCGTCGGCGCGACGCACCGGCGCGCGAAGGAGGAAAGGGGGCGGGCAAGGAGCGGAACGATGACGACCACGCGCGTCCGTCGGGAAAAAGGAACGCAACCGCATAAGGGCGGGCAAGGAGCGGAACGATGACGACCACGCCCGCGCGACCGGTTGCCCAGAAGCGCCACGAGAGGGTGTGCGCCAGGAGGAGACACGATGACGACGCCTGTGACTATGCCGGAGGTGGACCCCGCCCAACCGCCGCCGCCGGAGTATCTGCCGGATTATGACCGGTTCATCACCGAGGACGACGCGCCGGTGGACAACTTCTTCTCCGAAAAGCAACAGCGCCTGCTGACCGAGCCGCTCTACAGCGCCGACGTCGCCGCGCGCCTCGGACGCCCCCTCCTCGCCGCCGCCAATGTCGGCATCTTCTTCGGCGAAGGCGAGCCGGCCATCGTCCCCGACGCCCTGCTCAGCCTGGACGTGCGCCTCGCCGACGACCTCTGGCCCAAGCCCAACCGCTCGTATTTCATCTGGCGCTTCGCCAAGCCGCCCGACGTGGTGGTGGAGATCGTCTCCAACCGCGAAGGCGGCGAACTCGACCGCAAACGGACGCGGTACGCCCAACTCGGCGTCGGCTACTGCCTCGTCTTCGACCCGCAGCGCCTCCTGGGAACGGAACTCCTGCGCTGCTACGAGTTGCGCGGGCGGACCTACACGCCGTGCGACAGCCCCATCCTGCGCGACGTCGGGCTGGGGGCGCGCCTGTGGGACGGGGAGTACGAAGGGGTGCAGGCGGTCTGGCTGCGCTGGTGCGACCGGGACGGCCACCTGATCCCCACCGGGGCGGAACTGGCGGCGCAAGAGCGCCAGCGCGCCGAAGCCGAGCGCCAGCGCGCCGAAGCCGAACAACAGCGTGCCGAAGTGGAGCGCCAGCGCGCCGAAGCCGAACAACAGCGTGCCGAAGCCGAGCGCCAGCGCGCCGAAGCCGAGCGCCAGCGCGCCGAGCGGCTGGCGGCGCGGTTGCGCGCCCTGGGGATCGACCCCGATGCGGATATGCCCGAAATACATCAATAAATCTATTGCTAATGATACTCAGCCTGAAAGAAGGATTGCTCCGACTGTACGCAGATACGAACAGCACAATGAGTATCGCAATGATACGCTCAACTTTCTGCGAGGCTTCACATCGTCGTGTATGGATTTCATGCCTGATAGGCGCTCTTTCGGCTATCGTCCTGATCAGGCTACATCCGAATCACATTGATGGAATCCTGGTAGATATGGGGTGGGCGTTCAATGCCGCACGTGATCTGTGGGAAGGTCGCGATCCGTATCGCCACGAACCATCAATGATGCTTGTGCCGTATCCACTCACAGCCGCGATTGTCATTTTTCCCTGGGCGTTTTTTCCAGGTATATGGGGATTAGTGTTGCTTTTTGGGATAGGTAGCGCCTGCTTAGCGTATATCCTGATCCGCGACAACCAGTACTGGCGACTAATCGTCTTTGTATCACCAGCGTACTTTATGGCGCTCAAAAGCATTCAATGGTCACCTTTCTTCATGCTTGCACTATTCCTACCGGTTTTTGCACCGGTTTTGCTAGCTAAACCCACGATAGCATTTCCAGTCGCACTTTCTATTAAATGGACGCCGATACGACTAATAATGACAACTTTGATAGGAATAATCCCATTTATTTTGATTCCTGACTGGTTCTGGCGATGGATCGATCAATCCAGGCACTACGGCGGATTTATTCCGATTCTTTCATGGTTCGGACCCATTTTTCTGGTTAGCATCTTTTTCTATCGCAATTACAAAACCCGTTTCTTTTTCTTAATGAGTATGACACCTCAACATCTTTTCTTCTACGATCAATTACTCCTTTGGGTAATTCCAAAAACGCGCCAGCAAATGCTGATCTTGACAGTTTCATCATGGATAGGGTTCCTCTATATCTTAATGAATTTCGAAACATTATGGGTCAATGAAGTCTATTTACTAACGACAACTTATCTACCTGCATTTTTCATCGTACTCTGGCAAGAACCCGCCGTTCATAAGCGCTTTCACGCCATTTTCATGATATTGCTGAACAAACACGACCGTTTTGCATTCGACAGGACGAAAGAGTAGCACATGTGCGGCATTTGCGGCATCGCAACCCCTGATCTTCAACAACCCGTCGATGCGGCGCTGCTCCGGCGCATGAACGCACGCATCATCCACCGCGGACCCGACAGTGACGGGTTTCATGTCGAAAGTGGACTGGGTATGGCGATGCGACGCCTGGCAATCATCGACGTGCGCGGCGGACACCAACCGATTGCCGGTGAAGACGGGCAGACGCTGGTCACGTTCAACGGCGAAATCTTCAACTTCCAGGAATTGCGCCGCGAACTGGAGCAGTATGGGCACCGCTTCGCTACCTCTAGCGATACCGAGGTGATCGTTCACGCCTACGAGCAATGGGGCGACGATGCGCTGCTGCGTTTCAACGGCATGTTCGCCTTTGCCCTGTGGGACCGGCGGAAGCGGCGGTTGTTGCTGGCGCGCGACGGAATGGGGAAGAAGCCGCTCTTCTGGTGGCACAGCTCCGTTCACGGGTTGCTCTGGGGGTCGGAAGCCAAATGCATCCTGGCGGCGCCGTGGGTTGCGCGGCAGGTCGAGCCGCTGGCGCTCCACCATTACCTGACGCTCCAGTACACGCCGGACCCGCTGACGATGTTTCAGGGCGTTTTTCAACTGCCGGCCGCGCACAAACTGGTCTTTGAGGCTGGCGCAGCGCCGAAGATCGAGCGCTGGCGGCAGATCGCCTTTGAGCCGAAACTGAACCTGAGCGACACCGAAGCGATTGAACAGGCGCGGGTTCTGTTACGTGAAGCGGTTGCGCGCCGTCTGATCGCCGAAGTGCCGCTCGGCGCTTTCCTGAGCGGCGGCATCGATTCGTCGATTATCGTTGCGTTGATGGCGGAACAGATGAGCGCACCGGTCAAGACCTTCTCGATCGGCTTCGATGAGCCGCTCTTCTCCGAAACGCGCTATGCGCGCGCCGTTGCCGAACGGTACGCCACCGACCATCACGAGTTCATCTTCCGCCCTGCCGACCTGACAGCCACGATTGAAGCGGTGGTCGAGGCGTGTGACGAACCGCTGGCAGACCCGGCGGCGCTGCCGCTGTTCGAGTTGTCGCGCCAGACGCGCAGGCACGTCACAGTGGCGCTGTGCGGCGACGGCGGCGACGAGACGCTTGCGGGGTATCGGCGGTACGCGCTTGACGGTTTGCTGCGCCCGTATGCCGCATTGCCGGCGTGGATCACGCGGCGGGCTGTGCCGGCAGCCGTGGGATGGCTCCCCGACCCGACATGGATCCCCGAGGATCGCAGCCCGATCACCGGATTGAAGCGACTGGCGCAATGGTCGGCGACGACCCCCAAAGCCTCGCTGGTGCGCTGGGGATCGTACTTCAGCCACGATGACAAACTGGCGCTTTACACCGACCGCTGGCGCGATGCGTTTGCGAATGTCGATACGGCGGACCTGATCGCCGCCGCCTATGACAACGCGCGCGCCGCGAGTCACCTGGACCGGACGCTCCATGCCGATCACGTGACATACCTGGCGGGCGACCTGTTGCCGAAGACCGACCGGATGAGCATGGCGCACGCGGTTGAAGTGCGCGCGCCACTCCTCGACGACTGGTGGGTCGCATGGACGGCACGGCTGCCAGAACGCTTCAAGGTGCGCGGCACACAGACGAAATGGCTGCTCAAAGCCGCATTCGGCGACAAACTCCCGCCGGAGGTGGCTGCGCGCGGCAAACAAGGGTTCAGCGTACCGGTGGGGCAATGGCTGCGCGGCGAACTGCGCGCATGGGCGCGCGAGCGCTTGCTGGGCAACCCGGCGCTGCGCGAATGGTTCCGCCCTGCCGCGCTTGCGCAGTTGCTGGCGGAACACGACAGCGGGCGGATCAACCACGGCAAGCGCCTGTGGGCGCTGCTGCTGTTCGGGGTGTGGGTGGAGCGGTATGTCATACAGGAAGTGTGGAACAAGGCATGAACCGCCCAGTTACCGTTGTGACCGTGAACTATAACCACAGCCACTACCTCCCGGCGTACCTCGACTCGCTGCGTCGCAGCAGTTACCCGATCAGCAACATGATCGTCGTTGACAACGATTCAACTGATGAATCGCTTGCTCTTTTGCGCTCATATCCTGATGTTACGGTCTTGGCAAATCAGCGCAACATCGGGTACTCCGCCGCACTCAACCAGGCGATCCGGTGCGCACAGACGAATCTGGTGTGCGCCACCGGACCCGATGTGGTGGTTGACGCCAACTGGCTCGGTCCGTTGGTGGCATACTATCAGCGCAATCCAGAGACTATATTTGCGGTTGCATCTCGTGTTCTGACGATGGACCGTATGCAGGTGCAATCAGCAGGCGGAAGTCTCCATTTCTGCGGGCACCTCTGCGTCTACGAGATGTGGGAACCGGTGATCTCGACGGATGACACGACGCCGCACGAGGTCGGCGCAATTGACTCGACCTCAGCGTTGTTTGATCGCGAGAAGTTTCTGGCAATCGGCGGGTGCGACCCGGATTTTTTTGTCTATCACGAGGAATTCGACTACTGCTATCGGGCACGTATGCGCGGCTGGACATGCTGGTATCATCCTGGATCGGTCGTTTATCATGGCGAGGGATCGGCGGAGTTTTCCGTGCGCGGCAGCGGCGCCTATCCACGCAAACGCCCCTTCCTGCACACGCGGAATCGGCTGCTGTCGGTGTTCAAAAATTACCAGATGCGCACGATTGTCGCCATCCTGCCGGCGCTGCTCCTGGTAGAATTGCTGACGCTCTTCGCCTTATGGCGCCTGGGGCTGCACGGCGCGTATGGCGACGCCGCGCGCTGGCTGTGGCGTTATCGCAAAGAAACCGCGCTTAAGCGCACAATCGTCCAGCGATCACGTCGAGTTGATGATGGTCGCCTGTTGAGCGCCGACGCCCTGACCATCTCGCCCGCCCTGCTCAATTCGCCAACGATGCGATTGGCAAAAGGGGCGCTTGATCGTATGCTGGCGCTGTACTGGCGTGGAGTGCGCGGGGTATTGTATCCGTCGAGAAGGTGGTATGACCATCGGACACTTCGCAGTGCAAGGGACCGAACTGACAAAAGACGATGACGGACTGCGACCACTCCTGTCAACCGTCATTGTCAACAGTGACGGTTGCGCCGACACACTGCGCTGCATGGAGTCGCTCTGTGCGCATCCGCCGGACCTTGCGGCGCTGGCGCCGCGCGCTGGCGCGCTGCCGGAGCACGAGATCATTCTGGTAGACAATCGGTCACGCGATGGATGCGTGACGCTGGTGCGCGAGCGTTTTCCCGCAGTCCGCATTCTTGAGTCACCGGCGCGCCAGGGATTTTCAAAAAACTACAATCTTGGGATTCGACACGCGAACGGTGTATTTGTTCTGGCGCTCAATAACGACACCCTCGTTCATCCTGGCGCCCTGACGACGCTGTTGAACGCCATCCTTGACACTCCTGCGTATGGGATGGTTGGTCCGCGCCTGATTGGGCGCGATGGCTGGGTGCAGGCGGTATGCGCACGCCCGGTGCTGACGCCTCTGGAATACCTCCTGACGCAATCAATTGCCGATCCTGGCTTCCCTATCGGACGGTTATGGCTGCTCTCCCAGCAGATAAGCGTGGCGCGTCGGCGGAGCGGTTCTGTCCCTTGCATCAGCGGCGCGTGCATGCTGGTGCGACGCACGGCGTTTGAACAGGCAGGATTGTTCGATGAAGCGGTCGATTTCTACTACGAAGATATCGAATGGTGTCACCGTATGGCATGCCATGGCTGGCAGGTAGGGTATGTCGCGGAAGCGACCATTACCCATCTCGGCGATCAATCGATCAGAAATGTCAAAGTCTGGGCAAAGAAGAGCGAATACTTCAGCGCGCTGCGCTACTTTCGCAGGTACCACGGACTCACCGATGAAGGGGCGCGTGTGCTGCGCGCAGCGACCTCGTTTGGCTGGTTGATGCGCGGCATTGCTTTCGTGCTGGCTGAAGGGTTGTTCGGGCTGAAAGGGCACGCGCGCGCCTATCTCTATCTCTGGCACTGGATTCTGCGCGATCCGTCCGCCAGACCTGACCGGGTAGAGAGTCAATGACTGCCATACATCGTTCAGAACGGCGTCTTTTGATGATCAGTTACTACTATGCGCCGACAGAGAACCCCGGCACGCGACGGGTTGGGGCATTCGTGCGCTATCTGCCACAGTATGGGTATCGTCCGGCGGTGCTGACGACATCGAGTTACGGTGCGCTCGCTGATGATGAGGAGCGCCTGATCTTCCGCGCGCCCGACATCCTGGACATTGGGCGCTGGCTTGCCCGTCGCATCAAGAATGGGCAAGTCGCAGCAACCGGCACGTCGTGGTCGCCTATCGTGACGCCAGATAGCACACTGTCGCGCGCACTGAACAAGATTCTCATTCCCGATATTCATACCGGATGGCTCCCCGGCGCGGTTTTGCGCGGCATTCAAGTGCTGCGCGCCGGGACATTCCGCGCAATTTTCAGCAGTGCGCCGCCGCCATCGGCGCACCTGACTGCACTGGCACTGAAGCGGTTGTCCGGCTTGCCCTGGGTCGCCGATTTTCGTGATGGCTGGACGTTCGAGCCGCCTGATCCGACGCTCCTGCGTTCAGTTGCTCGAATGCGCATTGAACGAGCGCTGGAAGAGGCGGTCGTGCGCAATGCCGATCAGATCGTGACCGTCAATCAGGTGCTTGCGGATGATCTGCGACGAAGGCATCCGTTTGTGAATGTCACGGTGATCAGCAACGGATATGACGCTGCTGAAGTTGGAACACTGCGACCGCACACGAAGGGAGAGCGTTTGCGAGTTGTTCATACCGGCGCTCTTGCGCACAGCCGTAGCCACACGAACGTTGCCGGGTTGCTTGCGGCTTTGGACAACTTGCGACAGAATCGGTCGTCTGTCCTGGCAGACCTCGAGGTTTGTTTTATTGGAAACCTGGGAGCAGCAGAGCAGGAGGCGCTTACATGCAACGGTCGTCGGCGCCCCATCACAATCCAGGGTCCTGTGCCGCACCACGAAGCGCTTCAGCGTCAGGCGGAGGCCGATGTGTTACTCCTGGTGACTGCCCCCAACGCCGCCAGCGTCACGACCAGCAAACTCTTCGAGTACCTCGCCAGCGGACGACCCATCCTGGCGCTGACCGGGCGCTCGGCGGCTGCGGCGCTCATCGAGGAGTTCAATGCCGGAATTGTCGTTGCACCTGATGATGTGGACGGCATCTGCCGGGCGCTTGAATGGTTCTACGAACGCTGGTGCTCGAACAATCTGCCAACGCGCGTCGATCCGCGCGTGCAGCGCTTCGAACGCCGCAGCCTGACCGGAGAGCTGGCGAAGATCTTCGATACACTGATGTAGCCATGCCCCAACTCCTCGACTATCCCACATATGCCTGGCAGGTCTGGCGCGGCGCGCGTTCGCGCGGCGAAGCCGACCTGGATCGCTGCCGACGCGCGGATGTCGCCGGGTATGTGGATTTTTCCCGTCCGCTGACGATCCTCGACCTGGCGAATGGTCGTCTGCGCCCGCAGTACGCCATCCTGCGCGCACAGGGGCATCGGGTGGTCGGCATCGATCTGGTCAATCGTCCTGTCACATCGTGGAAAGCGCGCGCCTATGCGGTTGCGCGCGCGCTCTACGCCAAGCGGCTGCGGTTGCCGCCAGCAGTGATGCGCGCGAATGCGCTGGTGTGCGGCGATGTCGGGCGCCTGCCGTTCCCGGACGCAACCTTCGACCTGGTGACATCGGTGGCGGCATTCGAGCATTTTCTCGATGTTCCGGCAGTGGTTGCGGAGGTGGCGCGGGTGCTGAAACCCGGCGGCGTGGTCTGGGCGGCGATCCACGTCTTCACCGCCCCGTCCGGCGGGCACAACCTGAGTTTCGCCGAGGTGCCGCTGCGCCACGTGCCGCCGGGAGTCGACCCATGGGATCACTTGCGGCGGCGTCAGTTGCCGTTTTCCGTCCCGCTCAACGAGTGGCGCATTCGCGATTATCTTGCGGTGTTCGGGCGGCATTTCGAGATCATCCGCCATTACTGCCATATGCGGGAGGGCGAACATCTGCTGACGCCGGAAATCGAGGCGGAACTTACGGCGCGCGGCTACACCCGCGACGAACTGACATGCGGCGCGTATGTGATCGCGGCAAGACGCTGACCGGTTCACCCGGCTGGCGGCTCACATCGTATTAGTAGCACGCACGTCGCGGGCTGTAGCGTGGATAGCGCTGGCTACATCGGGGCGGCAAACCGAATGTTGCGGGCATCGAAGATGACTCGGCTCGCAAGAACGCGGACTATCCGGTTATCGGATGGGTTCTACCTACGGGAGGAAGCCTTGCGTATTCTGTTCATATCCTACTACTTCCCGCCCTACAACATCATCGCATCGCTGCGCGTCGGCAAAACGGCAAAGTATCTGCGTCAGTTCGGGCACGAGGTGCGGATCGTGACGGCGCGTAACCTGCCGTATCCCGCCGATCTGCCGTTTGAGGTTCCTTCTGAACACGTCATCGCCACTCCCTGGGTCGATGTCAGCATGCCTCACACGCTCGCCACCCGCCTCCGTCGCCATCGATCCGGCGTTGTGGCGCTCTTCGACAAAGCCCCCGCAGGACAGATGCAGTACACCATTGCGTTGCGCCTGCTCGACGCCTACCGTGCGCTGGTTGCGTTCCCTGACGATGCGATTGGCTGGTTCCCGTTCGGGTGGAACGCAGCACAACGCCTGCTGAAGCGGTGGCGCCCGGATGTGCTTGTCGCCAGCAGCGGACCGCCGACGTCGCTGCTGATCGCCAACGCCCTTCACCAGCAGTACAATCTGCCGTGGGTCGGCGAACTGCGTGATCTCTGGACGGACAATCACTACTATTCATATCCGATGTGGCGGCGCGTGCTGGAAACATGGCTCGAACGCCGGACGCTGCGCACAGCCGCAGGGCTGGTCACCGTCTCCGAGCCGCTGGCGCACGCTCTGCGCTTGCGCTATAACCTGCCGACAGAGGTCGTGTTGAACGGGTTCGACCCCGCCGACTATCCACCAATGCGACCGACGCGCGCCGATCCGCAGTTGACCATTGTGTACACCGGAACGATCTATCGCATCAACCAGCGCGCCGCACCGCTCTTCGCCGCGCTGCAACGCCTGGGGGCGCGCGCTGCGCGAGTGCGTGTGACAGTCTACAGCCACAGTATCAGCGGCATTGTGGCAATCCGGTCCGAAGCGCAGCAGTATGGCGTCGAACATCTGCTCGATGTCCGCGACGCCGTTCCGCACCGCGAGGCGCTGGCGCAGCAGCGCGCCGCCGATGTGCTGTTGCTCCTGTTGTGGAACGACCCGCGCGAGCGCGGCGTCTACACCGGCAAACTTTTCGAGTATCTGGGAGCGCGCCGTCCAATCCTGGGCATTGGACCCGCCGACAATGTGGCGGCTGACCTGATCCGCGAGCGGCGGGCAGGGATGGTCTCCGCCGATCCCGTTGAGATTGCCGGGCAACTCACGCGCTGGCTGGACGCGAAAGAGTGCGGCGGCATCCCGGACCTACCGGCGTCGGCGTCCGCCGGATTGTCGCGCGAGGAGCAGACGCGCCGCCTGGAGAGGTTTTTGGGTCAAGTCATCGATAGATACAACATTTCATCTGATACATAATGAGCCGAAACATCATATACCAGAATATTCGCCGTTCTCATTCGCACACCGAATAGTAAAGCAAGCTACAATATGGATCACTCAATATCTTCCATCAAAGAAAGCGAAACAACCATCGCTCAACGACGCGCGCATCGAATAGCATCCTGGAGTGCGTTGAGCATCGTACTTTTAGCGTTGAGCCTCTGGAATCTCGATGGACCAGCGATGTGGTGGGACGAGGGATGGACCCTATCGGTTGCGAGAAATTGGGCGGAGCAGGGGCACTACGGACGCCTGCGCAATGGTCAGCGAGCGCGCCCTGGTCTGGAGGCGGCTTTCACTACAACGTTGCCGGTTGGAATGATGATGCGCGCATTTGGTGTGGGTCTCTGGCAGGGACGACTCTTCGGAGCACTCTGTGCTGTGGCAGTTGTCCTGCTGTTGGCGGCGCTCGCAGCCAGATTGTATGACCGGCGCGTCGCGGTTGCGACAGTCGTTGCCGCCCTGTGTATGACCGCATTTCCGACAATCCATCCATTGCTGCTGGGACGCCGGGTGCTAGCAGAGATACCGATGCTAATGTATCTGCTGGTCGGATATCTGTTCCTATGGCGTGCGCTTGTCAATCGATGGGTCGCACTCTTCCCGGCGGCATTGTTTCTCGCGCTAGCCTGGGTGAGCAAAGCGCAACTCTCACCTTTCCTGATTGTATCGCTGACAATGTCCGCGCTAGTCGCCGCGCTGATGCGCCGATGGCGCATTGCCGCTCTTTTCACTCTCGTTGCAGGCGGAACAGTGCTTGGCGCCAGGATCCTTCAGCAATCGGTCTATCCGATTCTGATCGACGCTCAACTGCCGCCAGACCCAACAACAGGACTGATTGAAACCGTTGCCATCGTGACCGCCCCCGCTCGTCGCCTCGATGCCATCCAGAATCTCGCCATCTTTGGGCTTCCTGCTCTTTGTGGCATGCTCTGGGGGACGTGGCGACTGTGGCATGATCGCTCTGCAGCCAGCAGCGGCGCGCCGGTCTGGTATACTCGCCTGACCTTGCTCGCACTATGCGGCAGCTGGCTAGCATGGTACCTCGTGTTTTCCATCGGATGGGTGCGTTACATGGGGCCTGCCATTATTGTCGCGAGCATTTTTGTAGCTGACCTTCTAGCAAACGCTACCGATGGCTTTGCCATTCGGCATAGTCTCGTGTCGCTAATCAACCTTCTCACGTTACGCCGGTGGACACGGACGGGCGGAGCGGCGTTGTTCGGCACAGTGCTCGTACTCTGGGGAGGAACGTTGACAGCGGTAAGCGTTGCCGCCACCTATCCGGTACGCGACTATTCCGCTCAGCGCGTGGCGCAGTGGCTCAATGCGCAACCGGAAGGAACGAGGATCGAAACGTATGAGACTGAGCTTCACTTTTTGCTTGATCAACCCTATACTTTTCCGCCAGACCAGGTGCATGTTGCGTTGCTGCGACGCCTCTGGGAAATAGACGATAACGTGCTGATCGCCTATGATCCGATGGTCAACGACCCGGATTTCCTGGTAGAGGGCGGAACAAGCGTTGCCAAACTGTATGAGTCGACACTGGCAAGCGGACGATTCCGTCTCGTGCTGGAAGATGGACCTTACCGTGTATTCGAGCGAGTGCGCTAATGCACAATGGTCACGAAGCAGCAGCTAAGGCCAAACTGCACCGTTGTGTAGAGGAAGCACCGATGTCCCGCTTGCATCGGCTTGCCATTGCACTGGGGCTTGGTCTGTTGAGCGGATTGCTCACGTATGGACGACTGATCAGTGCGGATATTGTTGCTGCCGATTTTACGTGGGTCTGGCGCGGCGCGCGTCTGCTCATGTCGGGCATTGATCCTTACGCCGCCATCCAGCCCGAAAGCGCCTATCCCTACAACGATTATCTCTACTACCCACTGCTGGCGCTCCTGCTCGCACTCCCGCTGGCGCCGCTCCCCGGACCTGTTGCAGGGGCTGCATTTATGGGCATATCTTCGGGATTGCTGGCCTGGGGTGTGGTACACAACAAACCGCTCTACCACCTGCTCGTATTTGGAAGCGCCCCATATGTGTATGCAGTTCTGAGCGTCCAGTGGTCGCCGTTGATCACGGCCTCAGCCTTGCTGCCAGCTCTTGGATTTTGCCTTCTTGCCAAGCCAAATCTGGGAGTTGCTGTTGCGGCCGCATATCCGCATCCGCTACGCATTGCCCTGGCGTTCATATCTCTCGTCGTCAGTCTTCTAATCATGCCAGGATGGCCCACAGCGCTACTCGTCAATTTGCCTGCTCATTTGAACTATCTTCCGGTCTCGCTCTGGTTCGGTCCGCTGCTTGCACTAACCATCCTGTTCTGGAGAAACCGTTCTGCGCGTCTGGTCCTGATCATGGCCTGCATACCGCAGCGACTGATCTACGATCAGTTGGCGCTCTGGCTAGCGCCGCGTACCTTTCGTCAAGTTTTGGTAATGACCATCTGTAGCTGGCTTGGCGTCTTTCTCGGTCTGACGTTTGAGGATGGAACATGGGCGCTTTCGTGCATTTATCTGTCAGCGCTCGGATGTGTGGCAGTCCAGGAACGCGCGCGCGTTCTCCGTTGGGTAGAATGGTTCAGTAACATGCGGCGCTGACATTCGTAGACGTGCATGAGTTTGCACATAGCGATCAGGATGGCATATGGCAGATACCTCTCAACAATCCCGGCAAACCGCGACCCGGCGCCGGATTCCGCCGGTTGCGGTCATCGGATGCGGCTACTGGGGCAAAAACCTGGTGCGCAATTTTTACCACCTCGGCGCGCTGGCGATGGTCTGTGATTCGACCGAAGCAGGGCGCGCAGCGGCGGCGCAGATTGCGCCGGATGTGCCGGTGGTCGCCAGCCTCGATGAAGTCACCGCTGGCGCCGTGGTGATTGCGACGCCGGCCGTCACGCACTACGATCTGGCGCGCCAGGCGCTGGAGACCGGACGCGATGTGTTCGTCGAAAAGCCGCTGGCGCTGACATACGCGCAGGGAGCGCGGCTGGTGCAGATTGCGCGCGAACAACGCCGCATCCTGATGGTCGGGCATGTCCTCGAATACCATCCCGCCGTGGTGCGCCTGATCGACATGGTGCGCAGCGGCGCGTTAGGGGATATCTACTATATCTACTCCAACCGCCTGAGCCTGGGCAAGGTGCGACGCGAAGAGAACATTCTGTGGAGTTTCGCGCCGCACGACATTGCCATCATTCTGCGGCTGCTCGGCGCGATGCCGGTGCAGGTTTCAGCCGCAGGCGGCAACTATATTCAGCCAAATATCGCCGATGTCACGGTGACGAATCTGCTGTTCGACAACGGTGTGCGCGCGCACATCCACGTCTCCTGGCTGCACCCGTTCAAGGAGCAGCGCCTGGTCGTCATCGGTTCGCAGAAAATGGCAAGTTTCGATGATGTGGCAAAAGAACTCGTGCTCTACGATCAGCGCGTTGAGGTGCGTGAAGGGGAGCCGGTGCCGGTACGCGGCGCCGGTGAACGGGTTGCCTTCGATGCGACTGAACCGCTGCGTCTGGAGTGTGAAGCGTTTTTGCGCGCCGTCTTGACCCGCGAACCACCGCTGACCGACGGTGAAAGCGGGTTGCGGGTGCTGCGCGTGCTCCAGGCAGCGCAGCGCTCCCTGGTGACGAATGGCGAGCCGGTGCCGTTACTTGTGGAAACGTTGCAGGATCAAGGATAATACCAATGACCTGTGACCATCCGGCATGGTCACCCCGAGCAGCGCGAGGGGTCTGGCGCGTCTGATGGGGAATTTTCTTACAGCGCAATACAGGCAAGGGCATTGTCACCCCGAGCCGCGCGAGGGGTCTGGCGCGTCCCGCGCCGATTCCGCGCTGCGCGCGGTCAGATTCCTCGCTGCGCTCGGAATGACAAGTCGCTGCGCTCGGAATGACAAGTCGCTGCGCTCGGAATGACAAGGAAGGCGGCATCTTCAATGGACGACCATCCGGCATTCTCACCCCGAGCCGCGCGAGGGGTCTGGCGCGTCCCGCGCCGATTCCGCGCTGCGCGCGGTTAGATTCCTCGCTGCGTTTACCCTGAGCGAAGCGAAGGGCTCGGAATGACAAGTCGCTGCGCTCGGAATGACAAGGAAGGCGGTATCTTCAATGGACGACCATCCGGCATTCTCACCCCGAGCAAAGCGAGGGGTCGTGCGCGTCCCGCGCCGATTCCGCGCTGCGCGCGGTTAGATTCCTCGCTGCGTTTACCCTGAGCGAAGCGAAGGGCTCGGAATGACAAGTCGCTGCGCTCGGAATGACAAGGAAGGCGGCATCTTCAATGGACGACCATCCGGCATTGTCACCCCGAGCCGCGCGAGGGGTCGGGCGCGTCCCGCGCCGATTCCGCGCTGCGCGCGGTCAGATTCCTCGCTGCGTTTACCCTGAGCGAAGCGAAGGGCTCGGAATGACAAGGAAGGCGGCATCTTCAGTCGTCATTGGTATAATGGGGGCGCACGCTGCGCATCCGTGGGCAGGCGGCGCCGTGGAACGTGGAAGGGTGAAAGGCGGAAGGTGGGAAGGTCTTCCTGACCCCTGAGCACCAGGTCTCAGTTCTCAGTTCTCGGTTCTCGCAAAGCATATGAGCAAACCCTTGACCATCGTCACCATTGTCGGCGCGCGACCGCAGTTCATCAAGGCAGCCGCCGTGAGTCGCGTGTTGCGAGCGCGTCACCGCGAGGTGCTGGTACACACCGGGCAGCATTACGACGCCAATATGTCGGCGATCTTCTTTGACGAACTAGGCATTCCGCCGCCCGATGTCAACCTGGCGGTCGGCTCCGCCGGCCATGGCGCGCAGACCGGCGCAATGCTGGCGAAGATTGAAGAGGTATTGCTGGCGGAACACCCGGATTGGGTGTTGGTGTATGGCGACACCAACTCCACGCTGGCAGGCGCGCTGGCGGCGGCAAAATTGCGCATCCCCGTCGCCCACGTCGAAGCCGGGCTACGCAGTTTCAACCGCGCCATGCCAGAAGAGATCAACCGGGTATTGACCGATCACCTGTCCGATCTGCTCCTTTGCCCAAGCCAAACCGCTATCGATAACCTGGCGCGCGAAGGAATCACCCGCAGCGTCATACTGGTCGGCGATGTGATGGCAGACGCGCTGCGGTTGGCTGCCGAACGTGCCGACACCCCAGTTCTGGAGTCGTTCGGCGTCCAGCCAGGCGACTACGCGCTTGCAACCGTCCATCGCGCCGAAAACACCGATGACCCGCTGCGTTTGCAGGGCATTCTGATCGGTCTGACGCTGCTGGACATGCCGGTCATCTTTCCGGCGCACCCGCGCGCGCGCCGCGCAATTGCCGCGCTCGAATGGACTCCGCCTGCCCACGTGCGCCTGGTCGAACCGGTCGGTTACCTGGGCATGGTCGCCCTCATGCGCGGCGCGCGCGTTATCCTGACCGATTCAGGCGGGGTGCAGAAGGAAGCGTACTGGCTTGGCGTCCCCTGCGTGACGCTGCGCGACGAGACCGAATGGGTCGAGACAGTCGCCCATGGATGGAACACCCTGGTCGGCGCCGATCCCGAACGGATCGTAGCCGCTGCGCGCCAGCCCTATCCGACAACGCCGCACCCGCCGCTCTACGGCGATGGTCACGCCGCCGAACGGTGCGTGGCAGCGCTTGAAAAAGGGGGGGAAGGTTGAAGGTGCGAACGTCGAAGATGGTGGTGTGTAGGGGCGTTGCGGCGCAACGTCCCGCGCACGTGGGTCATTGCGGAGAGCAGGTGTGCAACGCCCGTGGGTGAGTGGCATATCGAATGTGAAGTGCCAAGGTTGAAGGTGGCGTGTTGCTGGCGGTGACGTGGCATCACACGGCGCCGATGTAGTGGCGTTCTCTGCACACTCTGCGCCTCTGTGGTTTAAGAGCAGATGCCAAAACTGCTGAAAGCCAGGCAAGGCGCATAGATGATACGTCCTGAAAGGAATGCAATGAATATCGATCGTCTATACTACGCTCACCCAACTGCCATCATCGACGAACCGTGTGAGATCGGCGCCGGCACGAAAATCTGGCACTTCTGCCATGTGATGGCAGGCGCGCGGATCGGCGCGAACTGTGTGTTGGGACAGAATGTGCTCGTTGCCGGCGGCGTCATCATCGGCAACGGTTGCAAAATCCAGAACAACGTCTCGCTCTACACCGGCGTCGAGCTGGAAGACTTCGTCTTCTGCGGTCCTTCGTGCGTCTTCACGAATGTAATCAACCCGCGCGCCGAGATCAACCGTCGCGCCGAGTTTCTGCGCACCCTGGTGCGACGCGGCGCCACAATCGGCGCAAATGCCACGATTATCTGCGGCGCAACCATTGGGCGCTACGCCTTCATCGGCGCCGGCGCCGTCGTGCGCGGCGACGTGCCGGACTACGCACTCATGCTGGGAGTTCCTGCGCGGCGCTGCGGATGGATGAGTCGCCATGGCTATCGATTGCCTGAACCAGACGCCGACGGAGTGATGGTATGCCCGGGAAGCGGTTGGCGCTACCGCCTGGTCGCTCCGGAGGCGGTGCAGTGCGAGGATTGGGGGGAGGAGGAGGCATTGAAGGTTAAAGGTGGACAGGTTGAAGGTTGAAGGTGGACAGGTTGAAGGCAGCAACGCCGCATTGCAACGTCATTCATTCGCGTGAGGCACGCGTTGCAGGTGGAAGTCGAAAAGCGGAAGATAAGGTAGGGGCACACTGCTGGGGGCACGGCAATGCGCCTGTGTGCAGGCAGTCAAGGCTGAAGGTTGAACGTCCCCGACCCTTGAGGTCTCTGCAGTTGATCAGTCTCGGCGATGAAACGTCACCAGCGGAACGAGATCTCCCCTGGAGTGGTTGGCGTTGGCTTCGACAGGCTCAGCCAACGCGAATTATCAGATTGTCAACATGTGCAACATTGTGCAATATCTGATTGATCACACGATGAGCAACGAAGCAGCAGGAAAGTCAATCTCCAGAATTGAGCGTTTTGAAGATCTGGAGGCATGGCAGCAAGCACGAAAACTTGTGAATACGGTATATAATCTTTCCGATGTTGGCGCGTTTGCACGCGATTTTACGCTGCGTGACCAGAGGCGTCGCGCTGCGGTATCTATCATGTCGAACATCGCCGAAGGCTTCGAGAGCCGAACTCAGAGCCTCTCCATTGAGCGCCTGGGAAGAGCCAAAGCCTCATACGGCGAAGTCCGTTCACAACTGTATCTGGCATATAATCGGCAGTACGTATCCGGTGAAGTCTTCGAACAGACGCTTGCCCAGGCAGAAAGCGCTAGCCGGTTGATCCACGGTTTGATCCGTTATACCAATGACCTGTGACCATCCGGCATGGTCACCTCGAGCCGCGCGAGGGGTCGTGCGCGACCCGCGCCGATTCCTCGCTGCGTTTACCCTGAGCGAAGCGAAGGGCTCGGAATGACACGCATGCGGCATCGTCAATCGTCATTGGTATTATCTGTCAAACAACAGGATCAACAAAATGCGAGAAGATGCGGTCTCCTACGCCAGCGAATATTGGAGTATCGCATACTTCGAGTCTCATGTCCGACTATCACAACCGTCAGGAGGTCACAGTGATAACCAACGAACCCAAAGCGCCGCCGGTATCGGAAAAGTCGCCGTCCAACCTTCAATCTTCAACCTTCCCACCTTCCCACCCTCGTCCCCCTGTGCCATTGCTGGATCTCAAAGCCCAATACATTGCCATCCGCGACGAGATCCGCGCTGCGATCGACCGTGTCGCCGACGCACAGATGTTCATTCTTGGTCCCGAAGTCGAAGCGTTGGAACGCGAAGTCGCCGCCTACTCCGGGTGCGCCTATGGCATCGGCGTCTCTTCCGGCACCGACGCACTGCTCGTCGCACTCATGGCAATCGACATCCAACCCGGCGATGAAGTTATCACCACGCCCTACACCTTCTTTGCCACCGCCGGTTCGATTGCCCGGCTCGGCGCTGTTCCCGTTTTTGTGGACATCGATCCATTGACCTTCAATATCGATCCGGCAGGAATCGAGGCGCGCATCACACCCCGCACACGGGTGATCATGCCGGTGCATCTCTACGGGCAAATGGCGGACATGGACCCGATCATGGAGATCGCGCAGCGTCACAACCTGATCGTCATCGAAGACGCAGCGCAAGCGATCGGATCGGAGTACAAAGGTCGGCGCGCTGGCGCCATTGGACACATGGGGTGCTTCAGTTTCTTCCCATCGAAAAATCTGGGGGGCTTCGGCGACGGCGGCATGGTCACTACGAACGACGCTGCGCTGGCGGAACGAGTTCGGCTGCTCCGGGGGCACGGCGCCCATCCGAAGTACTACCACAAACTGATCGGCGGCAACTTCCGCCTCGACGCTTTGCAGGCGGCTGTATTGCGGGTCAAGTTGAAATACCTCGATGACTGGACGGCGGGGCGGCAGCGAAATGCAGCAATCTACCGCCGCCTCTTCAGCGAGGCGGGATTGGTCACCGACCCACCAGACTGTCTGACGGACGGATGCCGCGCGCGCAGCACTGGCGCGTGCGCTCTGCCGCCAGGAAAAGTCGTGTTGCCGGTCAAGGCGCCGGAGCGCCGGCACATCTACAACCAGTTCGTCATCCGCGTCTCCCAGCGAGAAAAGGTCATGGCGACGCTCAAAGCACGCAAGATCGGTCACGAAATCTACTATCCTGTGCCACTACACCTTCAGGAGTGCTTCGCCTACCTGGGGCATCGCCCCGGCGATCTGCCGGTGAGCGAATGCGCTGCCGCCGAAACCCTGGCGCTGCCGATCTACCCGGAGTTGACCGACGAGATGTTGGAGGCGGTGGTCGATGCCGTGGCGTCGGGAGTGCGCGGAGAGTGAGGCAAGCGGCAAGTGGCGAGAAGCAGGAGGCGGAAGGAAAGCAGTTCCACCGGTCGAAGCGCCGGAACGGCGGCGCACCAACAACCAGCAGCGAGAAAAGATGATGTCTGTGCTTAAAGCGCACACGGATGCATCATCGTGCGCCTTGACCCGTCGATTCATGGCGGCTTTGTAAGTGAATTGACGCGATTTTGCAATCCCCACTCCAGTGTGTGAGCGATATAGTATACGTCGGTCACAATAGGCTTGGGAGGTTGCGAGTCAGAGGATGAATCGATATTCACACCTAAGCCTGCATTACTTTACACGTTGAGAGATGCAGTGATATCTAAAGTTTTGCAGATTTACCCAAATGAGTAGGACATCGGCGACCATACACAACGGCGCTTCACCATGATGTTGGGGTGCATCCCGAAAGTGAGTCATCCGATATGCCTGTCTCGCGCATCGGGAAGTCCAGCGCATTCTGAAGGTCTACAAGCGACATTGGAGCGGAACCGAGATCTATCATCGTGACAGAAAGCGATGCTTGGGCATAAGCAATTGTCAACTCCGCAGCAGGATGGGTCAGACTCGGAACATACATCCCGTCATGCTTTGGGTTCACACTCGCCCAATGACCATCGCAGCAATACCACAGGGCAGCAGAACTCAGAGGAACGGGGGAACGAGGCTTGAGTTTCTAGAGCCTGTTATGCACTTCGGAGATAAACGTGGTACGCTATTGGCATGACACGCAAACCCTATCCCAGTAATGTGAGCGACGAGGAGTGGTCCGTCGTCGCTCCCTCCCTGACGTTGATGACGGAAGACGCACCGCAGCGCAACCACTCGCTGCGCGAGGTGTTTAATGGGTTCCGTCGGATTACCCGCACCGGTGCATCGTGGCGCATGCTGCCGAACGATTTGCCGCCATGGCACGCCGTGGACCGGCAGCCCCGGCGTTGGCTGGCGGCCAGGGTCTTCGAGACCCTGGTCCACGATGTGCGCATACCGCTACGCGCTATCGATGGTCGTGCCCCCGCGCCGCGAGCGGTCATCGCTGATGCGCGCACCATGCCATCGACGCCGGAAGGCGGCGCGCGGGCCGGCGACGACGGCCACCAGCGACGCAAAGGCGGCAAAGTCCATCTGGCAGGCGACGCGTTGGGACAACGCCCAGGAACGCGCCCAGGTCGCCACGTTGGCGGACCAGGTGCAGGTCGTCGCTGGCGAGTCGTCGAGGTCGCGTTCGCGGACCAAGGATACACCGGCGAGCAACCGGCCGCGGACGCCCACCCGCGCGGCACGCGGCTAGAGGTTCGTCAAACTGCCGGACGCCAAACGCGGCTTCGTGCTGCTGCCGCGCCGTTGGGCGGCGGAGCGCAGCTTCGCCCGGATGGCACGCTTTCGCTGGCTGGCGCGCGACGATGAACGGTGGCCGGAAACGTTGGCGGGTTTGCATGTTCTCGCCTGTGCGATGCTGAGGCTCAAGCGGTTCATGACCGTCATAGTTGAAAGTGCATAACAGGCTCTAACCACGAAGGTCGCCAAGGGACGCAAAGGAAATGCGCTTGATGGTTCTTCCCCTTTGTACGCTTCGGGTCCTTGGTGGTTTAAGCCTTTGTGCAGTGGACTCAATATTGTCCAAATGACCGAACATTAGTATCAGGACGCCAGTAGGGGCAAGGTGCCGCCGTCCCCTGCTCGCGCGACATGCTGGCGCGCTTGAAAACGTCGCTCTTGAGAGACGAGGAATGGAAGGGAGCAGGCGGATGGTGGGATTGGCCAGATTGTCAATGATGTCGAACAAGCTTGAGAGACGAGGAATGGAAGGGAGCAGGCGGATGGCGAGAAGGGAAGCGGCGAGCGCCAGCACATCCTTGCACAGGTATGGTGAGCGGTACTATAATCGTATGGGACAAGGTCACGACAGATGCGTCTTGCGCGGCAATCGAATGAAGGAGCAACCGCTGTGCCCCGGTCAACGATCCCTGCTGCAGCGCCAGACACGCCACCTGCTGAGGACCCCTTCCGCTACGGCTAGCGCTACGGGCCGCGTCCAACTCTCGACGCCCGCACCATCTGGAACAGGTTCCGCTGACGCTGGAGGACGTCCTGCATCCCGAGGAAGGTGACCAGGTGCTGTGCAACTATGACCACCAGCGGCGCGTGCGTTATCAGGCGGACGTCTTCCTTGCCCGCGTTGCCGACCATCCTGACGCGGTCGTGCTCACCGACGTGCGCATCGCCTGGGACATGCCCAGCTTGAAGGCGCACGGATCGGATATGATGGTCATCTTCGGCTTGCAGATCATCCGCAACTGGAGCACGTTCGATGTAGCGGTGGAAGGAGTGCGTCCGACGCTGATCGTCGAGGTAACCTCGCTGGAGACGTGCGTGCTCGACCTGGAGGTGAAGATGGCGCACTATGCTTTGGCGGGTGTGCCGCTCTACGTGATTGCGGGCGCCCATGAGCAGCGCAGCGAAGCGCTGGTGCGCGCACTCGGCTACGAGCTGGCGGGTGCAACATATCGCCGACAGGTTCCGAATGAGCAGGTATGGTTGTGGCTGGAGCCGTTGCGGGTTTGGATCGGGGCAGAGGGACGTGAGGTGTATTGTTTCGACGAGCAGCGGCGGATCGGCGATTACGCTACGTTGACGACAATCGTGATCGAGTCGGAGGAGCAGGTGGCAGCGGCCTGGGCAGCAGCAAAAGCCGAGGCGCGAGCGCGCATGGAAGCCGAGGTGCGCGCCCGTGAAGAATCTGCCGTGCGGCGCGAAGCGGAACAGGCACGGCGTGAAGCCGAGGCCCGTGCCGCGCCGAAGCGCGCCTGCACGCGCTCGAGTCGGAACTGCGCCGGTTGCGCGGCGAGGGGTACAGGACCTTGACGATTGCATCGCGTCCTGCACAATTTGTGATACGAACTCTAATGTGTGTATAATGATAGCGCCGATCATGGCAGACTTTCTAGGTTTGGTCATGCGCTTCGAGGATTGGTGTGGTGTGCTATCAGCGTAGACTGTGTTCAAGCAGTGGAAGTGACGAGGGATGAGCCTTCGTCGCTTCATATCTGAAATCTTGATGCCACAAGATGCTCTACGTTACGGCTAAGTGCGGCGCGAGGTCTAAAGGTGAGCAAACATTTTACATAAGTTTATGTTGCTAAAGTCGGTTTCGTCACCTCGGTAATTCTGGTAAGCGCGAGAT
This sequence comes from Roseiflexus castenholzii DSM 13941, assembly GCF_000017805.1. GTDB lineage: Bacteria > Chloroflexota > Chloroflexia > Chloroflexales > Roseiflexaceae > Roseiflexus > Roseiflexus castenholzii. The sequence continues at coordinate 1,018,905 of NC_009767.1, read as the reverse complement.
GCCTTATAGTATAGATGGCGGTTTAGAAGAGGAGATGCAACCATGAACTGGCATGAGGTAGTAGTACTTGTAACGGGAGGCACGGGCTCATTCGGTAAAAAGTTCGCCAAGATAATGCTAGAGGATTATCAACCTGAGAAGGTGATAATTTACAGCCGAGATGAGCTAAAGCAACATGAGATGCGAATAGCGGGGTTTGATCATCCCTCTATACGTTATTTCATCGGTGATGTACGCGATTTAGCAAGACTACGTCGTGCTATGTATGGAGTGGACATCGTGGTTCATGCGGCTGCATTGAAGCAAGTTCCAGCTTGCGAATATAATCCTATCGAGGCGGTCATGACAAACATTAACGGTGCAAGAAATGTTATTGATGCTGCCATCGATATGGGCGTAAAAAAGGTTGTGGCTATAAGTACAGATAAGGCGGTAAATCCCGTGAATCTTTATGGTGCCACCAAGCTTTGTGCTGAAAAACTGTTTATTCAAAGCAACTCCTATTCAGGCAGTACCGGAACTCGCTTCAGTTGTGTACGCTATGGTAACGTAGTTGGAAGCAGTGGTAGCGTAATCCCTCTTTTCCGAGAGCAACGGCGATCTGGTCGTATTACCGTGACTGATCCGAGAATGACACGTTTTTGGATTACATTAGATCAAGGCGTACGATTTGTTATTCGTTGCATTGAGCAAATGCATGGAGGGGAAGTGTTTGTTCCTAAGATTCCCAGTATGAACATTATGGACCTAGCAAAAGCAATAGCACCGGATTGCGTGGTGGAGTCCATCGGGATTAGGCCCGGCGAGAAACTCCACGAAGTATTAATTTCTGAAGATGAAGCACGTCATACGTTAGAACTTGAAGATATGTATGTTGTTCAGCCAAGATATCCATGGTGGCAGGTTAAGGACTGGGAAGGAGGAAAGCCACTCCCTGAGGGTTTCCGGTATGCTAGTAACACAAACAGTCAGTGGCTCTCGGTAAGTGAGCTACGAGTATTAGCAGAGGACTTAATATGATCGCAGCCTCGGAGAAGTTGGCTATCGATGGTGGCGTGCCTGTGCGCCAAAATCCATTGCCCTATGGGAAGCAATGGCTGGAAGATGATGACATTACAGCCGTCATTGAAGTCCTACGCTCTGATTGGCTGACGACTGGCCCAAAGGTGAGTGAGTTTGAGCAAGAGTTTGCCGGTTTCGTGGACTCTAAGGAAGCAGTGGCCGTAAGTAGTGGCACTGCTGCACTACACGCAGCAATGCATGCCATTGGCATCGGGCCAGGTGATGAAGTTATCGTGCCTGCTATGACCTTTGCTGCGACTGCCAACTGTGTTGTTTTCCAGGGTGGAACACCAGTCTTTGTCGATGTCGACCCTGCTACGCTGCTCATTGATCCAGTACAAGTTGAGACAAAAATTACACCGCGAACTAGAGCGGTAATTGCTGTGGATTACGCTGGACAGCCATGTGACTACGATGCGCTTCGTGATATAGCTGATCGATACAAATTGATCTTAGTAGCGGATGCCTGCCATGCCTTAGGTGGACAATATAAAGGTCGACCAGTAGGTTCGTTAGCCGACATAAGCACCTTTAGCTTTCATCCAGTCAAGCACATTACCGCTGGTGAAGGTGGAATGATTACCACGAATAATCCAGAGCTAGCAAGGCGTATGAGGACTTTCCGTAATCACGGTATTCCCATTGACCATCGCCAGCGCGAGCAACAAGGTTCGTGGTTCTACGAGATGGTAGAGTTGGGTTATAATTATCGACTATCGGACATTCAGTGTGCTCTTGGTCTAAGCCAGTTGCGGAAGCTTCCCCGTTGGTTGAATCGTAGACAAGAGATTGCTCGGCATTACGATGCGGCTTTTTACGGAGTACCTGTAGTGAGACCGCTGCACGTGCGGGCGGATGTCTCCCACGCGTACCATCTGTACGTGATCCGGCTCGATTGTCAGCAACTCCGAACAACAAGAACGGAAGTTTTCAAGGCATTGCGTGCTGAAGGAATAATGGTTAATGTTCATTACATTCCGGTGCATTTACACCCTTATTATCGGCAACGACTCGGATGCAGAGAAGGGGAATATCCAGTAGCAGAGTCGATTTACAATCAATTAATTAGCTTACCGATTTTCCCGGCTATGACAGATGAAGATGTAAAGGATGTCATCAAAGCCATGGATAAGGTAATAGCTGCATATCGAAAATAGCCTCATCAACATTCAGATATGGGGGCAAACAATGGAGTATTGCAAAAAGTACGGTATTCCTGATACTTGACCTTAAATAAGGATAAGAAGGGTGCTCTGTTTATATGTATGACCAATACATTAATATACGGAGAAGAAAATGACATATCAAAGAAAAATTTGGGAAGGTGACTTTGGCAAAGCATACACGGATCGAAACGTAATTGATTGGCGCACTCGCCTGCCTGCTTTTCGAAAAATGTTAGATGGTTTATTGGTCGAGCAAGTATGCGAAGTCGGGTGTAATCGAGGTCATAATCTAATCGCTTTAGCTGAACTTATTGGGGAGCCAAGCAACATAATTGGAGTTGAACCAAATCAGCACGCTTTGGAAATTGCGAGAGCATCTAGTGTAAAGATTGGCTGCCTTTATGGTCATGCGATGAGATCGCTATCCCTTATCACGCTCATGAAAATCTATTGTGGAAACGCAATTTTTTGAAGCACTATCAAACCCAATTTCCCGACTTGAATCTAATCCGTAGTGGGTATTGGGGTCCTGAAGATGGCTTTGACAGGGCACATTGGTGGCTGCTAGAGAAGTCTGCTAGATTCCGGAAGATATGAGAATTGTTGCAATTGTTCAGGCACGTACGGGAAGTACCCGGTTGCCAAGGAAGGTCTTGATAGAACTGTGTGGTGAACCCATGCTGAAGAGGGTTGTCAATCGCACGGCAAGATCGGCGATATTGCATGATGTGATCGTAGCCACGACGATAGAGCAAGAAGATGAAACTATTGTGGAACTTTGCAAAAAACATGGTTGGCCTTGTTTTTGTGGAAGTATTAATGATGTCCTGGATCGTTACTACAAAGCAGCCAGAGATTATCGAGTTGATGTTATAGTACGTATTACGTCCGATTGTCCATTGATTGACCCTTGCATTATAGACTTGGTTATATCGAAGTTCTTAGAAAAAAACCCGTTAGATTACGCAAGTAATACCGTGCAAAGAAGTTTTCCACGCGGCCTTGATGTAGAAGTGGTGAGTTTTGAAGCACTAGAACGCGCTTGGCACGAAGACTGCAATCCTCTGTGGCGAGAGCATGTGACGCCTTATATTTATCTTCATCCAGAGAAATTTGCGCTTACAGCTGTAGTGAATAATAAAGATTATTCGTATATGCGCTGGACCGTTGACACACCTGAGGATTTAGATTTTGTGCGCCGTGTTTATGATCACTTTGGACACGATAATTTCTCTTGGAAAGAAGTGCTTGCAGTATTGGATGAGCATCAAGATTGGTTGGCGATCAACAGTCATATTCAGCAAAAAGTGATCTAAGTGAGGACTTGTATCGCTCTCTGACCATACATGCTAATACCCAACTTGTACACAATGATTACTTCTTGATGCCAGGGTTATCCCGGATTACAGCCAGATTGATACTATCGACACTTGGAGATTAACAGACCCACACATAGTAGTGCTGAGAAAATCTAGTGCTGGACTCGATGCAATACGAGCACATGTTTTGCAGAAAGACCCTGAATACATAATCCAAGACAATCTTCAACTCCTTAGCTACCTACCATTCGAGAGCGTTATCAACCAGTCGGAGTTCGCTTTGTCTATCTCAATGATTACGTATGTAACTGGCAGGGAACGTGTCAATATAGCATATTAATGTGTATGCTAAATCTGTCCGGCATATGTTCGCAAATTTAGTGCATAGAGCAAGCAATGATGTCCTATCTTCCTAATCTAGTTATCCGAGCCGATGCAAGCACCCGTATTGGAACCGGGCATGTTATGCGCTGTCTGGCACTTGCCCAGGCGTGGCAAGATGCTGGAGGTCAAGCAATATTTGTGATGGTAATGGATATACCGGCTCTCACCCAACGTCTTGAAACAGAGGGTATGCATGTCTTACGTATCAAAGCAGAGGCAGGGAGTCTTGATGATGCAGCTTATACCATTGACATCGCCCGTCAATTGGGTGCTGATTGGTTAGTAATAGATGGTTATCATTTTGATAGTCATTACCAATACTCAATCAAAGATGCTGGGCTAAAATTGCTGTGTATTGACGATATTAGCCACTTGAATCATTACTACGCTGATATAATATTAAATCAGAATCTGCATGCTGAGGATTTAGTGTATTCCTGTGAATCAAACACTCGTTTGCTATTGGGCACAAAATACGTACTCTTACGCCGAGAATTTCTTAGATGGCAGAAGTGGGAGCGAGAAATATCAGAAGTAACCCGTAATGTATTGGTAACAATGGGCGGAAGTGATCCAGATAATGTAACCTCAAAGGTTATTCGATCGTTAAAAGAGGTAGCTATTGATGGCATGGAAGCTAAGATTGTTTTAGGAGGGGGCAATTTACACCTTAAAGAGTTGCGATCTGTAGTCCAAGACTTAGCGTTCCCTGTTTTTTTAGAAACGAATGTAAGAAATATGCCAGAGGTAATGGCTTGGGCTGACGTAGCTGTATCAGCGGGGGGAATTACTTGTTGGGAATTAGCTTTTATGAGGTTACCTAGTCTTATAATAACATTAACAGACAATCAGCGTGCTAATAATGAAAAACTTGCAATGGTAGGTAGTTTTGTGAATTTGGGTTGGCATACTCATATATCATATAGTGAGTTGGCGAAAGAGTTTTTATCACTTTCGGCGAAGCCGGAAACTCGTGCAAAGATGGCTTCGCTCGGCAGAAATCTTGTTGATGGAGACGGGATTGAAAGAACTTTGATGCACTTAAGATGCAACGCGTTTTACTTAAGACACTTGAAGGAGAGTGATGGTCAACTGCTTTGGAAATGGGCAAATGACCCCGACGTGCGCGCTGCCTCTTTCCTATCCAATCCTGTCGAATGGGATTATCATATTCAATGGTTCCAATCAAAGCTTACTGATAATCTTTGCCAATTCTATATCGCAATAAACGATACTGGAAATTCTATTGGACAGGTACGTTATGACATCGATGATAGGGAGGCTGTAATTTCGATTAGCCTCGACAGTGCATTTCGAGGCAAAGGATATGGAACAGAGGTCATTCGAAAGTCTTCCCAGAAACTTTTCAGTAGTTCAAATGTAGAGAAAATTCATGCCTACGTTAAACCTGATAACATGGCATCCGTAAAGGCTTTCATGAAGGCCGGATTCAAGTTGTCAGGTACAACAGTTGTAAAAGGACAAGAAGCACTCCACTTTGTTCTAGCGAGGCCAAGATGAGTACTTATATTACCATTAAAGATCGCCATATAGGGAAGAGTAGTCCGGTCTACATCATCGCTGAAATTTCTGCCAATCATAACCAAGATTTTGATCAGGCGGTTCGTATTGTTCATGCTGCAAAGGATGCAGGTGCGGATGCAGTTAAACTTCAGACGTATATACCAGACACTCTTACAATCCGCTCAGACAAGGAGTGTTTTCGTATCAAGAGCGGCACTCTTTGGGACGGACGAACTCTATACGATCTCTACAGCGAAGCCTACACACCTTGGGAATGGCAACCCAAGCTTAAAACAATTGCAAATGAGATAGGTATAGACCTTTTCTCTACTGCATTTGATCCTACGGCCGTCGATTTTTTAGAAGAAATGGATGTGCCTGCACATAAAGTAGCTTCGTTCGAGATTGTGGACATTCCGCTGATCGAAAAGATGGCGCGCACAGGTAAACCCTTGATTATCTCTACCGGTATGGCCACCCTTGGCGAAATTGAGGAAGCAGTTCAATCTGCTCGCAACGCTGGCGCAACCCAGATTGCCCTGCTCAAATGTACAAGCTCCTACCCTGCTTTACCGGAAGAGATGAATTTAAGAACTATTCCGCATCTTGCAGAAGCATTTGGTGTTCCTGTTGGTATCTCAGACCATACTTTAGGCATTGCGGTGCCAATAACAGCGGTAGCGCTGGGAGCGTGTATTGTTGAGAAGCACCTTACTCTTTCAAGAGCTATTCCCGGACCAGACAGCTCCTTTTCACTAGAGCCTCATGAGTTTAGTGCAATGGTGAAAGCAATTCGTACCGTTGAAAAGGCTTTAGGAAAAGTACAGTATGGAGTAAGTGGAAGAGAGATGGGGAGCCGTGTATTTCGTCGATCACTGTTCGTGATTAAGGATATGAAAGCTGGTGAGATGTTCTCGTTGGAGAATGTGCGATCAATTCGTCCTGGTCATGGGTTGTCGCCTAAGTACTTGGATGAGATACTTGGTCGCAAGGCTGCAAAAGATATTGAGCGCGGTACACCGTTGAGTTGGGATTTGATAGATACTTATAAGTCTTGAATATTTCGGTTACGATTATGAACGGATTGGTTCTTGAGGAATTGAGGTTTTTTGATTTCAATCTTACTAACTCACCCTACACAGTGTCGAGTAAACTTGTGTATGAAAAACGGTGAGACCCTCGACCTGTACAGTGATTATTTGCTGAGCGCCTTTCGGCAAACTACGGCAAACAGCTTGTCAACTCTCTTGAATGGCGAAATCAATCCTGATCAAGTGCTATGCTTTCTGGCAAGCAGTCGCTTAAACAGAACGCTTCACTGGAGAATTCGTCCACGCAAACCGTGACGACGCCGACCAATTATTTTTTGCAGCCTTGTGTGGATACATCAAACTCGAACTGCTCGAAGGCAATGCCAAACGTGGTCACTTCGCTCTCAATTCCAAACTGTATTTTTCCGCCATTCATGCCGCTTATGCCAGGTTGCGGAAAACAAATTCTGTTTTGCTGATCGCATAAGGTAGTTCACTAATTTCATTATGAAATCAGAAATTAAAGGATTAATACTGACATCTGTCATATATGGTATAGGCGATATACTACTAAAGGCATTTAATTTTTTCCTATTGCCGATATATACACGACTATTAAATCCGTCTGATTATGGTATCCTAGCAGTGACTGGTTTTCTTTCATTTATCATGTCTATCTTTATGTCATTGAGCCTTCATAGCTTTCTTACGCCATTGTACTTCTCTACCGGCAATCATCAAGAGCGTAGAGAGAACATCGGTTCACTCTTTCTACTGTCCATTCTCGTAGGTGGAGTGATTGCTCTGTCCATTGATCAAGTAGCACGACCTTTCTTTTCACTAGTAATTCGGGATGTTCCCTTTGATCCGTATATTCGTTTGACTATTTGGACATCTTATCTTTCTACTTGGTCACGTATTCCTCTGTTGTTATTGCGAGTCCGAGAACGTAGCTTCGCCTATGTTCTTATTACGTTGTCTAGTTCGTTGTTACAAACAGTATTGTCAATTTGGTTCGTAGTCTATCTTAAGCGCGGTATTGAAGGTTTGTTAATAGCTAACCTTATCGCCACATCCGTTACATCTGTTATATGCCTGATCTCTGTATCGAGCAATATGATTCTATCACTCAAAGTGAAGATATGGAAGCATGCATTGATATTTTCTCTACCCCTAATACCTCATGAACTTTCTGGGTGGATCCTTGAGCTTTCGGACAGAGCTATTTTACAGTGGTATGTTTCGCTCGATCAGGTCGGAATATACTCATTAGCATACTCTTATGGATCGCTCATTACCTTGATCGGATATGCAATGAACATGGCTTGGGTTCCATTTTTGCACAAGACGGACTCGATTGAAGGAGAGAGAGCTTCAGAGCGTTTTTCATACATGGCAACATATTTTACTGTCACGCTCTGTTTTTTTGGATTATTTTTAGGATTGGCTGCAAAGCCAGTCATTAGCCTAATAACTACAGCACTTTTTCATGACGCGGGGGGGATCGCCCCCTTGATCGTAGCAGCACTACTATTATCGAATATTTATTACTTCCCTGTCAACTTTATATTCTTAAGAAGAAAAACCACAAAAGTCGCCTTTGCCACTGTTGTTTCATCCTTCACTAACATTATCCTAAATTTGTGGCTTATACCTGTGCATGGTGTTATAGCAGCAGCATGGACGACATTTATTAGTTATGGTGTTATGACCCTGCTAACTTGGTATTTTTCATTGAAAGTGTATCCAATCTTTTATCAATATAGGAGGTTGATGGTTGTTTTTTTGATCAGCGCATTCCTATGGGTAATTGGAGTTGTTTATCCTTGGAACAGTTTTTGGTTCGAGATAATGGGTAAGCTTGTTTTATTGGCTGCTTTTCCCGCTTTGCTGATAATTTTTGGTTTCTTTACAGAGAAGGAAAAGTCCTATTTAAGGTTAGCCCTAAGAAGCTATCCAATATTCCAACGGTAAGGGTGTCCTCGTTCACGAAGACTTGGTAAGACGGTGGACAAGAAGGCGGATCGAGGCAAGTAAAGCCAGCTTTCGGAGTAACGTGGGTTATGGTCATACGCTCGGCTCAACTAGCGGTTGCCGCTCAACCAGGCATGGGTTCACTCGGCGATCCAGCGCTTCGCCTGCACCTCAAAGCCCCATTGTCACCACAGCCGCTCAATAATCTCCAACTCACCCATGACGTCGGTCGCCATCCGCGTGCTCACGACGCCTCGATAGGTCTAGTCCGCCCACACCCTCTTCAAGCGGATGCCGCGCGCTGTGATCGCCGCAAACACCTGCGTTGCTACTCTATCGTACAGTCGTGCCAAGCAGACCACGGCGGTGATCAGCAAGTCCAGCGCGCCGGTCAGCAGATACCGCTTGCGCCCGAAGACCTTCTTAAAGCGGTCGAAACCCCGTTCTGGACCGCCAGCAACACTCCGCTCGGCGCTCTAGACGTCGATCACACCGCCTGTCGTCTCGACGCGCTCCCGCTCCTCAGCGTCACCCCAAACCCGCAGGCGCAACACGTCGTTTATCTTCACCAGAGTGCCTTTCTCGACCCACTTCTGCAAGGAGGAGCGGACTGTGCTCTTAGGCGGAAACAAACGCGGCAGCAACCCCCACCAGCAGCCGCGCTTCAGCTTGGAGCGCAAGCCGTTGAGCACTGCTCGCAAGTCTGCCCGCTGCCTCGATTCGGTCTCGGTCTGCACCTCGACATACGAGCGGATCAGATCCTGCCGCTCATCGGTCAGATTGGTTGGGGAGTGCTCGGAGTGGACAACGGTGCTCGTCAGTGCTACCATCTCAGCGTCTCTCTTGGTCAGACTGTCGGCCTTAGCAAACTCAGTCTACCGCTGGTGAGGGAGGTTTCCTGTATGAGAGTGTTCTGCTTGCGCTCTTGTTCTGGTCTCTTGACTCCATCGTTTGAATATTGAAGAGTCTCTAAGCTCGACTTTATCCATCTGTGCCGCTCACGCAGCATAGGCGAGCGCATCAGTCAGGCGAACAAGTAACGACTTCGGGATTTTGACCATGTCGGCTTCCGCAGGCGACATCCAAGAAATGGTGACCGGCCAGAGCTGCTTGCGGACGAAGGCCAGTGTGTCGCTGAAGGTCGGCAGCGCCTTGGTGTACCAGGCCGCCTGCCTCACGGGCAACTCGCCTGCTTGGAGTAGGTGATGGGCGAACAGCGTCACGAGCGAGAACAACCCCAACAGCACCGGTGTCGTACGCAGGATCGCCAGGTCCGACCACTGGCGCTGGGTCTCGATGCCCAAGTGTGCTCGCGCTTCCTCGAACGTGACCTCCACCTGCCAGCGCATCACGAACCACTCCACACTCTCCTTGGGGGTAGCCGCCGGGTTCGTGCTCAGCAGCGCCTGGGCCTCAAACTTCCCATCGGGGTCGGTAATGAGCACCCAGCGAATGCTCACCGGCGGCAAGCCACTGTGATACCAGACCGCCGTTGCCGATGCCAGCCGCACCGTTCGCGTCGTTCCGCCATACCAACGCACGCTCGTGTGCTGCCAGTCTGTGGTCGGGTCGCTGCGCCGCTGCTCCAGGGTCGGCTGCCGTGCGCCTTTCTTGCGCGGCCGACCGGGTCGCCCTGCTGGGTGCACGTACGCCGTGTCGTACAAGGCCGCATCCAAGCGCAAGCGCGTGACCACGGTAACGGGGTTGGGCAAGCCCTGGCAGGCGGCAAGCAGTTCGAGCGCGGCGTAGCTGCTGTCGGCCACAACGACCAGCACGCGCTCGGGCAGCCACTGACGGACTTGGAAGATGATCTGACGCGCCCAGTCGGTGAGCTGTTTGTGGCGCTTGCCGAGCTCCTGATGGCAGCGCTCGGAGGGCGCCAGGACGGTCAGAAAGGGCAAGGCCCAAACACGCTGGGCCCAAGGGATGGGGGCGAGCAGCATCAGACACAACCAGCGCAGGCCGCTGGTCTTGACGAAGAACGAGCGCGACGAGCGGACAGGGTCGCGGTAGATCCCCTTGGCCTTGATCTTGGCCCCGCGCCGGCGCTCGATATGGTCGTCGAGGCCGAGCACGATAGCCGTATCGGACGGAACGAAGGCGTCGACGAGCAGGCGCAGCAGGATGCGGCTGGCGGCGTAGGGCGACCAGACGGCGCGGTTGAGGACGCGATGGCAGTTCTGGAATTGCGCATCGTCGCTCAGCCCCATCACCCGCAGCGCCGAAGTGACCGTGCGCTTGCCGGGGGCCAGGATGGCGCCGATGAGCAGTATCTTCGCCCATTCCCATACACGCTCGCTAAACAGCAACTCGAACTTGCGGAGGACCGGTATAATCGCTCGTGGCAGGTTGCGCATGGCTGGCCCCTTCGTGGTAGTTGGGTTCTAGCCAAGCGTACCCTGCCTCCCGTTTTTCGTCTACCGAATGGATAAAGTCGAGCTAAGGATCGGTAGGTGTGCTGCAAGATGATATTAACATAGATTGGAACCTAATCAACCAGGGAGGAACATTGTGAAACCACAACAGGGTCCGTTTTGTCCGGATCTTAAGCACCAATTTGCAAAGGCCAACCAAAGGCTCGTTGAGATGGAGGAAAAATATGATCTATTGCACTTTCAAATAGATGGATGGTGCGTCTGGCCGTTATTGAGATTCTCAGTTGGTAGTTTACTCTACGGTTTTGAGTATTCACATAGTACGGCTAGATATAGTTACTTTGACTTGGCATCCGCAGCAGCTGTCGATTTGTATAAGATATTGACAGCAAGCAGTAGAGAGGTGGTAGTTAGAGCATATGACTCAAACCGCTCCGAAAAAAGGGGAGAGAAGTTCATAGATATCTTTTTTGACGACCTTTTGGTTCATACAGGAAGTTACTTCAAAATCGAGATTTTATCTAACCCCATATTCTCAGAAGCGAGGAAAGCGGCATTGGTTAAGGCTGATATGACTTCAACACTCTTCGGTTTTATAGCAAAATTACTTTCAAAAACCATTTCTTCGCAAGAGATACATAAGATATCCAGAGAAATATCGATAGTCCTCTCAAAAAAAGAAGGTTTAGAGAATTTCAAGCAAGAATATATATATACAGTGATTAATAATTTTATCTGGTCGTATAGGTTGTATAGATGGTTATTTCGGAAGATACGACCAAGATACCTGCTTATTGTAAATCCGTATGGCGACCACGCGGTTGTCGCTGCTGCGAGATCAATGGATGTCGAAGTTATAGAGTTTCAACATGGTTATATTGTGCCCTGGCATGTCGGATATTCTTGGCCAAAATATGCAAGAAACTACAAAAAGCATATGCCTATTCCAGATAAAATATTTTTGTACGGCGAATACTGGCGTCAGTTCCTAATTACCGATGGTTTCTGGGATGAGTCTGAGTTGATCGTCGTGGGAAGCCTACGCATGGATTATCATCGTCAAACCAATCTATCTCGTCCAAAAGGCACCGTACGCCTCCTATGGACAACACAACCGATCGCTGTAGATAAATCTATAGATTTTATGGTTAAATTCCTTGAAGAGTATACTGGAACTACTCCTCTCGAGATTTATATCAAGCTACATCCAGGAGAAACTAGCAAAGCAAAGTATGAAGATGCTTTTAAGTCCTTCAAATTTGTAAAAGTATTAAACAGTACAGAAATGCCATCCGTATTTGATATTTTGCGGTCGTCGCATATACATGTAAGTCTTTCCTCCACTTGTCACTTTGAAGCACTTGCTTTGGGTATTCCAACCGTTGTTCTTCCTGTGGAGGGTCATGAACACGTTACGCCTCTCAAGGAGTTTTCGGGTGCTTTTCTTGCCGAAAACCCTCGAGATTTAGTAGAAATAATAAATAATCTCGAAAACATAACAATTTCTTCCAGTACAAGTCACTTACTTTTCGCCAATGATTCATTGAATAATATTAAAAAGGAGATCGGTCTATGATAAATCCGAAGAGATGGAAGTCTTTTTGGGATGTTCAGGTAACGCCTCTCCATTATGGTGATACAGAGGAGTGGTATCGAAAGTTTGCCGAAGAGATTAATGCTTTGATCGATACAGCAGGATATGCGGGAGGACCAGTTTTGGAAAGTGGTTGCGGTAATGGAGCGCTTTTTAAGTATCTTCTCATTAACAAATCCGAGTATGTCGGAGTAGACTTTTCGAAACGAATGCTTCAGATATTTCGATCTAGGTTTTCAGATGTCAACTTGATATGCGCTGATGCAGCTGTTTTTTATGTTAATCGTCACTTTGAACTTATATTTAGTAACGGGGTAGTCCAGTATTTTAACCACGCTATGATTCAGAGGTATGTGCATAATTCCTTCCATATGTTGAAGAAAGGCGGAGTTTTGTTGATTGCGAACGTTCCTTGGAAAGATCTGAGATCAGGCTATGTTTCGGGCACCCTATACCAAGAACCAGTAGTTGACAGTAGGCATAGGTTTACTAGAAACTTACTATCTCTTCTTAAGGGTGATGGTCTCGGTTATTGGTACAATCCGCAAGATTTTTTTGGTTTTTCACGCCTAGGTTTTAGGGTAACCCTCTTTGGATCGTTATATCATCCATACAGGTTCTCAATATCCCTCAAAAAGGAGTTCTAGCTTATGTGGATATTCCACCAGGCTTGGTGGCTAGATGCAGTAGCACCAAATTCATGGGGTGAAATAACCGTTGAACAAGGAGGAAAGATACAAGCACGGCTTCCATATGTCATTAAGCAAAAGTATGGCCTAAAGATTATTACCATGCCCCCATTGACTCCATTTTTGGGTCCTTGGATACGAAACGCTAAAGGAAAGTATGTAAACCGGCTTTCGGTTGAAAAAGAACTAATAGGCGAGTTATTTGAGCGTATTCCGCAATTTGACCTATTTCTTCAGAATTTCCATCATTCAGTTACAAATTGGCAACCACTGTACTGGAAAGAATTTCAACAAACAACACACTACACGTATCTCATTCCTGATCTTACTAATCTGGACAAGGTCTGGGAAAACTTAAAAGAGAGCGCAAGGCGTGAGATTCGCAAGGCTACCTATCGCTTTAACTTGATGGTGCGCACAGATCTGAACATTGATGATTTTCTTGATCTTCATATTCGAACATTCCGTCGTCAAGGAAAGGAACTTCCCTATCCAGTTTCGCTAGTACAGCGATTAGATGAAACCTGCCTAAAATACAATACTCGAAAGATTTTCATTGCTGAAGATGTCCAGGGACGAAGACATGCCGGTGTTTACATTGTTTGGGATGAGGATAGCGCATACTATTTGATGGGAGGTGGTGATCCTGAACTACGTAGCAGTGGTGCTACGAGCTTGTGTATGTGGGAAGCTATAAAGTTTGCTTCTACTGTAACTAAGAGTTTTGATTTTGAGGGTTCTATGATAGAGCCAATTGAGAGATTCTTTCGATCATTTGGTGCCTATCAAACTCCATATTTTCAAGTAATGAAGTACAACTCACTACCCCTAAAAATATACGCTGATGTTCGTTCGTGGACAAAAATTTTGCTTAGACGAAAATCCTGATTTTTAAAGCACGCAGGAGTATTTGTAAATGGACTGCGAATCAAAGTCTCCTTCCGCTACGACCTATGCACAACGCCATATCGACTGCGTCCTCGGAATTCGCGGGATTCGGCTTGACGCTTCACTTGAGTACACTATCTTTCGAGAAATTTCCCGCTTGCCCGAAGCTGAGACAAAAGTTCGCGATCAGTGGGGTAATTGGGAGTGGACCTTCTCAGATGCACAGCGCGAAGGAAAACTGTATCGGCCCTGGCTAGATGAACCGCTGGCTGAACTACGACACCGTCTCATGCAAGAACACCCTGAATGGCCGTGGGAACCGCTTTGGCCTGATGGACACTCTTTTGCGCTTTGTCTGACCCATGATGTAGATATTATTTCTCAGTATCCTACATTTGGTTCCTTGTTTAGAAATTTTTCTCGAATATATCGATGTGATGAAAGAAGATTGGAACTTGTGTATCAATTGACAGGTACCCTCTTTTTGATAAGGCCATTTCGTAGTGCTAAGGATCCTCTCTGGCACTACGAAGACTGGTTAAAACTTGAGGATCGATTTAGGTTTCGTTCAACGTTTTTTTTCTTTCCTTATCGCCTTATTAAGCCGGCATCCGTAGATGCGAACTATCATCCCAACGAAAAAATTGTTTTTGCGGAACGAGCAATGACTGTAGGACAGATGATGCAAGTTATCCACCACTCTGGATGGGAAATAGGGCTTCATGGGAGCTACCACTCGGCTACTGAACCTAACATTCTAAAGTACGAGCGTCAACAGATTGAGTCGATCCTCAATGACAACATTGTTAGTGTAAGACAACACTGGCTCCACTATGATGTGCATCAAACACCACGCTTACAGTTAGAGGCAGGGCTGCGCTGTGACTCTACCCAAGGATTCAACCGATCTATTGGTTTTCGCGCAGGTACGTCCTTTCCGTACTGGTGTTGGGATCATTCAACAAAATCCGAACTTTCAATCCTCGAAATACCTCAACATATTATGGACGGCGCTCTTTTCACAACAAACGCTTTGGAATATGATGTTGAACTGGCAGTGCTTCATTGCATTCAGTTAATGGATCGTGTTGCTCAAGTAGGTGGTTGTTTGACACTAAGCTGGCATCCTAACTATCTCAATGATGAGAAGTGGTGGTTCGTCTATCAGACTCTCCTTGAAGAAGGGAAGCGGCGAAACGCTTGGGGATGCACAGCAGGTCAACTTTACGCATGGTGGACCCAACGTGAGAAGCGTCTTCAGTGGGCGCCATTGTCTGCGAAGGATGCATCCCTTCTGTGAAGACCTTGTGTAGATGCACCTGCTGACATTTTGGCGAAGAAGCGTTTTTACGAAACATTGAGACAATCTACAACGAAATATGGTCAAAATCATGATGAGTAGAATGCAAACATCCCGCCCAACCATCTGCATTATCTCCTTCTCCCCGATTGCCCGCGATGCGCGTGTGTTGCGACAGATAGACCATCTGACGCCGCACTATGATCTGGTAGTGCTGGGGTATGGCGCGCCACCGAAGCGCTGGCGGAACGCCGACAGCGTGCGCTGGTTTTCCGTTGATCCACCGCGCTGGTATGAAATGCAACACCTTAAGGCGCTGCTGGTGGCAGGGAGGGTGTGGCAGCCTTCTACGTGTTAGAACTCTGGTACTGGCTGCAACGTCTTTATCGCCAGGCATTCGAGCAGTTGCGGCAGATCCGCGCGGACCTGGTCTTTGCCAACGATTGGTCGGCGCTGCCGCTAGGATGGCGACTGGCGGCCCGCTGGAATACGCCAATGATCCTCGACCTGCACGAGTATGCGCCGCTCGAATGGGAAGAACAGTGGAAATGGCGGTTATTCGCCGCGCCGATGACCGTCTACTTTCTGCGTCACTACGCGGTTCACGCCGCTGCAACGCTGACCGTCGCGCCGGAGATTGCACAACGGTACGGCGAGGAGTTCGGGTTCCTGCCCACGGTCGTGTTGAATGCGCCGGAGTATGTCGCGCTTGAGGATCACGCGGTCGATCCCCACACCGTGCGCCTGATCCACCATGGCGGCGCTCTTCGCGCCCGCAATCTGGAGCTCATGATCGATACTATCCGGCTCTGTGATCGGCGCTACCATCTCTCGTTCATGCTCGTCGGCGATGAGGGGTACATTCGACGCCTGCACGCCTATGCCGACCGCGTCGCGCCAGGGCGGGTCACGTTTCTCGACCCCGTCGCACCCGATCAGATTGTGCCAAAGATTGCATCGTTTGATATAGGAATCTTTTTGCTTCAACCAACAAACTACAACTATAGCATCGCGCTGCCCAACAAACTGTTCGATTTCATCCACGCCGGTCTGGCGGTCTGTGTCGGTCCGTCCCCCGGTATGGCGGCATTTGTCCGCGAGTGGCGGTGCGGTGTGGTCGCGCCGTCGTTCGATCCGGCGGAGGTCGCTGCGACATTGAACCGCCTTGGGGTCGATGAGATCCGGGCGATGCGCCAGGCTGCGCGCGTCGCTGCCGCCGCGATCAATGCGTCCACCGAAATGACGAAGGTTGTGGAATTGTGCAACCGGTTACTCCGGCGCGCGCAGGCGGCGAGGTGAGGGTGAGGCGAGAGGTGAGAGGCGAAAGGCGAGCGGCAAGAGGCGAGCGGCAAGAGGTAAGAGGCGAGGCGCGAGGCGCGAGGCGCCCGACCATGGCGTAGCGCGAGATTTATCTCGCATTTGTGGCGCGGGGTGTGAGGCGCGCGAGGCGCGAGGCAAGGGCGTAGCGCGAGATTTATCTCGCATTTGTGGCGAGGTGCGAGGCGCGAGGCGAGAGGCGAGAGGGGCCCGACCATGGCGTAGCGCGAGATTTATCTCGCATTTGTGGCGAGGCGCGAGGGGCCCGACAATGGCGTAGCGCGAGATTTATCTCGCATTTGTGGCGAGGCAAGAGGCGCGAGGCGCGAGGCGCCCGACCATGGCGTAGCGCGAGATGTATCTCGCATTTGTGGCGAGGCGCGAGGCGCCCGACCATGGCGTAGCGCGAGATTTATCTCGCATTTGTGGCGCGGGGTGTGAGGCGCGCGAGGCGCGAGGCAAGGGCGTAGCGCGAGATTTATCTCGCATTTGTGGCGAGGTGCGAGGCGCGAGGCGCGAGGCGCGAGGCGCCCGACCATGGCGTAGCGCGAGATTTATCTCGCATTTGTGGCGAGGCAAGAGGCGCCCGACCATGGCGTAGCGCGAGATTTATCTCGCATTTGTGGCGAGGCGCGAGGCGCCCGACCATGGCGTAGCGCGAGATTTATCTCGCATTTGTGGCGAGGCAAGAGGCGCCCGACCATGGCGTAGCGCGAGATTTATCTCGCATTTGTGGCGAGGCAAGAGGCGCGAGGCGCGAGGCGCGAGGCGCGAGGTGCCCGACCATGGCGTAGCGCGAGATTTATCTCGCATTTGTGGCAAGGCGCGAGGCGCCCGACCATGGCGTAGCGCGAGATTTATCTCGCATTTGTGGCGAGGCGCGAGGCGCCCGACCATGGCGTAGCGCGAGATTTATCTCGCATTTGTGGCGAGGCGCGAGGGGCCCGACCATGGCGTAGCGCGAGATTTATCTCGCATTTGTGGCGAGGCAAGAGGCGCGAGGCGCGAGGGGCCCGACCATGGCGTAGCGCGAGATTTATCTCGCATTTGTGGCGAGGCGCGAGGCGCCCGACCATGGCGTAGCGCGAGATTTATCTCGCATTTGTGGCGAGGCGCGAGGCGCCCGACCATGGCGTAGCGCGAGATTTATCTCGCATTTGTGGCGAGGCGCGAGCGGCGAGAGGTGAGCGGCGAGAGGTGAGCGGCGAGCGGCAAGAGGCGAGAGATGAGAGGTGAAAGGTGAGAGGTGAGAGGTGAAAGGTGCATACTCCCTACTCCCTACTCCCTGACCTGTTCTCAGTTCCTGGTTCTTGGTTCTTGGTTCTCAGTTCTTGGTTCTTCCAGGAAAAGACATGTGCGGCATCTACTTCCAGGAAAAGACATGTGCGGCATCTATGGCATCTGGCATCGTGATGGTCAACCGGTCGATCTGATGGCGCTGCGCACGGCAACGAGCCGCCTGCGCCATCGTGGACCGGACGATGAGGGGTATCTGCTGGCGAACCCTGCGCTGGGCGCGTGTACGCCTTATGCTGGCGCAGAGACCGACCGGCGGTTGGGCTTGCCGCCGCTTGATCACGCAGGCGGTAAACAGGACAGCCTGGCGTTCGGATTTCGCCGCCTGGCAATCCTCGACCTGTCGCCCGCCGGACATCAACCGATGGCGAGCGCCGACGAACGCTTCTGGATCGTGTTCAACGGCGAGATCTACAACTACATCGAACTGCGCGAGGAATTGCAGCGCCTCGGGCGCCGCTTCCGCAGTGGGAGCGATACTGAGGTCATTCTTGCGGCATATGCGCAATGGGGCGCGGCTTGTCTGGATCGACTGAACGGCATGTGGGCATTTGCGATCTGGGATCGTGAGCGGCGCACATTGTTCCTGGCGCGTGATCGCTTCGGCATCAAGCCGCTCTACTACGCTGCAACCGGGCAAACCTTCGCCTTCGCCTCGGAAATCAAAGCGCTGGTCGGTCCCCATGCGCTGCCGTTCGAGCCAGAACCGCTTGCGGTCTATCAATTTCTCGCGGATGGGCGCTTGCCAAGCCCGCAGCGTGGCGCGACCTTCTTCGTCGGCGTGCGCGCACTGCCGCCGGGTCACTGCTTGCGCATCGAGGCGGATTCCGCCATTACGCCGCAACGCTACTACGACGTAGCGCTGCCGGACAATCATCATCAACCACCTTCAATGAACGACATCATTGATGCATACCGCGATCTCTTCATCGACTCTGTGCGACTCGAACTACGCTCGGATGTCGCTGTCGGCACCTGTCTGAGTGGCGGAGTCGACTCATCGTCGATTGTTTGTGCAGTAAATCGTCTCATGCGGCAGGATGGTCTTTCGGCAGCGCAGATCGGCGAGCGCCAGAAAACGTTCAGCGCAGTGTACGAGAGCGACGGGCGCTACAACGAACGACGGCACATCGAACGGGTGCTGCGCTCCACCGCCGCCGATGGTCACTTTGTGATCCCGACAGTCGAGCGCCTGAATGCTGATCTTGAGCGACTGGCATGGCACCAGGACGAGCCGTTCCAGTCGACCAGCATTTTTGCGCAATGGTGTGTGATGGGGCTAGCGCGCGAACGCGGTGTGACGGTGCTGCTCGACGGGCAGGGCGCTGATGAGTTGCTGGCAGGGTACCGACCATATGCCCGCTATCTGGGCGATCTGTTGCGCCATGGGCGTGGTACGACGTTTGCCAGGGAGATGCTGCTGATCAGCGCGCGCAGCGGTCAATCTGTGCTTCCACTCTTGCGGAATGCGCTGATCTTTACCCTGCCTGCGCCCGCCATCGAACTGGCGTATGCCGGACGGCAGATGCTGCGCGCGCCGTCTCCCGTGGTACGCGCCGACTTTGCGGCTGCGTGCCGTCGCGCTGCGCTGGCGGATATTCCATCGTGGTGCGAACAGACATCACTGGATCGCCACCTGCGTGACGCCATTATGGAGAGCAGCCTGCCGCACCTGCTGCGCTACGAAGACCGTAATTCGATGGCGTTCAGTATCGAGTCGCGCGTTCCATTCCTTGATCACCGACTGGTCGAGTTCGTCTTTCAGCAGGCGCCACATCTGCGCATCCGCCACGGATGGACGAAATGGGTCCACCGGCAGGCAATGGACGGGTTGCTCCCCGACGCCATTGCCTGGCGCAGCGACAAGGTTGGTTTCGAGACGCCGGAAGTCGCTTGGCAACGCGACCTGCTGGCAGCACGACCCGATCTGTTCGCCGATGGCGCTGCCTGTGGCGTGTATCTCGATCTGCCGGCCGTGCGTCGGGCTGTGGAGGAGTGGTGCGCACGCGGTGGCGACACGCGCCGGGTATGGCGTTGGATCAGCCTGGAGATATGGTTGCGGGTGTGGGGACGTTGAAGGGTGCAGGTATAGGACGAGGGTAGAGGCGCCCCCCTGTGGCGCCCGACGACAATCCCCAACGGAGGGGAGCCCCCCTGTGAGCGCCCGTACTGCCCCCCGTGGGCGTCCGTCAGGAGTTGCAGGCTACAGGTTGAATGCGGGAAGGGTTGAAAACGCACCCGAACTCTTGAGGTCTGTCCCAGCGACCCTGTGCCATCGTTGTCCACCGCTGGCAGTGTAGCGCCTGCCCGTCGCAAGGACTCAACCTGAATTTCAGAAGGGCAGGAGCGCGGGAAGCCCTTTGAGCCGCTGGCAAAAGCCCGCGCTCAGTACGTGGAAGCCCCAGAGGGGCTTTCGTGACCTCAGCGAGGGCTTCAGCCCGCAGCGTTCCGGCAGTTCCTGACGCATCATGCCTGCCCTCCCTGCTCAAGGGAATCCGTCCCACCTCAGCGATCCAGGCTGTATAATGAATGCACAAGACGTCAAGAGCATCCGAGGTCGCTGTGATGTTCCTCAACCTGGAACGGTTGCCTGACATCTTCAAGAAATACCCGGACATCCATGCGGTCTACCTGTTCGGGTCGGCAGTTACAGGCAGGTTGCACGCCGAGAGCGACCTCGATCTGGCGATTGTGCCGCGACCGGGCGCCGGTGAACTGCCCCGACTCGACATCCTGACCGATCTGGCGCGCGCCGGGTTCTGCCGCGTCGATCTGGTCATCCTCGATACGAACGATATCGTGCTGAAACATGAGGTTGTGCGTCATAACCAGGTCATCTATCAGACGGAAGACTTTGACCGGGGAGCCTATTTTTCCAGAATAGCGCGCCAGTTTCTGGACTTTCGACCGTACCTGGATGTCCAGCGCCGGGCATATAAACAGAGGATTGTGCATGGTCAGGCCCGACGTGATCCGCAAGAGACTAGAGAAGCTTGATGAGTATCTGGCTATCCTCCGCCAGTTGCAACGATATTCGTGTGATGAATTTGTCGCCAACCCCGAACGGTACGGGAGTGCAAAGCGTTTTCTTCAACTGGCGATTGATTCGCTCAATGATGTGGGGAATCACGTCGTTGCAGAGGCAGGTTTGGGAACTGTCGATTGGTATAGCGACATCCCTCATCGATTGCGTGAGGCGGGTTTGATCGACTCATCCCAAGAAGAAACCTGGATCAGAATGATTGGGTTACGCAATATCCTTGTGCATGACTATCTGAAGATCGACCGAACTATTGTTTTCCGTGTTCTGCAAGAAAATCTCGGTGATCTGGAAGGGTTCAAGCAGGTCTTTGCGCAATTTCTGTGACCGATGTTCTCACCTCCGTGATACCTCCGCTGTGTTCCGACCGACATCGAGCGTTCCGTTGCAGCACTCGCGCGCGCCTATGGATGCGCGTAACCCCATCCGATAACAGATTTGTACGCAGATCGATGCAATTCTGCGACTCATGTAGGCGCGCAAAAAGGCTATACTGAAGCCAGGCACGTCGGTGTCCTCTGATGACAGAACGTGTGTTTAGAAGCGATGAACAGGACAACGATTCGGTTCCAGGATGAAGCGCTGCGCCTCCCGGCGACCGTGTGATACCAATGACGCTTGAAGATGCCGCATGCTGGTCATGCCGAGCGCAGCGACGAGTCATGCCGAGCGCAGCGACGAGTCATGCCGAGCGCAGCGACGGGTCATGCCGAGCGCAGCGACGGGTCATGCCGAGCGCAGCGACGGGTCATGCCGAGCGCAGCGACGGGTCATGCCGAGCGCAGCGACGGGTCATGCCGAGCGCAGCGACGAGTCATGCCGAGCGCAGCGACGGGTCATGCCGAGCGCAGCGCGGAATCGGCGCGGGACGCGCCAGACCCCTCGCTTTGCTCGGGGTGACCGTGCTGGATGGTCGTCCATTGAAGATGCCGCCTTCGTGTCATTCCGAGCGCAGCGACTTGTCATTCCGAGCGCAGCGAGGAATCTAACCGCGCGCAGCGAGGAATCGAAGCGGGTCGCGCACGACCCCTCGCGCTGCTCGGGGTGACCATGCCGGATGGTCACAGGTCATTGGTATGACAGGTTCAACACCCAGGAGCGGGATAACCCCGATGGCGATCACGACGAACGCCAGTATCGATCAATCCGCTGCTCGAACGTCTGCAACCGCATGGCGCTGGGCGCTGCGGCTGTACGCCGGTTATAGCGCCCTCTTCATCCTCTGGAATGCCTGGGTCTCGTCTGTTTATCCGAAATGGGTGGAAGAAGCGTCTGTCGCTGTCTGGTTCCCATCGGCGCCGGTGGGGACGTGGTTGGAGCGGGTGGTACTCCTTCCGCTTTTGCGCTATGATGTCCTCTGGTATGTTGGCATCGCACAGCACGGCTATGGTCATCGTCCTGGCGACACGGCGTTTCATCCGCTCTATCCGTTGCTCATCGGCGTGTTGGGGCGGTTCCTGGGTGGAGCGTATCTGCTCGCGGCGTGGTTGATCGCGCAGGTCTGCTGCGTGGCGCTGCTGGCGATGCTCTATCGCCTGGTGACGCTCGATGATGACGATGCCACAGCGCAACGCACAACGCTGTTCCTGATCGGTAGTCCGCTCGGTTTTTCGTTTCTGCTGCCCTACACCGAGTCGCTGCTGTTGTTGAGCATCGTGGCGGCGTGGTACGCCGGTCGGAAGGGACGCTGGTGGCTCGCGGGAGCGGCCGGCGGCGCAGCGGCGCTCACCAAGCAACCGGGGGTGGTGGTGGTGGCGCCGCTTCTCTGGGAACTCTGGCAACAATATCGCGTGACCGTCCGCACCATGGGCGCACGCGCGCTGATCAGACCGCTGGCCGGTCTGTCGCTCACGCCGCTGGCGCTGCTGGGATGGATCGTCTACCGCGCAACACTCGGCGATGTTGCATTTTCCTGGCGCGAACCGGGCACGCTCGTCAGCGCATTGCTGGTCACGCCATCATATGCCGATGTCTGGGGCGAAACCTTCAGTTGGCCCTGGGTCAATTTCGGCTATGCGCTCAACCAGTTGCGTGAACACCCCTACTTCTATCTGCTGCTCAATCTGATGGTCATGCTGATTATGCTGGCGCTGACGCTGGCATCCGCCGCGCGGGTGCGGCGCAGTTATGCGATCTACAGCCTGGCGCTGGCAGCAATGAACCTGGCGATTGTCTACCCGCTCTGGCCCTACATGGGGATCATTCGGCGGTTTACCATCATCTTCCCGATGTTCATTCAACTGGCGCGCTGGGGGCGATCTCCGGCGGTGCTGTGGCTGACGCTGACATGCAATGCGATCCTGTGGACGCTGATCGCGTCGATGTATGTGCGGAATGCGTTTGTACCGTGAACGTTGAACATTACACGTTGAATGTTGAACGTTCCCGACTCTTGAGGTCTTCACAGGCATTCGCCCTCGCCATCGCATGTGACCGGCGAGATGATTCCTGACCGTGAACACAGATCGACCTTACGGGTCTTCGAGGGTGGGAGTATGACGAACAGGCAGAGACGTTGCAGTGCATCCTCTCCACGCAGGCGGAAACGTAAAGGCGTTGCGGTGCAACGCCTCAGACGTTATGAGACAAGGCAACGTCTATGGGCATAACGACAACTCACAAACCACATACAGAAACGGTGCACCAGTGGGACGGCGCATCCGCGCCCTATCTCTCAGTCGTTGTGCCGGTGTACAACGAAGAAGAAACCATCCCGCACCTCTACCGACGACTGACGACCGAACTGGAACACCTTGGCCTGCCGTATGAGATCATCGCCGTCGATGATGGCAGCAGCGACCGGAGTTTTGCGCTGTTGCGCGACCTGGCACGCGCCGACCGGCGACTGCGAGTGGTGCGCTTCCGCCGCAATTTCGGACAGACCGCCGCGTTCTCCGCAGGGTTTGACCGGGCACAAGGCGAGGTGGTGGTGACGATCGACGCTGATTTGCAGAACGATCCGGCGGATATCGGCGCACTGCTGGCGAAGATCGAGGAAGGGTACGATGTGGTGAGTGGCTGGCGCGCGCATCGCCAGGACCCGTTTCTCAACCGACGATTGCCGTCGATCATTGCCAACCGTCTGATCTCATGGGCGACCGGCGTCCGGCTCCACGATTATGGGTGCTCGTTGAAAGCCTATCGCCTGGAAGTCGTGCGCGGCATTCGTCTGTATGGCGAACTGCACCGCTTCATTCCGGCTATCGCCAGCTGGCAGGGAGTGACGGTGACCGAGCTGCCGGTGCGTCACGCGCCGCGGCGGTTCGGCAGGTCGAAGTACGGCATCAGCCGCACCCTGCGCGTCCTGCTCGACCTGGTGACGGTGCGGTTTTTGCTCAGTTACGGCACCCGACCGATGCACATCTTCGGGTTGCTCGGTCTGTTGGCGGGGGGGTTGGGTATGCTGATCGGCGCATATCTGACCTGGATCAAACTGGCGTATGGCGCCGCCATCTCCGACCGACCACTCCTGCTGCTCGCCGTGCTGCTGATTGTTCTGGGGGTACAGTTCATGAGCCTGGGGCTGATCGGCGAACTGGTGGTGCGCACCTATTATGAGGCGCAAGCCAAACCGATCTACGTCGTGCGCGAAGAAGTCGACGGTGAGACGTGGCGAGGCAGTCAACAGTGAGACCTGGCGGAACGCAAGCCGGTTTTGTTCTGGCGCGATGGCAACCATGGACCGTTATCGTTGCGGGCGCCGTTCTCATTGCCGTGATCCACCATGCGTATGCCACGGCGTACACCAGCCCTGATCTTCAGGTCTGGTGGATGGCAGCGCGTCTGTGGCTGGAAGGCATCGACCCCTACGGACCAATCGGTGATCACATGTTGGGAACCGGATCGGGCTTTGCGTATCCCTTTCCAGCCGTGCTCCTATGCCTCCCGCTTACACCGTTGCCGCTGGCGTGGGCATCGACCGTGTGGGCGCTGATGAGCCTGGCGGTAGTTGGTGCGCTGCCGTTCGCGCTCCGCGACCATCCTGTTCCCTGGATGCCCACCGTCATGCTGGCATATTTTCCGCTATGGGCGTCACTGGAGGAGGGTCAGTGGGGCACAATGCTGCTTATGTGGACGGCGCTCAGTCTCTATTGGCTGCGCACAGAGCGCTGGCTCCCATCTGGCGTGGTTGCATCACTGGCTTTACTCAAACCGAATGTGGGGATTGCACTTCTGGCAGGTATCGTTGCATATGCGCTGTGCGTCCACGCGCCCCGTCGCTGGTGGAACGGGCTAGGAATTGGCTTACTGATCTTTTGGGCAGGCACACAAGCGCTGGCGCCGGGCTGGCCAATAGCCTGGCTGGAGCAATTGCGCGCCTATGACGCCGAAGATCAGAATCGGATCGATGCAGTGTCGATGACAGGAGCGCTGGCCGGAATGATGGTGATGATCTGCACGTTCATTGCATGGCGTCGTCGCAATGTCAGGCTCGTGCTCGCCGGAATTGTCACGGTCGTGCTGTTGCTGTTGCCGACACGCAGTTTTTACAACCATGTTGTGCTCCTGCTGCCGATTGCGCTGCTGCCGCCAAGAGTGGCTGCGCCGGTTGCGCTGCTGAGTTGGGGTGTGCTGGCGTTACCGACTCTCAGTACAGACATCGTGTTTACTCGCGCATTCGCGCTCTACCTGCCGCTATCAATCGGGCTGGCAGCGACAATATGGCAGACGCACGAGCAGGAGGCTGGCCCGTTGTGCGCATCCTGACGCTCAATTATGAGTACCCGCCGCTTGGCGGCGGCGCCAGCCCGGTGACGCGCGCGTTGTGTGAGCATCTCGCCGCAGTCGGGCACGAGGTCGATGTCGTGACGATGGGGTATCAGCATCTGCCGCAGTTTGAGATATCCGGCAGGGTGCGCGTCATCCGCGTCCCGGCGTTGCGTCGCTCGATGGTGCGCGCCGAAACCCCTGAACTGCTGAGTTACATCGCTTCGGCGCTGCTGCCAACGCTGGCGCTCACACAGCGCCGGCGCTACAATGTGGTGCATGCCCATTTCATCGTGCCAACCGGCATCCTCGCGGCTGCGGTTCGTCGCGTCAGCGGGTTGCCGCTCGTGATTACTGCGCACGGGTCGGATGTGCCGGGATACAACCCGGATCGCTTCACCCGCGGGCACCGATTGATCGCTCCCGTCTGGCGCGTCGTTGCGCACAGCGCCGATGTGATCGTTTCACCATCTCATTACCTGCGCGCGCTGATACAGCGCACATGCGAGCGACCGGTCGAGGTGATTCCCTACGGCTTCGACCCGCCTCCTGTTCGCATCAGCAAACGAAAACGACGCATCCTGTTCGTCAGCCGATTGTTTCCACGCAAAGGCGCGCACTACCTGCTCGAAGCGCTGGCGGGATTGCCGCTCGACGGGTGGGAGATCACGATTGCGGGTGATGGACCGATGCTGGAGGCATTACAGGCGCAGGCGCAGCACCTCGGTCTTTCCGTCGACTGGCGTGGGTTCATCAAGGGCGCGCCGCTCGACGAGTTGTATGCCAGCAGCGCCATTTTCGTCTTCCCCTCGACGAACGACAACTTTCCGGTGGTGCTGCTCGAAGCGCTGGCCGGCGGGTGCGCCGTGATCACCACGAATATCAGCGGCATGCCGGAGGTCGTGGGAGATGCGGGCATCCTGGTTCCGCCGCAAGACGTGCCTGCGTTACGCGATGCAATCCGGCGACTGATGAACGATGACGATCTGCGCGCCGACCTAAGCGCGCGGGCGCGCGCGCGGATCGCCCATTTTGCCTGGGACAATGTGATACGGCGGTATCTGGAGGTGTATCAAGGGGCGGGAGTTTATGGAAACGTTTGATCCTGGCGTCACCATTGTGTTGATTACCTACAATTCCGCTGCATACGTTCGGGAATGTTTACAATCGGTTCGTTGTGCAGCGCCTGAAGTGCATGTCCTGATTGTGGATAATGCTTCGACGGACAACACGGTTGAGATTGTGCGGCGCGATTTTCCTGAGTGTACGTTGGTGCCGCTTCCCCAGAATATTGGACACAGCGCCGCGTGCAATCTAGCGCTCCAGCGTGCCAAAACCGCCTGGGTACTGTTTCTTGATCACGACACGACGACACCTGTCGGCTGGCTTGAACCACTCCTCGCCATCGCAGCAGCCACGTGGCCCGACGTCGGAATGGTTGGCTCGCGCGCCGTACTCGTCGAACAAGGGCGCATTCATCACGATGGCGGATATGCCCATTATGTCGGTCATATGACCTTGCGAAACGGCTTTGCGCCTCTGGCAGATGTTGCCTGTGACACAACACCGGTTGAAGTAGGAGCGCAAGCAAGTACGTCGCTTCTGGTACATCGAGAACGCGCACTTGCGGTAGGGGGATTCGATCCGCGTTTTTTTATCTATCTGAATGATTTCGATCTTTCACTCCGCATGCGATTACGCGGTTGGCGATGCTACGTTGCGCCAGAGTCGGTCGTCTACCACCGTCAGGGCAACCCAGAGACCAGTTGGCGCGGCAGCGGCGACTATCCAGAACGACGCGCGTATCTGATCTATCGCAATCGCTGGATGCTGATCGCCAGAATGTACGCACTCCGAACGCTCATGGTATGCCTGCCAGCGCTTGTCGTCTATGAAATGGCGCTGGCGGCGATAGCGCTGCGCAAGGGATGGCGGCGCGCATATTGGCGCGCTTTTCGTGATGTTGTGCGCCTCTGGCCCGCGTTGCGCTTCCACCGCAGCCGCATCCAGTCTTCACGCAGGATTTCCGACCGTGAATTGCTTTCGGCTTACGGCTTTTCGTATGTTCCGGGCTTGCTCCGACATCCAGCTGAGCAAGCGATACAGCAGGTGTTCGAGCGAGCATTCGCTGCATACTGGCGCCTCGTCCAACCGCTTTTGGAGTGAGTATGCCATTCTACGATTATTATGGCGAGCGGGCTGCGACCGCAGCAGGCATAGGATGGGTGCGCGCACAGGCGCGCTACGTGCTTGACCGTTTGATGCAGGCGTCGCCCTCGGCTGCATCTCTGCTCGAAATCGGACCCGGAAGAGGCGTGTTTGCTGACGCCTGTCGCCAACATCACGTTCGCTATTGCGCACTCGATATTAATATCCGTCTGTTGAGAGGTCTGGCGGATCGCAGCCACAACGGCATGCAGGCTCGAGCAACGCAGATTCCGTGCGCTGATGAGATGTTCGACATCACCTTTGCATCCCATGTCATTGAGCATAGCCCTGCATACAACGATGCGCTTGCGTTTCTGGAGGAAATGCGCCGGGTAGCGAAACGCGGCGGACTGGTCGCCATCGTTGCGCCAGACTATCTTGCGCTGCGAGAGGATTTCTGGAATTGCGACTACAGCCATAGTTTCGTCACGACCCGTCGTCGATTGCGTCAAATGTATCACGATACAGGTTTGACTATTCTTGACGAATGCAACCTCTATGGTCCGCTCACCGGCATAGTGGGATGGTGTGCCGGGCAAACATTCGGTGGACACGTCATGGGCATGATCGCCCGGACAGTGCCGGGAATAGTTGGAGAGAAACTCTACAAACTACGGCTGACTTTCGCGGGGGCAATCCTGATGATCGGTCGAGTAGCAGGATGAAACACTGGTCGCATTGGATTCGTGTCGGTTTGGGGATAGCGCTAATCGTGCTACTGGTTGTGCAATTCGCCAACACCCGATCGGTGTGGCAGACAATCATCGCAGCCCATCCGTTTCCGTTAGCCGGAAGCATCGTCATCTATTTCGTTGGGGTGATGTTGAGCTGCCTCAAATGGCATCTGTTGCTACGTGCTCAGGGCATTCGCGCATCGTTTGCGCGTCTGGTGGAGTGGTATTTGATGGGAGCGCTGGCCGGTACGCTGTTGCCTTCAGATATTGGCGGTGATCTTGGGCGCGGGTACGCGGCAGCTCGCGCGCTCGGCAACCGAGCCGGTGTCTGGACAAGCGTGGTTATGGAACGGCTCACGGGGTTGTTAGCACTGGTAGCAATGGCGTCACTGACGCTTGCATTCCTACCTGACGTGCTGGATGCGCCCGCCTGGGCGCCCATAGGCGCAGGCTTAGGGATGGCGCTCACCACCGTCGGGTTTGCTGCGCTTTCTGGCTTCCTGCCGCTCCGCCTAGCGCGCGTGCCGCATTGGATGGAACGCATCATTGCACAACTCCAGGATGTCATCACTCCCTACCGCAACAATCTCGGAACGATCGTTGCATGTCTGGGTCTATCGGTGATGTTTCATACAAACAATGCGCTCAGTTTCTGGTTGCTTGCGATATCTGTCAAATCCGACGCACCGGTTGCAACCATGATTCTCTGGCCCCTTGCGGGGGTGTTCGGGTTATTGCCGCTCACTCCTGGCGGTCTGGGCGTGCGTGAGGGAGTGACGGCAGCATTGCTCATGCGCGTCGGTCTTACACCCGATCAGGCAGTGGCGGCTGCGATGATTGCCCGAATGTTGCTGTTGCTTTGCAGTCTGACCGGCTTGCCCACGCTGGTAGCGATCATCTCTTCCATTGACAAACGTGCCTCAACCACCGGCAAGAAAGAGATGCCTGACGATGCCCAAGCCTAACGATCATCGCGCTGCACGACGTCTGATGATCATGACTGCCACCGGCTTCCTTGTCGCAACGCTGATCGTTATCAGCCGGGAAAGCGGCGCCGACTTCGCCCAAGATTATGCCGCAGCATGGGCGTGGTGGCATGGTATGGATCCTGGCACACCGACCTTTCTCATCTTCGAGGCCTGTTGTCCAGAGGATAACGTCACCGGCGCTTATCAGACGGCGCATCCGCCTTTTGCGACCATGATCGTGTTGCCATTTGGTCTTCTTCCATTCAAGACGGCGCGCGCGATCTGGCTTCTCATCGGCAGTTTTTCGATCGTGATCGCATGGCGCTACGCTCAGGTTGACCATAAAATGGCTTTGGCTACGGCGTCTATGTGGGTGATAGGTCTGTCATTGGGGTCATTGGAACCGATCGTTCTCCTGGCGCTGGCTATAGCGCTTCGCATGAGATCATCTCGTGCAAACGTATCGGCAGTACTCATAGGAGTAACTGCCGCGATCAAGATTTATCCAGGGATATTGCTTCTCGCACTGTTGATCGCTCGCCGCTGGAAGGAAGGAGCATCGGGCGTTCTGGCAGCGCTTATAGCAACACTTGTTGCCGATAGACTTGTGGGAGGGGATGCGCTCGCTGACTGGATTGCATATATTCCCTGGAATATCGAACGCTACATTGCTTCTGCCGGAAACGCGTCGGCGGTTCGATTGGTGAGTCTGGTGTTTCCTGATATTCCAACATCGCTATTATCTCTTGGGATGATTTTGGCCTTGTTAGCGCCGATTGCGCCGTATCTCTATCGTTATCGTAGCGGGGACTGGCGAACACTACTGCCGGTTATGATACTTGGCAGTCCGCTGGTCGGACCACACTATATCGCATGTGTCGGTCTTGCGTATTCCAACCGCGTGGCTGCATACTTCCTCGGCATCGGTGGCGGCATTTCGTTGCTCGCGCGTATTGGTCTTTTTCCCCTTTCTTACGAAACCGAAGCGTTCATTGTCGCGCCAATGCTGGCAGGACTGTTCATCCTCTGGCTGGAAGCCATCCGTCGTATGATCGTGCAGCATTATCCTATTGCCCGAAAAAAGAGCACGTCAGATGTCCGCTGAACCTCATCCGTCTCTCCGCGATCCTTTCCTCTGGATCGCGCTCCTGCTGATCGGCGGCATGCTCGGCTGGTTGAGCGTGGCACGCTACGAGGGCTTCAACGCCGGCATGTACGATCTGGGCAACATGGCGCAGTCCATCTGGAGCGCGACGCGCGGCGAGCCGCTGCTCTACTCCCGCCCTGAAGGATCGCGTGCGTCACGCCTGGCCGGGCATGTCGAGGTCGGCTACTTTTTGTTTGCACCTTTCTATGCGCTCTGGCCCGATCCGCGCATGCTGCTGGTCGCCCAGGCGGCGCTCTTTGCCCTCGGCGCCATCCCGGTGTACCGTCTCGCCTGGCGACGCCTCGATGCGCCGTACAGCGGAGAACGGGCTATGCCGTATGCGGCGCGCTGCCTGACATTGATCTATCTGCTCTACCCAACCGCGCAGACGAGCGTGCTCTTCGATTTTCACGCTGATACGGTTGCGGCGCCGCTGATTCTGTTGGCGCTTGATGCGCTCGATGTGCGCTCCTGGCGCCGGTTCGCGCTCTGGACGGCGCTGGCGCTCAGTATGAAGTTCTATGTCGCAGCACTGGTCGTTGGCATCGGTGTTGTGGTGTGGTTGTGGGAAGAACAACGCCGCGCCGGGATGCTGACTACCCTCGCAGGCGGCGTCTACGGCGCGCTGGCGTTCTTCGTCATTCGACCGTTGTTTGCCACACAATCGGCTGGCGGCGCCGCCGAGATCACCGGCAACTATCTGGCGTACTATTTCGGCGCGATCCACGAAATTGCGGCGACCCTGCCCGACCGCCTGCTCAACGCTGTGGTGGTCTTCGGTCCGGCGCTGCTCGTTGCGTGGCGCGGTTGGCGCTGGCTGCTGCCCGGGTTGCCGCTGGCAGGCGCCATGCTTATTTCCACCGGTCCTGGCGGCGCCTTCGACTATCGCTACCACCATTATGCGCTGGTCGCGCCCTTCCTTGTGATGGCGACAATCGATGGCGCAGCGCGCATGCAACGCACGACGCCATCGCTCCCTGGCGAGCCGCGACATCGGGGACGATCCTGGCGCGGCGATCTTGGCTTCACCGTGGCGGTAACGGCGATCTTCAGCGCGTTGCTGGTCAATACTCCGCTCAACCCTTTGTTCTGGATCGGTGCGCCCGGCTATGGCTTCGACCGGTCGGTCTACGGCGTCACTCCGCGCGATGCGCGCCTGGCGGCGTTCCTGACGACCCGTGTGCCGCCCGATGCGCCTCTCGCGGCTTCCACCTTTGTCGCAACACACCTGGTGAACCGCGAAACGGTCTATCTGGTGCGCTACCCGTTCGAGGCGCGCCCCGAACACTTGCCCGACCTGCTGCCGCAGGTGCAGTATGCGCTGCCCGATGCTCTGTTCGACTGGTATCTGCAACTCGACGATGGGTATGGCGGCGGTCTCGATTACGACCGCGAAGCAATTGCCATCCTGCTACGCGATCCGTCATTCGCGCTGGTGGACATGGAAGATGGACTGCTTCTCTTTGAACGCGATGCCGATTCCGGTCACGCGCTGGTCAATCGTGTATCGGTTGTGGACGACAATGGCGCCTCTGTCTTGCAGCAGTTCGGTCCGTTCGATCTGGTGCGCGCGAATATTGAGGTTATTGGTGAGCGGCGATTGCGTGCTTCCTTCGCGTGGCGAGTGCGTGCGGCGCTGCCGCCAGGGGTGAAGTTCGTTGCGGTGAGCCGGCTGGATGGCGCGCCGGGAGCGCGGTTTGTCCATCTCCCCGGCTACGCGCTGCATCCGGTATGGGAATGGTCGGCAGGAGACGTGATCGAAGAGACCTTCGATGTGCTCGTGCCGCCTGATACTCCGCCGGGGCGCTATGCCTGGCGCGTTGGATGGTACGATGTGCGTCACCCGGATGCGACATTGACCGATGAGCGCAGTCGAATGGCAGGAACTGCCGAATATGTGGTGACGTTCATTGAAGTGACGCCGTGACCGGCGCTCTGAGAGCGCTCTACACAGCGCCTGGGACCACGTGTCAGGCGAGTCTCAGACCCGCCTCCACGCAAGGGCAAGCCTCAGACCCGCCTGACGAGTTGCTCTACGCCGCGCTCATTCGCTCGATACGCTCCTGCACCTGTTTCAGCGCCTGATTGTCCGGCGCAACAGTGATCGCTCTGGCAATCGTTTCACGCGCCTTATCCCACTGCTCAAGCTTTGCGTAGGCGACGGTCAGGGCGTGGAGGTAATCGACATCGCGCGGCGAGTTGGCGACCGCCGCTTCCCACTGCTTCATCGCCATCCACCACATGCCTTTGCGTTGTAATGCCAGACCGATGTTGAACAGTTCGTAGTCGGTAGCGCCGCGCACTTCGGAGACGAATCGCTCTTTGGGTCCGTAGAAATCGCGCCAGCTCAATCCGACCAGGAGCATGAAGAAGGCTTTGATGCCAACATCGACCATAATAATCGTCCCTAAGAGGCTGGTGAACGCGGCGACTGCGGATACGGCTTCCTGCGAGGGAAGGAACGCCTGCGCCTGAGTGATGAAATTGCCGATCGTCGCAATGGCGCCGAGTGCCCCGAACAGCGAGCCGCCGAGTTGCAGCACAGTCACAACGGCGATGATCCAGTACGCCCAGCGGGCGCGGTTCATCATCGCGCGCGCAATCGCAATTTGCCCACCATAGAGCAAAGCGATAATCACGAAGACCACCACAATGACGAGCGGAAAATCCGAAAGACTGCCTCTTGCCGAGTTGTAGAGCGCCAGCGCGACGATCAACCCTGCAATAGCGCCCAGAATGCCCAGCACACCGCCAAGCACCCAGAGGATGCCGAGAATCGAGAGCCAGGGAGAACGTTGATCGCGCACCGGTCCACGGATCATCAGACTGCGGTCGCAGCGACGGCACCACTGGCGATCCGGTTTGTTCAACTCGCCGCAGTATGGGCAGCAGTCGCGCGCCGGGTCGCCTTCTTCCGGCGGCAGCACCTTTTCTTTGCGGCGCGGCTTTGCGCCAGGAGCAGCCGGGGGCGCTGCGGACGCAGGCGGTGTGGCGCCCGCCGCTCCTGCCACGGTAGCCGTCGCGGCTGCGGCAACCATTGGCTTTGCTACGGCGTTGGATTTGCCGAACCACGAGAAGCGGCGGGCAGGCTGTGCCGTGGAAGCCGCGCCAGGCGCCTCGTCTGGGGTGGCGGGCGCAGCAGGCGCAGCAGACCTGTCGAACCACGAAAAGCGGCGGGCAGGCTGTGGCGCTGCCGCCACGGTGGCAGAGTCGTCGGCAACGGCGCTGTGAGCCGGTTTGGACTTGCCGAACCACGAGAAACGACGAGCGGGCTTCGCACCATGCGCGCCGCCTGCGGCTTCGTCGGGAGTGGTAGGCGCAGCAGACCTGTCGAACCACGAAAAGCGGCGGGCAGGCTGTGGCGCTGCCGCCACGGTGGCAGAGTCGTCGGCAACGGCGCTGTGAGCCGGTTTGGACTTGCCGAACCACGAGAAACGACGAGCGGGTTTCGGAGCAGGCTCAGGAGTGCCAGGCGCATGGGAGTCGTGAGCAGACGCCGGTTTCGCTGATGCACTCGATTGAGATACTGACAGAGAGCCGTCCGTCGCTGGGGAATGACTCTGATTCTGAGACGATGTCTTGTCCACCTGATTTTCAGCCTGGACGGATGAGTGCGCGGTAGCAGACGACGATGGCTTCTGACCATCATTCATATTGGTAGCAGATGATGATGCCTTCTGCGCCTGCCGTGTCTGCCGATCAAGCCAGGCGATCCCCTGACGCGCCTGCGGGTTGAGCGGATTGATCCGCAGCGCCTGTTGCAGACAGCGCCGCATATCTGCGGGATTATCGACAACACCGGCGAGCCAGACCCACGCATCGTCGTTATACTGATTCTCCTGAATAGCCCGCACGAAGAATTGACGCGCCTGCGCGCGCTGCCCGGCGCGCGCGGCTGCAATGCCCTGCTGGAGCCAGTCGTTCGTCGTTGTTGTCATAGAATGTGTGCTCCGGTCAGAAATCAGGGGTTAGGAGATCATGTTCCACCTTCCCATCTTCAACGTTCAACGACCTTTCCTCCTTCCACCCCTCGTCCCTCTCTACCAATGCGAGATAAATCTCGCGTTACGCTGTTGTCGCGCCCCTCGTCCCTCTCTACCAATGCGAGATAAATCTCGCGTTACGCTGTTGTCGCGCCCCTCGCCACCAATGCCAGATAAATCTCGCGTTACGCTGTTGTCGCGCCCCTCGCCACCAATGCCAGATAAATCTCGCGTTACGCTGTTGTCGCGCCCCTCGCCACCAATGCCAGATAAATCTCGCGTTACGCTGTTGTCGCGCCCCTCGTCCCTCTCTACCAATGCCAGATAAATCTCGCGTTACGCTGTTGTCGTGCCCCTCTTGCCTCGCCCCTCTTGCCTCGCCCCTCTCCCCTCGCGCCTCTCCCCTCTCATACCAATGACCGGTGACCATCCGGCATGGTCACTCCGCGCCGCGCGAGGGGTCGTGCGCGTCCCGCGCAGATTCCTCGCTGCGTTTACCCTGAGCGAAGCGAAGGGCTCGGAATGACACGCATGCGGCATCGTCAAGCGTCATTGGTATCGCCCCTCGCCCCGCGCCCCGCGCCTCGTGCCGCGCCCCTCGCGCCTCGCCCCTCGCGCCTCGCGCCTCGCCCCTCGCGCCTCACCACAAATGCGAGATAAATCTCGCGCTACGCCATTGCCGGGCCCCTCTCGCCTCGCGCCTCACCACAAACGCGAGATAAATCTCGCGCTACGCCATTGCCGGGACCCTCTCGCCTCTCACGCCGCTCGCCTCGCCCCTCTCATACCAATGACCGGCGACCATCCGGCATGGTCACCCCGAGCCGCGCGAGGGGTCGTGCGCGTCCCGCGCAGATTCCTCGCTGCGTTTACCCTGAGCGAAGCGAAGGGCTCGGAATGACACGCATGCGGCATCGTCAAGCGTCATTGGTATCACCCCTCGCGCCTCGCCCCTCGCGCCTCGCCCCTCACGCCTCGCGCCTCGCCCCTCGCGCCTCGCGCCTCGCCCCTCGCGCCTCACCACAAATGCGAGATAAATCTCGCGCTACGCCATTGCCGGGACCCTCTCGCCTCGCGCCTCACCACAAACGCGAGATAAATCTCGCGCTACGCCATTGCCGGGACCCTCTCGCCTCTCACGCCGCTCGCCTCGCCCCTCTCATACCAATGACCGGTGACCATCCGGCAGTGTCACCCCGAGCCGCGCGAGGGGTCGTGCGCGACCCGCGCAGATTCCTCGCTGCGCTCGGAATGACCCGTCGCTGCGCTCGGAATGACACGCATGCGGCATCGTCAAGCGTCATTGGTATCACCCCTCGCGCCGCGTCCCTCTCCCCTCGCGCCTCGCCCCTCTCATACCAATGACCGGTGACCATCCGGCATGGTCACTCCGAGCCGCGCGAGGGGTCGTGCGCGACCCGCGCAGATTCCTCGCTGCGCTCGGAATGACACGCATGCGGCATCGTCAAGCGTCATTGGTATCGCCCCTCGCCCCGCGCCCCGCGCCTCGTGCCGCGCCCCTCGCGCCTCGCGCCTCGCCCCTCGCGCCTCACCACAAATGCGAGATAAATCTCGCGCTACGCCATTGCCGGGACCCTCTCGCCTCTCACGCCGCTCGCCTCGCCCCTCGCGCCTCGCCCCTCGCGCCTCACGCCTCGCCACAAATGCGAGATAAATCTCGCGCTACGCCATTGTCGGGTCCCTCGCGCCTCTTGCCTCTCTGTGCGATCAGCATACGATGAAGGCGCGTAGAAGACAAGAGAGAAAGTAGTCCTGATGGAGGATAGCACTACCGAATCATCAACAGTTGGGTATGGAGGATTCGGAAGGGGCGGCGCCTGACAGTTTCTTCCGAACAGAAAGTTCGGTGCCAGATCGCCATGCGCGATGCCAGATCAACACCAGTGCTGCGAGCACCGGTCCGTATGCAATGGCAGCGCTCTGGAACGGGAAGATGCCCAGTATACCCAAAAAGATCAATCCACTGCCCGCGAATAGTAACACCTGCTCAAGGCGCGTCAACTGAAGCAGACCTGTATGAACAATATAGTGGCTCCATACCAATGGCGTCACAAGCAGAGTGGTCGGTACGAGAGTGTGCATCCGCACCTGTCCATGCGGTGCGTTGATGAGCAGCGCCACCGCCGCACCAAAGAGAGCGACTGCCACCACCAACGGCGAGAGTTGCGGAACGAAGTCCCCTGCAATGCGGACCAGCGAAAGATTGTCCGGATTAATCCGCCATGCCAGGGCATTAGGAGTCATATGCCCCATCCAGGCGCCGGTTTTCCCGATTCCCAGCACCAAATCCCCGGCGGCCGTCGCAAGTCCGCCGGTAACAATGCCTGCGATCAAGGCATTGAGACGACGCGCAATGACCAGCGCCGCCAGCATCAGGACCGGATAGACCTTGATCGCCGCAGCCAGACCGATCAGCGCGGCAGAGAAGAGCGGACGCTCTTCTTCCTGTGACAGCGCGACCATCATCAGCGCGAAAAGAAAAGGCTCCATCGTTCCGCGATACAACCCGAAGACGCCAAAAAGCGCCGTTGCAGCGCAGACACTGACAGGAACGCGGTAGTAGTGCCAGACACCTATCAGACACGCGCCACTGATGATAAGCCATGCTAAGCGAGCATCGGTCCAGGCGAGGAAGCCAAGCGGAAGGAAAAAGACCGTTGAGAAGGGAGGATGCGCACCAGGACCAAACGCATTGTAATCCACGTTTGCATCGCACCTGCTTAGACCCGCCAGCCAGAGGTGTTCGGGAAGACGTTGCCACCAGGCGCATGCAGCGACATAATCGCCGAATAGATCAGGGTTCGGCAGGCGCTGCGCCAGAAGCAAGCCACACAAGAGAACGCCTCCGCCAATGAGCAGACGGAGAAGCGTATGCAAAAGCGGCTCACTATAAGGCAATCGCCCGCCCACTTCACGATTGCGCTTCATATCTCCAGGAGCATGCGCCCCGCGCCCACCAGCCGCGCTCACAACCCCAGGTTCCGCAGCACAACGGCAACGGCGACCAGGGCGAAGATGAGACCGGGGATCAGATAAATGAGCGCAGGACCAATACCACGGATGTCGGGCAACGCCGGACCGGCGCGCGGCGGACCGACTTCGATGCGTTGACCGCGCCAATAGGTGACTTTGCTGCGCGTCGGGGGACCGCCAGCGCGCCGCCAGACGATCCATCCCTCGCGGAGCAGATACCCCGCCGCCACTCCCAGGATCAGCGTCACCAGGGGCCAGGGCAGGGAGCGGCTATTGGTCAGCACGATGATCAGAACGATCAACGCCAGCCAGCGCCAATATTTGTGCAGCAGGTCCATCGTCTATCAGCGCACCGTCATCGGCATGACAATGTGAATATAGCCATCGGCGCCGACGGGCTTAAACACTGCCGGGTGTTGCGGCGACTGCGTTTCCAGCGCCAGCTGCGGCGTCGGGATCGCGGCAATCGCATCGGACAGAAATTTGACATTCAAAGCAATCTGCCCGCCTTCGCCTTCGATCATGGCATCGACCTGCCCCTTGTTGTCGCCAACATCGACCGCATTGGCGCTAATCGTCATACGCCCCGGTCCCAGGTCGCCGCCGGGTTCCATGTGCAGGCGCACACTATTTGATGGAGCAACCGTAAAGTAGGATGCCAGTTTGACCGCCTTCGTCAACTCCTGCGTGTCGAGGACGGCGCGCGTCTGGTACTGCTGTGGAATCACCCGATCGACATCAGGGTACTTGCCGTCGATCAGACGTGAGACTAGATCGACCGTGCTGGTATGGAAGAGCACCTGCCCGCCGCTATGGGTGACAATCATCTCGACCTGGCTCTCGTCGTCATTGAGGATGCGCGCCAGTTCATTCAGCGCACGCGCCGGAATGATCAGATCCTGTGGTTGGGCGACCGGTTCCGGCAATTCGACGATCCGCTGCGCCAGCCGGAAACCGTCGGCGGCGGCAAAGATCGCGCGGTTGTCGCGCAGGCGGAGTTGCACCCCCTGGAGCACCGGGCGCGTTTCCTCGGTGGAGGCAGCGAACGCCACCTGCTGGATCGTCTCACGGAGCAATGTTGGCGGGAAGACAGCGGTTGGCGTGCGATTATCCACCGTTGGAATGGCGGGAAACTCACCGGACTCTGTCCCTTTGATATTGCTCTCAAAGCGGGCGCATTTCAGGTTCAATGTTTGTGTGCGCCCATCGAGCGTAAGGTCAATCCGGTCATTGGGCAAACTACCGACGACATCACTCAACAGTTTTGCCGGTACGGCGACAGCGCCCTCCTCTTCGATTTTGGCGCCGATCCAGCACGTAATTCCAATCTCGAGATTCGTCGCAGCAAGTTTGAGGCGCCCGTCATCACTGGCTATCAGGATATTGCTGAGAACCGGCAGCGTGCTTTTCCCGGCGACCGCGTGACTGACAACGGCGAGACCGCGTTTCAAATTCTCCTGAAGACATGACAGCTTCATTCGGCAACTCCTTGAGCGGCGCAGGTTTCCCCGGCGACGCGCCATCGCGCGAGCGGCGTGTCTGAGACCAGGGAGTGTCATTATACCATTTCTTCTGTTATTGACGTAATTCTTCATTCCCGATACAATCGAGGCTACTTTTGGGCATCTGACGCAACCAGACCTTACGGCAACTCTTTATTCGCAGAGGCACGCACATCACATGAACGACATGCTGCACGAGATTCTGCGCGCT
This sequence comes from Roseiflexus castenholzii DSM 13941, assembly GCF_000017805.1. GTDB lineage: Bacteria > Chloroflexota > Chloroflexia > Chloroflexales > Roseiflexaceae > Roseiflexus > Roseiflexus castenholzii. Next base: position 979,552 of record NC_009767.1, on the reverse strand, counting down.
GCACGACGGTTGCGGCGTGCGCTGCGTCCGACGCCGCTCGAGGAGTCGATCCGGCTCGGTGCGCTGACCGATGGACGGGCATTGCTGAAGTTGGAAAACACGCAACCGACCGGATCGTTCAAAGTGCGCGGCGCACTGAACGTCTTGCTGTCGCTGCCGTCCCACGTTCGTGAACGCGGCGTCGTAGCAGCATCGTCGGGCAATCACGGCGCTGCCGTCGCCTATAGCGCACTGAGGCTCGGAGCGCCGGCGCTGATCTTCGTCCCCGAAGACACATCGCCGGTCAAGGTGAACGCTATGCGCGATTTCGGCGCCGATGTGCGGGTCTATGGCGATGATTGCGTGGTTACGGAAACATATGCGCGATCATACGCGACTGACCATGGACTGACCTATATTTCACCCTACAACGACCCGCTGGTCATCGGCGGGCAGGGAACGATCGGCGTAGAACTGGCACGCCAGATCGACCGTCTCGACGCCATTCTGGTTGCCGTCGGCGGCGGCGGGTTGATCAGCGGCATCGCCGCTTATATGAAAGCGGTGCAGCCGGATGTGCGCATCATCGGCTGTTCGCCGATCCATTCACCGGCGATGTACGAATCGGTCCTGGCAGGTGAGGTGGTATCGCCGCCTGTTCTCCCGACTCTCTCAGACGGCACGGCCGGTGGCGTGGAGCCGGGAGCGATCACCCTCGATCTGTGCCGTGCGCTGGTCGATGAATGGGTGCTGGTGTCCGAAGGAGAGATCGCTGCCGCCATGCGCCTGATGATCGAAACGCAGCACACGCTGGTGGAAGGATCGGCAGGCGTCGCTGTCGCTGGCTACCTGCGCCTCAAGGAAGAGATGCGCGGCAAGACGGCAGCAATCATCATTTGTGGCGGTAATGTCAGCCTGGCGACGTTACGTACCGTCATCGACATGCATATCTGAGAGGTGCGGTACAATGGTGCGTGTCGCCAGAGCAGGCGGCATGCGTTTCACTGAAAGGACACGGGTGCCATGACGCGAATCCCGATTGCGCTGCAATTGTACTCGGTGCGCGACGACGCAGCACGAGATTTGCAGGGCGTACTCGCCGCAGTCGCCGACATGGGGTACGAAGGAGTCGAGTTTGCCGGTTACTATGGGCACGATGCCCGAACGATTCGCGATTGGCTCGATGCGTATGGGCTTAAGGTCGCCGGCGCGCACGTCGGCATCGAGACGTTACTCGGCGATGAACTGGCGCGCACCATCGAGTTCCATCAGACCCTTGGCAATACGACTCTGATCGTTCCCGGTCTGGCGGAACAGTGGCGCAACTCGCGCGCTGCCTGGTTGACGACCGCCGAGACGCTCAACGCCATCGCTGTTGCGCTCAAGCCGTATGGCATGCGCACCGGTTATCACAACCATCATATCGAGTTTGCGCCTATGGAGGGTGAACTGCCGTGGGATACGCTCTTTAGCAACACGACCGATGATGTCATCATGCAGTTCGACACCGGTAATGCGCTCCACGGCGGCGCCCAGGCGGCGCCGTTCCTGCGCCGCTATCCGGGACGCGCGAAAACGGTGCACCTGAAGGAATACTCCGCCACCAACGACTCGGCACTCATCGGCGAAGGTGATGTGCCATGGAACGAGATTTTCGAGTTGTGCGAGACGATTGGCGGGACGGAATGGTACATCGTTGAGCAGGAGAGTTATGCCTACCCGCCGCTCGAGTGCGTCCGGCGCTGCCTCCAGGCGCTCAAGGCGATGGGGAAGTAGGTTCTTGCAGGAAGGCGCGGAACACCCACCCTTCCTGCGTCCCCCTCCTCACCCGTATCCAGACATCCGCGCCGCTGCCTGCTGTCTTCCCCAGATATTCGACCTTATCGCCGCGGCTTAAGGTCGTAAGCACCGGGTAATCAGTCCCTGGACCGGCGCGCAGGTTCAGGCGCTCGGCGACAACCTGCAACATCGGCGGCGCAGAAGGCGGCGTAACCGGGGGAGAGGCCGCCGGCTCAGGCGACGGCGCCGGAGCATCGGCGCCGAACGGCGCTGGAACATTCGTGTGCGCCTGCGTCCCGAGATTATCAGCAGCACGGCATCCCGATACAAGCCGCCAACGACACCAACCGCCAACAGCAACACAACAACAGTCATCACACCCGGATGAAAGCGCCGGGTAGATGGTTTCGGCTCTGGCTGCACGTCGTCGGGCGCCCATGGTCGCTCAGGCGTTGGCACAAAGCGCAGCCTTGCGTGGCGCGCCCGTAGCATGACCAGGTGCGGTTCTTCATCGAGATCACCGGCCATGGCGCGATCGGGCGCTACCGGAAGAGCAGCAGACGACGGATGCGATTCGTCGAGCGCCGAGCGACGCGATAGGGTCATCGTTGCGCGATCCGCCTGCTGCGTCGCGGATGGAAGCCGAACCGTCATCCGGCGGATCAAACCGAACAGCGCGATCAGTGCGATAGCAGAGCCAAGCACCAAACCGGCTACGATCCCGTTGATCTGCCACGCCAGACCGCTTATCTGCGCCATTGTGTCGTGCAACACGCTGACGATTGCCTGTGTGAGCACGAGTACAACGCCGGTGACCACAAGGAGCGCCGTAAGGATCACCAGACTATCAAGAACGAACGCAGGCGTTCCGGCCTGCCTCCCGGCAAACCGGCGTGTGCGCGTCCAACGACGTTCTAGTTCGAGTACCAGCACAGCCATCAGAACCAGCGTACACAGAACCGACGGTGTTGCAAGGTGCGACAATCGGAATACGGACAGACGGAGCGCTCTACAATATCAGAACCAGCGTACACAGAACCGACGGTGTTGCAAGTGTTGCCACGAGTGTTGTGAGGAGGCTCATAGACATCTCACGGGTCGTCGAAAACGCGGCGCAAAACCATCCAGTCCGGCTCTTCCTCTGACAGAACGGCACGTTGCTCAGCATCGGCGAGAGACCCTCGCTCAGCGCTTTCCATATCCAGAATGCCCCTCAGCGTTTCCGCCAGCAACATCGAGCAATCCGGATCGGTCGCGCGGTCGCAGAGCACTGGATCGGTCGTCAGATCACCAATGACCGCCGCAGTTTTTTCTGGGTGCGCCACAATCATCTGGACAACATATCGGAACACCCACGCATCCTGGGCACGCAACAATTCGATCCAGCGCGCGACGATTTCGTGCCGCGAGTATTCGTTGGAAGGCAGGCAGGGCGTTGAGCGCGTCGGCGATTGCTCGATCTCTGATTGCTCGACCGGTTCGAGCGACTCTCGCCAATGGGTCCCGTCTGACGGAAGCGACGCAGCAGCCGGTCGTTCACTGCTCAGCAGGCCGGTATCGGTGTCCAGAGCGACAGTTTTGGACGAAGTCGCCCACATATCCGCCTGTCCATCGTCTGCGCCGTCGGCAGCGTTCTGTTCATCTTCCCAGATCGGGCTGAGAGACGAGACCGTGGAGGACGAAACAGACGCACCACTGCGAATATCGTTCCCGTTCCAGGCAGCGCGCGCCTTATCTTCGCCCATCATGCTCACCATCTGAGCGTGTGGTGAAGCGTCCGACTGCGACTCGCGCGCGAAATCTGATGGCTTGACGTTGTGAAGCGCATCTTTCGGCTGCGTGTCTGCCTGTTGCACCTCTGACGCCAATGATTCGGCGACCTGTGAGTCGGTAAACAGTAGATGCGGAGAAGATTGATGCAGGGCACGCCGACTCTCCTGAATCTGAACCGCCGGACGCAGCAGTTCAAGATTGCTGGCAGCAAGCGTGGCTTTGAGCACTGTATCGTTCCATAACTCATCGGTCATTGCTGCGGTAGCCTCTCGTTCCTGACACGGCGCAAAGCGCGCAGCAACCCGATAGAGCGTGCGTTGCACGGCGGTACGAATGATCTGCTCGGCAGCGCCTGGAGTGTGCACGTCGCCCCTTTCGCCCAGTTTCTGCGCAATCGCGCGCGCGCGTTGAATGATCGCCTCCGCAAACTCGTGCAACACATCGATATGTTCGACCACCACGCGCTCAGGGCGCACCACCTGATAGACCAGTTGCAGCACGACCGTGAAGGCATACCCGGCATCCTGCGAGTCGAGGCGCAGATTGAGTTCGAGCAGGCGCTCACGCATATCCACTTCGCGGTACTCGAAGGGCCAATCGAGATAATCCGAGAGCACCCGCCGTGCATTCGCCGGAATAACCGAAATCACCCGACCACGGCGCGACACGACCAGCGCGATATGCGGGTGAGCGGTAAGGGGCGCAAAACGCACAATATCACGCCAGTTGCGGCGGCGGATTGGACTGACCAGAGGCTCTGATTGATAGTCTGACACATCGGCGCTACGCTGTGCCTGGTATCTTCCAGCATATGGATATCGATGAATGCACGTGTAAGGATACGCGGACGAACAAAAATGAAATGTTTACAAGGGCGAAGGTTGAGTCAAGCGGTCTAACCCCTAACCCCTGACTCTGCCCGCCGTACAAGGCGCCGGTCGAGCGCCGCAAGCCCGGCTGCCGAACCGATGCCCACTCCCAGGCAAACCAGCCAGGGTAGCGCAGGGAAGTTGATGTCGTGGCCCAAACTATAGAGCGCCCCTCCCGCATAATTGCCGATGCCGCCACCAAGCGCCAGCGCCAGCGCACTGACGCCGAAGTACGATCCGAGCGCTGCCGGGTTCGCCAGATCGGCGGCAACCGTCTGTTGTCCAGGCGCCGCCAGCAGCGCGCCGAACGAGAAGAGCGCCACACTCACCAGCAGCGCGCCAATGGCGCCGGCAAACACAACACTTCCTAACCCTAGCGCCATCAACACGATGCCAAACATCAGCACGGGAAGCGGGCGCAACCAGCGTTCCGCCAGGCGCACAACCGGATACTGCAAAAGCACGCTCATACCCGCATTCAGCGCATAGAGCCAGCTGACCGCATCGGAAGTTCCCGCCAGCGCCCGCGCTGCCAGAGGGAGCGAGATGGTCAACTGCACCCACATAAACCAGTATCCCATCAACAGAACGTTGAACGCCATGAATCGTCGGTCGCGCAGCGCCATCAGAATGCCCGCCAGCAACTCGCTGCGCTCGGCGGCAACCCGCACCGGCGGCAACAACAGGAAGGTGATTCCAGAAGCAACAAAGAAACACCCGCCAGCCGCAAGCGCAACAAAGGCAAAATCAACCCGCAAAAGCGCTGCGCCCACCAGCGGACCGAGCGACATTCCCAGCCCGCGCACAATGCCCAACACGGCAAAGTAGCGATTGCGCTCTTCGGGGCGCGTCAGCGCCACCATCGCCGCCGACGAAGGCGAATCGAACAAGGCGCCGCCAAGCGCCGCCAGAATGGCGCTGATCATCAGGAAGGGATACGTCGTCGCAACCGCCATCGCGCTGAAACTTATTGCACGAATGAGCATCCCGACGACGATTAACTCCTTCGCACCGAACCGATCTGCCAGCGCACCACCAAAGACGGTCAACCCCTGTTGCGTCAACTGCCGGATCGCCAGCACCAACCCCACGGCGCCCGCCGACCATCCCAGATCATCAACATACCGTAGGGACAGAAGGGGAATGACCATGAAGAATCCACCCCACATCAGAAATGTGATGACGAGCATCACCATCGCGCCGTGGCGCCGTTGCACCGGAGAAAGCGTCACCGAAATCTGTGCGTCTGTCATCAACTCGTCATCCTGACTATACCAATGGCTATGGACGGGCGCTGCTGAGCATAGTAGCATGTAATGTCATAGGCAGTAAACACACCGGGTTTTTTGTCACCAGAACCTATCAAGAGGATAGTGAGAGTCCTTGATCATGACCCAGGCAGGTCACAGCGAGACACGGCCCCACGCCGATGCGTTTCTTCACGCACGAGCCGTGAATCATTCTCCGCATGCCCGTGTGAGCGCCGAGGAAGGCGATGGGTTTGATCACCTTTCAATCGAGCATACCCTCAAACGCGAAAGGCAGCTCAATGCGCTGACGCAGATCCTTCACAGTGCGCACGATATTCACAGCGTCATGCCCAATGTGCTACGCATGGTCGCCGAACTGGTCGAAGCCGACGCAGTGGCGCTCCCACTGATCAGGCGCGATACCGAGACGCTGGAATTTTGTTATACGTTGGGAGTTCCCGAATCGTTGCTTGCCACAAAAGTTCCGCGCGGCGCCAACCTTTCCTGGCAGATCATCGAACATCAGCTCCCTGTGCTGATCAATGGATATCATCATCACGAGCGCGCCCTCCAGTCGCTTGTGGCGCACGACGTTCGCGCTGTCATCGGGACACCGGTCGCAGTCGATGAGCAACCGGTCGGTGTCCTCGCTGTCTATCGCATTGGGCGCGACGATCCATTCACCGCTCACGATCTCAACATCCTGACCGTTGTTGGACGGCAGATCGGTCTGACCATTGATCGAATCCAACGGTATCAGACCGCCGTCCAGGAAGCGGAGCGGCGCATTGCGCTGTTGTATGCCAGTCAACAGATCGGGGCAACCCTCGACTTGCCGCACCTGTATCGCACGATCCATCAGGCTATTACCACGCTCATACCTTGTGAATCATTTGCGCTGATGCTGATCGATTCGGGAAGCAACCGGTTGGACGTTGTGTACTGTGATGCTGATGCGCATGACCCAGCGGAGCATATCGTAGACGAAGCCGTTGCGCAGGTCCTCGCCGGTGGACAGTCGCTGTGCGTGGCAGGCGGCGGTCAGAATACACGCTTGCTGATTGTCATGCGTCGCGGCGGACAAACGCTAGGGGTCATGTCGGCGCGCACACGCGCTTCGCACATTTGTTCCGCCACTGATCTTGAAATGCTCGATCAACTGGCGACCACCGCTGCTATTGCTATCGAGAATGCCCGCCTGTTCGAGGCGGCACGGCGCGAAGCAGATATGCGCACTCGTCTCTACGAAGCGAGTCAACGACTCGGTGCGCTCCTCGATCTGAATCAGATCTATGATGAGATCTATCGCGCCACGATGTCTCTGGTCACCTGTGATGGGTTTCTGGTTGCGCTCAAGAGCGGCGAACAGGCGCCTCCAGGTGTAATCTACTGTGTCGGCCGCGCATACAGCAAGGCATGCGCCAATCTTGCACATCGCGCCATTGAGAAGGAAGAGTCGCTACGGTGTGATAACACTGAGTGTGGAAGCAGCGTCCTCGTTGCTGTAATGCGCCGTGGCGGACGGGTCATCGGCGCCATCCTCGTTCGCGCGTCGCAACCATATACCTACACCGACGCCGACCGCAGCGCCCTCGAACTCCTCGGTGCAACCGCGGCGATTGCCATCGACAATGCGCGCCTCTTCGCCGATGCGCGCCGCCATGCAACGATCGACGAACTGACCGGTGTGTGGAACCGACGCTCTTTCTTCGAGAACGCCAGGCGCGAGTTTTTGCGCAGTCAGCGCACCTTGCGTCCGCTGGCGGTGCTGATGTTTGATATCGATCACTTCAAGTCGGTCAACGACACCTACGGGCACGCGGTCGGCGATCAGGCGCTGCGCGACCTGGCGGAACGCTGCCGCAATCAATTGCGAGGCATCGATATTATTGGGCGCTACGGCGGCGAAGAATTCGCTGTGGCGCTCCCCGATACCGATATTGACGCGGCGGAACATATTGCGGAGCGTCTGCGCACTGCTGTCGAGAATACCCCGTTTGCGACTGCTCAGGGATCAATTTCCTTGACGATCAGCATTGGGGTGGCGGTATGTCATCCAGACGATCAGACAACGCTCGATGCCATCATTGATCGCGCCGATCGGGCGCTGTACCTCGCCAAGCGCAGTGGACGCAACAGTGTGCGGGTCTGGTCGTATTCTGCAAAAGAGTCTAAGGGTTAGAGGTTACCTGCCACATGCCCATCTGCCACGCTCTCATCCGCGTACCCACGCTGCTGCGCCCGGGGGGCGGGGCGGGGCAGAGACCCGCCTCTTCGCTGGGGGCGGGTCAGAGACCCGCCTCTTCGCTGGGGGCGGGGCAGAGACCCGCCTCTTCGCTGGGGGCGGGTCAGAGACCCGCCTCTCCGCTGGGGGCGGGGCAGAGACCCGCCTCTTCGCTGGGGGCGGGGCAGAGACCCGCCTCTTCGCTGGGGGCGGGGCAGAGACCCGCCTCTCCGCTGGGGGCGGGGCAGAGACCCGCCTCTTCGCTGGGGGCGGGGCAGAGACCCGCCTCTTCGCTGGGGGCGGGGCAGAGACCCGCCTTTTCGCTGGGGGCGGGGCAGAGACCCGCCTTTTCGCTGGGGGCGGGGCAGAGACCCGCCTTTTCGCTGGGGGCGGGTCAGAGACCCGCCTTTTCGCTGGGGGCGGGTCAGAGACCCGCCCCTTCTGCGCTGCGCGTTCGTGCATTGCTGATGATCACACTTTTCACCCACGTGATGCGACGAGGGTCGCCGTTTGCTGCACCCGCGCCGCAAAACGCGGCAGAACGACAGCCACCAGGATCAGCACTATGCCCACCACCTGCAACAGTTCGAGGCGCTCACCGAGCAATGTCACAGCAATCAGCGCAGCGACCGGCGCCTCGATTACCGAGATCAGTCCTGCAACTTTCCCAGGAATGTAGCGCAGCGATTGGGTAAACAGAGCATAGCCGCCAAGCGTCGGTCCAACGGCGATCATTGCCAGAATCACCCAGGCAGACGGTGCTTCGATTGACCACAGATATGAGCGCGTGGACGGCGCAAGATAGTCGGCTGCCAGCGCCAATGCGACGAGCGTCAGCGCACCGAAGATCATTGTGTATGCCAGCGTCGTCCAGGGGCTGATCGATGGCGCATTGCGCTGACCGATCAGCACATAGACTGTATGGGTCAACGCGGTCAGCAACCCGATGACCGCGCCAGTCCAACTGATCCGCAGAATGGCAGGATCATAAGCGCGCACAACCAGCGCACATCCCGCCAGCGCCAGCGCCAGGGCGACTATGTGCGCTTTCGTGATCTGTTCGCGAAACAACAGCCACGCGCCAAGCGCCACAAAGACGGGATAGGTATAAATGAGCACCACCGCAATAGCGGCGCCGTTCAGCGTCACCGACCAGAGCCAGAGAGCATGGTACATGCCAATCGAAATCATGCCGGTCAGCGCCAGTTGCACAATGGCGCGCGTGCCGATGCGCAGCAACGCCGGACGGAAGGCCAGAAGTCCCCCAGCACAGACAACCGCAATCAACAGATCGCGCCAGAGCGCCAGGGTGAGGCCAGGAATGGCGTACCGGGTGATAAGGTACGAGAGACCAGGCGCGGTTGAGGCCCAGACGACCGCCGCAAGCGCGCTGAGGGCATAACCAGTACGAGCATGAGGCTGCATCAGAATGTGTGTTCCTCTCCATGGTATGAGCGTTGCATAACGCCTATAGTACACGAGATTTGCAGTCGGTTGGAGTTCGGGCACGCGATCATCAGGCAAACGACGGGATGGAAGCAGAAAGCGTCCCGGCAGCATACCGCCGATACGTCGTGTACAATAGTGTCGAGGAGGACGCTTGACTTCTATCCACCGTCGTGCTATACTGGCGTCATAACGCAATGCGTTATGAAGGTGGATCGAAGGATGCTCCTTC